>JAJYPY010000202.1 GCA_021794995.1 Actinomycetes bacterium | reverse complement strand
GGCGATGGCGGCCGCGAGCTGGCCGGAGATGGTCGCGTGCTGCTGCGCGAGCTTCTGCTCCGTCGCCTGCGCGGCGGCGAGCTCTGCATTGGCCTGTGCAAGCCGCTGTTGGGCCTGCGCGGCGATCTCTTGCTGCGCCGCCTCCTCGCGGCCCAGTGCTCGCCGATCGATACGCAGGTTGTCGATCGCGGTCGAGAGATCGCCCGTGACCACCTGGTCGTACACCGCACTCGCGCCGTTCGACGGATCGGACGCAAAGAGCGCTCCCGTCCCGTCGGCTTGCGCACCACCCTCCACGTATGCCTTCACGGCGGCGTTGCGGAGGTTGGCCATGTCCAACGAGATCCGGCGGCGCGTCGCCGCCATCTGTGCTTGCATCGCAGCGAGTTGCGCGTTGTCCGCCGCGACGCCGGCAGTATCGGCGTTGCGCTGCTGGAGATACCCGCCGATCTGGAGCTGCTCGAGCAGCATCTCTTGGGAGAGCTGCGCGGCTTGTGCGTGGAGGTTCGTCACCTGGTCTGCGCTTGCGGGCGCGACGGGAGAGAGCAGCGTTGCACCGAACACCGCTGCGACTCCGAGGCAGCAACCGACACGAACTGCGGCCATTCCGGCGCGCACTCCGCTCTGCCGCCCCGAGTCCGAACCGGCCGAAATGGCATGTCGAACGTCGCTCAAGGGAACCCCGTTCTAGCGAGGACCCCGTCACCCGTCAAGCGCGCAGCCGTCGTCTCGGCCGCTCACCCGCGCACCACGACGCACCGGGGGCATCTGCGGTCGGCGTCGCGCGCTCGTGTCCACTGCGTCCTGCTACGCGTCCGCAATCTCGCGTGCGTCTGCGCGCCACGACTTCTTCACGCGACTGCAATGAGCAATGACCGGGTGCACGAGATCGGTTGGCCCGAAAGGGCAAACTGCACGCGTGACGCGCCGTCCCCCGCACCGTCCGCTCGCGCTCGACGCGTCGCACTGGCGGAACGACGGCCAGGCAAAGGTGCGGTACTCGAGTCGCACCGACGCCCTCGTCGCGGCAGACGAGCGCTCGAAGGAATCGGGGACGCAGCTCGGTGTCTACCAGTGCGCGTTCTGCAGCGGCTGGCACATGGGCCGGCGTTCTGGTCGGAGCGGACGCGCCGACGACTGACGCGCGGGCGACGCGGGCGCCTCGCGCGCCGTCAGCTCCAGCGACTACTGCGACAGTCCGCTGCCGGTCGTCGGCGACGAGACATCGCCGTCCACGGTGCCACCGGCGCCGGCTCGAGCGCCGGCGTCTGTCGCGCGCACTGCGTCATGCGACCGCCCGTTGGCGCCAGGCCGCGCGAGCGGTGCCGGGCCCGCGGGCGCCGTGGCGTCGCGCTCCATGTACACGTACTTTCCTCCGCGCAACCACGACGCCCCCGCGGCGACCAGGCACGCCAGGATGGCGAAGTCGAATGCCTCGTGGAGCCCGCGTTGGAACGGCCGGATGATGAGGCGGGGAAAGAACGCTCGTCCAGTCAGCGCGTGGACGCTCGCTGCCGGCAGATGGGACAAGACCGCCGCTCCGAGAAGGTGCTTGATGGGGCTGTACCCCAAGAAGGCGGCGAAGAGGACCGACACCGGCGGGAGCTTCGCCACTGCGTGGGCCGCCGATGCAGGCACGCCGTGCGTGAGCAGTCCGTGCTCGAGGGCGGCCGGCAAGCTGCTCGAGAGCCCGACGATCATGAGCGTGAAGAAGATCCCGATCGAAAGGACCTGTGCGGAGTTCTGGAAGGTCGAGTTCATGCCGGAGCCCACGCCTCGGTGCTGCGGCGGCAGGCTGTTCATCACCCCTGCGCGGTTCGGCGCGGCGAACGCCCCCATCGCAAGCCCGTTCATGAGCAGGAGCGCGGCGAAAGCCCAGTAGGGGAAGTCCACGGGGAGCACCTCGAGCAGCCCGAAGGAGACTGCGGCGGCAACCATGCCCCCCGACGCGAAAGGCCGCGACCCGTACCGGTCGGAGAGGATGCCCGACACGGGACCGGCGAGGAGGAAGCCGCCCGTGAGCGGCATCATGTAGATGCCCGCCCACAGCGGCGTGCTCGAAAAGGTGTAGCCGTGCAACGGCAGCCAGATGCCCTGCAGCCAGATGATGAGCATGAACATGAGGCCGCCCCTGCCCATCGACGACAGGAGGGACGACAGGCTCCCGGCGGTGAACGCACGGATGCGGAAGAGGTTCATCCGGAACATCGGGTCCGGCACCTTGGTCTCGATGATCGAGAAGGAGACGAGCAGCACGGCCGCCGCGGCAAAGCACGCGTCGACGAGCGGGCTCGTCCACCCCATGGCGTGCCCGCCGTAGGGCTGGATGCCGTACGTGATGGCGATCATCAGCGCGATCAGCCCGAGGGAGAAGGTGATGTTTCCCGCCCAGTCCAGTCGCGCATGCTGGCGGCGCGCCACCTCGTGGAGCTTCGTGTACGCCCAGATGGTCCCGACGAGTCCCACCGGGACGGAGACCAAAAAGATCAACCGCCACTGGATGGGTGCCAGCACGCCGCCGAGGACGAGGCCGATGAACGAGCCGCTGATGCCGGCGATCTGGTTCACCCCGAGTGCCATCCCGCGCTGTCCCGGCGGGAAGGCGTCGGTGAGGATCGCCGATGAGTTCGCGATGAGGAAGGCCGCGCCGACGCCTTGGAAGAGCCGCATCACCACGAGCCAGATCGCCGCGCTCGTCCCGTGCATCCAGGTGATCGTCAACACGATGGAAAAGAACGTGTACAGGGCGAAGCCCAGGTTGTACATCTTGACCCGGCCGTACATGTCGCCGAGGCGGCCCAGGCTCACGACGAGCACGCTGGTGACCACCATGAAGCCGAGGATCATCCACAGGAGGAAGAAGCTGTTGCCCGGCTTCAGGGGATCGATGCCGATGCCCCGGAAGATGTCGGGCAGCGCGATGAGCATGATCGAGATGTCGATCGTCGCCATCAGCATGCCGAGGGTCGTGTTGGTCAGGACGACCCACTTGTAGCGGTCGGAGCCGGGGGGCTCCGCCGTGTCGGGGGGACCGTCGAGACGCGCGCGACGACGGGAAGGGAGCTTCTGGCGACCGTGCATCGACGTTCACGTTAACCTCGATCCTCGGGAACATGTTTTGGGGCTCCTGCTGAGGACTGGCTGATCGGCCCAGGCCCGAGATTGCGTTGTGGGAGGCGGCTTTCTGCGCGGCTCCG
>JAJYPY010000201.1 GCA_021794995.1 Actinomycetes bacterium | reverse complement strand
GGGGTCGACGCTGTAGGCCTCGTCGCGCCAACGAGTTTCCACGTCCTCGACGCTCAGCTCGTGTGCGTGGTGGCGCGCCCGGTCGACCGCCAGGTGGTGGAGGATCTGGTGGAGCCACGTCCGTACCGTCGCCTCACCCCGGAACTGCGCTGCTCGCTCCAGGGCTCGTTCGACGGTGTCGCCGACGAGGTCCTCGGCCTCCGCTTGGTTGGCCGTGATCGCGCGGGCTTAGCGGTAGAGCCTTGGGAGCTCAGCCGCCACTTGGGTCGCGACGCTCCCGGCCGGTTCGGGTGCTCCGTCGCTCACCACTGGTCAAGTCTTCCTCAGGCCGCTCTGTGCATGCGCGAATTCCGGTGCTCTCCGCCGGCGACGGGGGATCCAGTCGTCTCGACGTGGAGGACGCTGTAGATGGGGCAGTACCCGCTGAGCGCGGTCGCAACCATCACGGCCGCCACGGCCAGCAGCACGATTCCCCACGCCGTCGAGACGCCGAGCACGCCACTTCCTGCGACGGCCCCGGCCGCCGCGACCACCCGAAGGGCCCGGTCCGCCGTTCCCATGTTCTTCTTCATGGCTCGCTCCTTTGCTCAGGACCAACACCATGTAGACGAACGAGCCTCGAAAAGGGATACATCGCCGCAGCTGCCCACCCCGGTCGACAACGTCCTCCCGGGCTCGCGGCGACACCGCGTACGAGGGTGCCTGCGAGGGCGCCTGCGAGGGTGCCTTCAGACTCCGAGCAGCGCCGTGGCGCTGTCGCCGAGGATCCGCGCTCTGGCGTCCCCCGCGAGTTCGGCGTCGGCGATGGCTCGCAGGATGTCGCGCGTCCACTGCTCGCCACTTGCCGATCCCACGGGGACGTCGGTGGTGAACAGCACGTGGCTGTCGCCGAAGTAGCCGAGTCCGCACTCGAGCGACTCAGGTGCGTAGGAGATCGCGGTGCCGTTGCAGGAGCGGCGGAAGTGCTCGCCGATCGGCCGGGGCAGTGTGACGACGCTCTTCTTGGTGAGCTCGGGCGAGGAGCACCGGGCGATCTCCGCGTCGAGCCCTTGGAGCCGGGCTCCGAAGTACGGGACCATGCCGCCGAGGTGGTGCGTGATCACCTTCCGCTTCGGGTGGCGCTGCATGATCTCCCCCTAGGTGGCTGGTGTCTTTCGCGCCGATCTCGATTCGCGATCCGCGCCCAGATCTGAGAGAATTACAGCGTTGTAGTTCCCCGATCGGGAGGCGCTGATGACGCTCGGAGTGGCCGACAAGCAAGGGGACCTGTTCGACGACGTGGGGCGGTTCTGCGCCAAGGCTCTGGCGGAGCGCTCCATCTACTCGTTCCTCGCCAGAGAGCGTGACCGGCTCTTCCCCGACGAGGCATTCGCCGACCTGTTCGACGAGCACAAGGGCCGCCGCTCGGTTCCGCCGTCGGTGGTGGCAACGGTCATGGTGCTCCAGCGCCTGGAGGGGTTGTCGGACCGGGAGGCAGTGGAGCGCTACTGCTTCGACAACCGCTGGCGCTACGCGGCCGGTGTTGGCGGCTACGACTCGAACAGCTGGACGAGCTTCGCCCACACCGTCCTCGTCGACATGCGCGAGCGCCTGCGCCGCTCCGAACGCCCCGACCGCATCTTCGAGGCCGCACTGGGTGCCGCCAGAGACGCCGGCCTGGTGGGTCGCAAGCGGGCGCTCGACTCGACGCCCCTCTACGACGCTGTAGCCACCATGGACACGATCACCCTCATCCGTTCGGCCATCCGCGGGTTGTTGAAGGCGGCCGACCCCGCACTCGAAGACGAGCTGCGTCGCGCCATGACCAGCGGCGACGACTATGCGTCAGCGGCCAAGCCCCAGATCGACTGGGACGACAAGGACGCCCAGGCTGACCTCGTCGACTCAAGGGCCAAGGACGCCTACGCCTGCCTGGCCTATCTCGACGGCTCCGAGCTGGATCCCAGCGTCGAGGAGGCGGTCCGCCTGCTTGCCACCGTGGTCGGCCAGGACCTCGAAGTCGATGGGGACGGCACGTTGCGCATCGCCCGCAAGGTGGCCACCGACCGGGTGATCTCGACGGTCGATCCCGAGACCCGCCATGGCCACAAGACCCAGGCCAGGGGGTTCGATGGCTACAAGGGTCACGTGGCGGTCGACCCCGACTCCGAGATCATCACCGACACCGCCGTTACCCCCGGCAATGCCGGCGACGCGAATGTGGCCGAGGACCTGATCTGCGACCTGCTCGGCGACGACCCCGAGACGGCGGTCGGCGACGCCGGCAACGACAACGCCGAGGCGCCGCCCACCGAGGACCACGCAACGGTCCCCGAGGGGGACGAAGAAGACGGGGACGAGGTCCCGACCGTCTACGGCGACAATGCGTATGGCACCGGGGACTTCCAGTCCCGTCTCGAAGACGAGGGGATCGAGTCCAGGTGCAAGACCCAGAAGCCCAACGCCACCAACGGGTTGTTCTCCAAGGAGCGCTTCGACGTCGACCTCGAAGACGACACGGTCACCTGCCCCGCCGGCGTCACCGTCTCCATCCGGCGTCACAGCGACGGTGGCGGGATCGCCAAGTTCGCCGAAGCTTGCGCATCGTGCGCGTTGCGGGGGCAATGCACGAAGGCCAAGGAGGGTCGCAGCATCGTCGTCGGTCCGAACGAGGCAGTGCTGTCCCGGGCGCGCGCCCGCCAGAAGCACTCCGATTGGATCGCCGACTACCGGGCCACCCGACCGAAGGTCGAGCGCAAGATCGCGCATCTCATGCGGCGCAAGCACGGCGGTCGCCGGGCCCGGACGCGCGGCCGAGTCAGGGTCGCCGCCGACTTCAAGCTCCTCGCCGCCGCAGTCAATCTGGCGCGCCTCGGAACGCTCGGCGCACGCTCCGCCCGCACCGGGTGGAGCGTGGCAGGAACATGAGGGGCCCCGAGCGGTGACCAGAGCGGCCGCCCGGCCACCTTCAGACGCCACCCGGGCCGCGAACAGAACAGGCCCACCTCAACAAGGGTCGTCACATCACCACCCAGAGCCCGCCACGGGTCCCTGGTCACCCGCAGGTCAACGGCAGCTCAGCTGCCCGAACACCCCACAAGACACCAGCCACCTAGGCGTCGCGTTCGATCGGGCAGGTCATGCACCGGGGGCCGCCCCGGCCCCGGCCGAGCTCAGACCCGGTCACGGTCACGACCTCGATCCCGTGCCTCCGCAGC
>JAJYPY010000200.1 GCA_021794995.1 Actinomycetes bacterium | reverse complement strand
GCCGGGTCGGCGTGCCGTGGTGCGGGCTGTAGAACACCGGCCGCGTCACCGGCAGCGTAGGGGTGTCCGGGTGGAACTCGGCGAGGTAGACGCGAAGGTGCTCGATCGTCTTTTCGGTCAGTGGGACGACTCGGGTCTTGTCGCGCTTGCCGGTGAGCCTCACGTGGCCGGGCGTGGTCAGACAGAGGTCCCCAAGCGTCAGGCAGGTGATCTCGCCGACGCGGGCCGCGGTGTCGTAGAGCAGGATCAGCAGCATCCGGTTCCTACGTGATTTCGGACTTCGGCCGGTGAAGGCGGCGAGCACGGCTCGGGTTTCGGGTCCGGTGAGGTACTCGATCGGCTTCCTTGGGCTCGCTGGTGCTCGTAGGGCGTTGGCTGCCTGGCTGAGCGCGACGAGAGTGATGTCTTCGGCGCCGCAGTACGTCAGGAACGCTTTGACGCTGCTGAGCCGCAGCGCGACGGTCGCAGGCGCGTAGTGCCGCTGGTCGACCATCCAGGTCAGCCAGCCTTTGAGGTGGTCGCGCCCCAGGTGCTCGAAGGTCACGTGGGCGCGTTCGATGCACTCGGTCTCGGCGAGATAGGCGAGGAAGCACTCCAGGCTGATCCGGTAGGCCTCGATCGTCTTGGCTGAGCGTCGTTGCACCGTGGGCAGGTAGATGTGCAGATAGCCCCTGGCGAAGGTGTAGAAGTCCGGGGCGGCGGTTTGTCGGCCGCGCGTCATTCGAACCCGACCTCGGGCAGCAGCGACTGGCTCTCGGCGATGATGTCGGAGTAGGCATGCATGAAGTCCGGTGAGGTGTGGATGTAGTAGTAGCTCGACTCGATGCTCGCGTGCCCCATGTAGCGCGCCAGGTAGGGCAGCATCGCGGTGACGTCTCTGCCCTGTCTCGCCCAGCGTTCGACGTTCGCATAGGCGAAGTGGTGTCGAAAGTCGTAGGGCCTCGGCTGCTGGGCGCCTGCTGGGCGCGGGAGACCGGCCGCGTCCCAGATGCGGCGGAAGATCACCCCGACGGACGCGGGGGTGACCTGGTTGCCGGACGCGGAGACGAAGAACGTGCGCCGCGACGGGCCGACCCGAGCCGTCGATGCCCGGCCGCAGTCGGCCAGGACTTCGGTCACCTCGCCGGTCACCGGCAGCCGGCGGGAGCGGTTGCCCTTGGAGGACACGACGTCGAGGTTCCGGTCACGAAGGTGCACGTGCGCAGGCGTCAGCAGGCGGGCTTCCCCGGTCCTCAGCCCGCAGGAGTGCATCAGCGTGAAGAACGCCACCGCCTGCCACCGCCACGGGGACTCAGCGTGAAGCGTTGCCGCGGCAGCGAAGAACGCCTCGATCTCGTGCCTGCTCAGCAGGTAGGGGTGGGCCGGCACGAGCTGGGCCTTCCACCGGTCCGAGAGCACGTAGGCGTCCCGGTGCCCGTGGACTTGGAGCCACCGGCCGACGTCGCGGATGTAGGACATCCACGACCGGTAGCGGCCCGATCGGGCCAGCTGGTCGGTGACCCATCCTTCGACGGTGTCACGGTCGAAGGCGACCCGGCCGTGCGCGGTGCAGTAAGCGTCGAACCTCTTCAGATACGAGATCCGGGAGCTGCCGTAGAAGCCCATCTTCTCCTTGAACGCGAGGTAGGCGTCCAGTTGTGGGGCAAACGCGCTGGTGAAGCCGCGGGCGCTCATGGCCGCGAGCCCTTGGGCATGGGCACATCCAGCACGCACTCGAGCAGACGGTCCCGGTCGACGCTCATGTAGAGGTCGGTCGATTCGGGGCTCGCGTGCCCGAGGACGGCCGAGATCGTCGGCAACGGGACCGCCGCGCGCAACAGCCGCGACGCGGCGTTGTGGCGCAACAGGCGAGTGCCGACCTTCACGTCGACAACCCCTGCCCTGCGGAAGACCTCCGCGATCACCCAGTAGATCGACGCGTGATCGGCCAAGCGCGCGTGCGGAGCCACGGATCGCAAGAACACGTGGTCATCGGGTGAGTCGGGCCTGTCGTCGAGGACATAGTCGGCGAGCCTTCCCACCAGCAGATCGGTCAACGGCACGGTCAGCGGGTTGTGCGTCTTCTGCTGGACGATCTCGGCGGTCCGTGCGCGCCAGTCGATGGCCGCCAGGCGCAGGTTGACGATGTCGCACGCGCGAAGCCCAGTCGTCAACGCCAGCAAGGTGATGGCCGCATCCCGGGAACTGACCGCCCCCGATGCGCACGCCTGCACGACCAGGCGCTCGTCGTCGTCGCAAAGAACCGGCAGGATCGCATGAGAGCGCTTGACACCGGCCAGCCCAGCCGCGTCGACCAGATCAGTGCGGCCGGTGAACTTCAAGAACGCTCGGAAGTTCGACACCACCCAGAACAACGAGGACGTCGCCCACCTGGCGGACAGCGACTCGAGGAACGCCAGCACGCTGGCCCCGTCGGCGTCATCGAGACAGCGGACCCCGCGTGACTCCAAGAACGCCAGGTAGGCCCGGCAGACCCGGCCATAGGCGTCGCGGGTGGCCGGCGCCAGAGCACGATCGTCCATCTCCGCCTCCCACGCGCTGGCCAGCGCGCTCAGCTCGCTCGAGTCCGGCCGCACGCCCCCGCCCCCGCGCTTGGAGCACGACAGATCCACGCGGCCGTTCCTCAGGTAGGCGTCGAACACGCTGACCAGCCGGCCGTAGTCGAACCTGCGCTGCGCACTGAACCTGCCAGTGCGCGGGATGACCGTCATCGCCGCGAACTCCGCACCGAGTGAGGGCGTGTAAACGCCGTCACGTTCCTCAGCGAAGCGCGTCAGCGCTTTGATCGTCTTCTTGTACTGACCGATCGTCGAGTCCATGTAGCCAGCAGCGCGCAACTCCGCGACAACAGCCGACCCGATCCCCGTGACCGTCGTATCCATGGCCGTCTCCTCTCCTCAAGGGCATCTGGATCCGGCCGACGGTAGCGACAAGCCACCGAACCGTTAAGCCGAGCAATCGGTCAGGCAGACCCGCCCAAGCAGGTCAGGACGCGATTCCTCGGCTTAACGCAAGGCTCGGCATAATCGGAGTTCACCCGAATTCGGGTGAACTCGGACGCAGGAAGTCAGTACACGTCACTTGCACATACCGAGCGCCTCGCGGACATCGACGCCGCTCCCTCCATCGGCACCGTAGCGACAAGTTATGACAATGCCCTGGCAGAAACCATGAACGGGCTCTTCAAGACCGAGCTCTTGCGCAACCC
>JAJYPY010000199.1 GCA_021794995.1 Actinomycetes bacterium | reverse complement strand
CGTGACGCTCGATCCTGATCTCGTCGGGCGCCTCGACCAGCGCGTGCGCGACGAGCAGGTGTCCCAGAAGCTGCCCACGCTCGTCGTCGGGCTCGCGCGAGACGGCGTGCCGGTGTGGTGGGCCGCTGCCGGAACGACGGGAGCGCCTGGCGGCACGACTCCCGACGCCGATACGCAGTACCGGATCGGATCGATCTCCAAGACGTTCGTCGCCGTCATGGTGATGCGTCTGCGCGACGAAGGGGCGCTCGACCTGAACGACCGGATTGGTGCGCACCTCCCGGAGCTCGCGGCGCTCCCGATCACGATCGCCCAGCTCCTCTCGCATACCTCGGGCCTTCGAGCGGAGACGCCTGCTCCGTGGTGGGAGCGCGTCCCGGGCGCAGGCTTCGAGGAGCTGACCTCCTCGAGCCTGCGTGCCGAAGACCTGCGGTGGCGGCCCGGACGCCGGTTCCACTACTCCAACGTCGGGTACGCCGTGCTCGGCGAGCTCGTCGCTCGTCGGCGCGGCGCGCCGCTCGAGGTGGTGCTCCGCCAGGAGCTCCTTGGGCCCCTCGGGTTGACCCGCACCACGGAGCGACCGGTCGCCCCCCATGTCGAGGGCTACGCCGTGCACCCCCACGCGGACCTCGTGCATGCCGAGCCTGCGTACCACGCCGGGGCGATGGCGCCCGCCGGCCAGCTGTGGTCGACGATCGGCGACCTGGCTCGCTGGTCGGCGGTGCTCGCTGGCAGCCGTCCCGATGCGCTGCGACCCGAGTCCGCGTCGGAGATGGCCGAGCCGCTGGCGCTCTCCGACGTCCCCGCTCAGCCCTGGACTGGCGCGTACGGGCTCGGGCTGCAGGTCCAGAACCGCGACGGGCAGCGCCGGGTCGGGCACGCCGGGGCCATGCCGGGTCATTGGGCGATGGTCGTCATCGACCAGGGCACCAAGGACGCGTTGGTCGCGGTCGCCAACTCGACCTATCGGGGGAACCGCACCGAGCTCTACGACGACGTCTTCGCCATGCTTGCATCGACCGAGTCGTCCGCCAAGACGCCGTTCGTGCCTCGCGCGCCCACGGATCCGCTCGCCATGGAGGTGCTCGGGACCTGGTACTGGGGACCTGTCGAGTACCGCATGCATCTCAGTGCCGCAGGCTGCCTGGAGCTACGCGGTGTCGCGCCGGGGCGCGACTGCGACTTCGCCCCCGTCGCCGACGGGACCTACGTCGGTCAGTTCGGCTACTTCAGCGGCGAGACGCTGCGCGTCGTGCGCGAGCCCGGCGGCGGGCCCGTCTCGCACCTCGATGTCGCCTCGTTCGTCTTCACGAGGGCGCCGTACGACGCGTCGTCGCACGCGATCCCCGG
Organism: Actinomycetes bacterium; assembly: GCA_021794995.1. GTDB lineage: Bacteria > Actinomycetota > Acidimicrobiia > Acidimicrobiales > RAAP-2 > JAJYVT01. The sequence goes on along the minus strand of JAJYPY010000199.1, from coordinate 1,876 downwards.
GGGCCTCGATCCCCGCGGGTGGCACGCGCCGGGGGACGCGGCGCCGGGCGAGCGGCGGGGGGCAGGAGGGGCGACTCGGGGCTAGTGGCCCGGGGGCCCTTTGCCGCCGGGCCCACGCCCCGGAGGGCCGTGGCGAGGAGCAGGGGGTGAGGCGGCGGTGGTCGTCGTCACAGGAGCGAGCGTGGTCGTGGTGGTCGTGGTCGGTGACACCGGCGCAGGTGCCGTGACGGTGAGCCGCACCGTCGAGCCGCGCCGCACGTGGGACCCGGCGCCGGGACGCTCGGAAAGGACCAGGTCGGCCGGCGAGGGGTCGGCAGGGCCGGTGCTCACGCGCAGGCCGAGCTCGGCGAGGCGGCGCTCGGCGGTGCGAAGGGTGACGCCGTGGAGCGAGGGGACCGTGACCACGAGGCGCGACGGGACCGACGGGGCCGTCCCACCCCCGAGGGTGCTCGCGAGCAGGAGGGCGATGAGGAGCGCACCGACCGCTGCCGCCGTGATGGGCACCCACTGCCGGCTCGGCCCTCGCGAGCGCATGACGACGGGGCGAGGCGGGGCGAGCGCCATGGTGGGGGGCTCTGCAAGGCCTGCGAGGGCAAGGGTCCCCGGTGGACCCCCTGGCGGGGCCTCGATCCCGAATGGCTCCGTCGGTGGGCCATCCGACGGCGCCGAGGCGGCCGGTGCGAGGAGCACCGACCCTGTCCATGCGCCCTTGGCGCCGGCTGCCAATCGCCGGGCGCGCTCCGCCACCGCCTGAGCCGAAGGCGGTCGAGCATCGGGATCCTTCTGGAGCATCGCCGTCACCAGCCGGCGCACGCCGGCGGGCACGTCTTGAGGGAGCTCGGGCACGGGGTCGTGAAGGTGGGCGAGCGCCACCGCGATGGACTCGGCCCCCGTGTACGGGCGGTCGCCTACCAGGCACTCATAGGCGACGACGCCCAGGCTGTAGATGTCCGAGGCCGAGGCGACGCGCTCGCCGCGAACCTGCTCGGGCGACATGTAGGCAACCGTCCCGAGGACCGAGCCGTCGTTGGTCATGGTCGCGGTATCGCCAGCTCTGACGATCCCGAAGTCGGTCACCTTCAGCCTGCCGTCGGGACGCAGGAGGAGGTTGGCCGGCTTCACGTCGCGGTGCACCAGGCCGGCGGCGTGCGCAGCGGCCAGGGCCTCGCTGGCCTGGGCGACGAGGCCCAGCGTCTCGGTGGCATCGAGGCGCCCCCGGCGTCGGAGCACCGAGCTGAGCGGCTCGCCGTCGACCAGCTCCATCGCGAGGTAGGCGACGTCGGCGTCTTCGCCGTAGTCGAACACGCTCACGATGCCGGGGTGCGAGAGTCGGGCGACCGCCTTGGCTTCGGCGCGGAAGCGCCTCCGGAATCCCTCGTCGGCGGCGAGGTTCGGGTGGAGCAGCTTCAGGGCGACTCGCCGGCCCAGCAATTCGTCCCGCGCCGCCCAGACGTCCCCCATGCCCCCCACCGCGATGCGCTGATCAAGGCGATAGCGCGTTCCGAGGACGTCCCTGGTCTCCATAAGGGCGCCCTTCCCGGCCCACCCGCCGTCTAAACGCCCCCGTTGCAGCCACGCTGTGCGCACCGCAGGGCGAGGAACGGGAGTGTGCGCCTCGCCGCGGGGCCGGGGCACGGGTCGGCCCCCGATCGCGGGCATCTCGTCGTGCGGCACCGCTGGGTCGCCGTTGACGACCGCGTCGAGCGGCGCCTGGGGAGACTTGCAGCCACGTGTTTTGTCGGCCACTCATTGACATACGAACACGTGTTCGATATTGTGAAGCGATGACCGTGCAGCGCCCCGCAGACCTCGTGCCGATGTCTCGTGCTCGGGCAACCTTGGGCGTGTCCTCGCGCACCCTGCGGCGCTACACGGC
>JAJYPY010000198.1 GCA_021794995.1 Actinomycetes bacterium | reverse complement strand
GCACACCGGGACCGTGAGAGAACGGTTCCCCCTTAGCACGCTCACATCAGTCGGTTCAGCTCCCCGACGCCAGCCCGGCCACCCGACGAAGTTGTGGTCAATTCCCTGTCGTGGAAATCGGCGCTAATCCGGCTCTTCGGAAATCAGGGGGTCACGTGGCCCGAGCCGCCGTGTGCTCGCGACCGTTGCTGCGCCCGTAACGGCACTTCGGGCCGCCGAGCTGTCGTGCTATTGGGACACTTGCAGCGAGTGGTAGGGGGCGATCGCTGAGAAGTCTCGGCGTGATCCGCGGTGAACCATCGCGAACACTGCTTCTCTTTCACGTCACCTCGGCCACGATTCGGAGCAGCTCTTCGCGACGGATGCCGTGGACACGCGCGACCTTGACGAGGTCCCTCGCCCTCTCGATCACGACCGAGCGCTCGGGACCACCGGTGACGTGGACGCCTCTTCCCCGACGGAACTCAAGGAGCCCCTCTTCCCTCAGGGTGCGAAGTGCCCGAAGGACAGTGTTGCGGTTGACTCCGAGCACTGCCGCGAGGTCGACCGCAGGCGGCAGTCGATCCCCGGGCCCACACTCTCCCTCGCTGATCGCGCGGCGGATCTCGGCCGCGACCTGCTCGTGAAGCGGCAGGGGCTCTGCAGGATCGACCTTGACGAAGGAAATCGAACCAACCACAATGGCATCATGGTAGTCCGGGAGGCAGGCACCAAGCAGGAGAGTGCCGTCCTTTCCCCGAGCGACTCCGAGCTGCTCATCAAAGAAGCCCACGAGCATCGGATCAAGCGTTGGAAACGCCGGGGTCTCGTGTTCCTGGCGATCGTGCTCGCCGCTGCAGCCACCGGGCTCGGCGTCGACCTCGCTCGACCTTCGCCAATGTCCCCGGACGCAGGAAAGGGCGCACAGGTGCGTCCTCCGCCCCATCAGCTACCGCTGAGGAACGTCATCATCGTGCAGCCCGGAGGTGGCAGTGCGGAGGCAGGACCCGGGCCGACCACCGTCGCCACGACGAACGCGGCGAGCGGACGCGTCACCACCCGATCGCTTCCTCCCCAACGTGACACCGCCTTCCCTTGGGTCGTGGAGGGGCGCCTCGTGGTTGCCGTCGAGAACCTGAGCGCCGGCGGGCCGGGGGCACCCGAGATCGGCACCGCCTACGCATTCGACCCAACGACGAACGCGCCGCCCCAGGGGCTCGGACCAGCCACCTACGCCGTCGCAGCCCTCGAGGACAACGCCGTCTGGCTGATCGCCCGCTCCGCCAGCGCGAGCCAACTCCTGGAGAACGCGACGACTGGCGAGCACTGCTCGGTCGAAGAAGTCACCGTCGTCGGCCGGACCGTCGTTCCGCAGACGCCGTTGCCGTGCGCGTTCCAGGTGGCATCCGCAGTCCCGGGTGGACTCCTCGTGCGCGAGACCATCAGGAACCGAGACGAGACGAGGTACGAAGTGTGGAGTCCGGTTCGTCGTCGTGTCGTCCGGCGACTGGCCGTCATGCCCGTGGCCGGCGTCGTCCCCAACGACCGCATGCTCGCCTGGGAGACGATGCGCGGACCGCACTGCGCACGGACCCTGGCATGCACCATCGACGTGCTTGAGCTTGCGACCGGCCATCGCGCGACCTGGCGTGCGCCGGCCCACCGCGCCATCCTTTCTTGGGCACTCGAGCCGCGAGGCGGCAGCGACCTCGCCGTCCTCCTCGTCTCGTCGTCTGCCTATCTCCGGTATCGCAGGGCCGCAAGCTGGTCCGTCGTACCGGTGCCCCAGCGAGTCCGGGCTCGGCTTGTGATTCTCAACGGCAAAACCGGACGGCCGATCGTGGCCAGAGGCATCACTGCGACACTTTCAGGGGGCCTCATGTGGGCTCCGGATGGGGGCTACGTGTTCACCTCCGAGCGGCAGGAATCCGTGCCCACAATGTCTCGGTGGATCGCCTACCCGTCGTGGACCTCACGGGGCAGCGGGCACGCGGTCACCGTCGGGCACGACACTTGGACAGCTTTGCTCCTGGAGCGCTGATGCTCGGTGCTGCTCTGGAGCCGTCCCCCCTTGGGTAGGGCGCGCTTCGGACGACCAGTCGGTAAACAGCGACCTATGGGGAGGACTTCAAGATGTGGACGTGCACACCTACGCGCGCACCCACATGGTGGATCACGGGTGGGATCAAGAAGTACACACGGTGGACGACCGGCTCACTGCGCGCGAAAGCGACCACCAAGCCGGCGACCAACGCGACGGTTCCGAGCAGTAGGCAGATCTTCAGCCACACGCGCATAGTGCCCGTCCCGAGCGACTTACCGGACTGTCTCGTACATGACGACGACTGTGGACTTGACCTGTCTTGCGCGCAGGAAAAGGCGCGTCGGCTGGCTCCAATGCCTCCCGCCACTGATCTGCTCGCTCCGACCCTCGATGATGTACGCGCCAGGAGGGAGGACGGCCTTCCAGTCGCCGCGGGTGGCCGTGGTCTTGTAGGTCCTGCGGCCATGGTCGGTGACGAAGCGAATCGTTCCGGAGAGCTTCATGTCGTGGAGCCCCGTGGGAACGGTGGCGACGAAGGTGCCTCTGACCGTCGCCTTGTGTTCATCCACCAGCCTGACCTGCGATGGACGTGAGCTGGCCCGCGTTCTTGATGACTGGCGGTTGTCGCAGTGTTCGTCCCGCAAGCCAGACACGGAGCCCGTCGTCGAGCTCAGCGTGACCGTCAGGCACTGCGAGTGCCGTGCTGTGGTCCCCACGCACGCTGTGGAGCTGCCCGCACACGTCACGAAGAACACGGATCTGGTCTTGCCAATGATGGTCACCGAGCCCCGCACGTTCCCCTGCCGCGGGCCTTCACTGGCCCCAAGGAGAGCCGCCGCTCCAGCGAGGCAGACCAGCATGGCAAGAAGCACAACGCCCAGACGCGAGCGCACGGCCCCAGCGTACGTCCTTTGCGGTCTGCACAATGGGCAGGCAGCCGTATCAGGCGCCCTGGTCAGCGGGTGCGTTCGAGGTGCCCGGAGGCGACCAGCGACCAGCGGAGCCAGCGGCGCTTTCTCGTCCCATGCCAGCTGTCCCCGAGGGTCGTTCATCGACGCCGGCAGACCTGCCCGGAACCGCCGGCCCGGGGCGACGCGCTCAGTGACTCGGCTGGAGAGAGTCGAAGATTCGAAGCGGCGTCATCCCTGTTCCACTGAGGCCGATCTCGACGAGGTCAGGACGAGTGCGCCCGGGAAGGTACACGTCCGCCGTCAAAAGACCCGGGTAGTTT
>JAJYPY010000197.1 GCA_021794995.1 Actinomycetes bacterium | reverse complement strand
CGGCGTCGGCGTGGCGCGCCGCGTGCCACGGCCGGGTCCCGGGCTCGGGGGCGAGCACGTCGCGCCCTCCCCGCAGCGGTTCGGGGAGCTTGAAGACGGCCCATGCGATCGCGAACGCGGGGATCGCCAGGATGACGAAGGAGAGACGCCACGACAGCGCCGCGAGGTCGCCCGTGAAGGCGAAGCCCGCGCCGGCACCGAGGAGCTCGCCGGTCAGGATGTAGCTGTAGATCTGCCCGCGTTCACCACCGGGGAACCAGTCGCCCACCAAGGACGCGATCACGGGTCCGGCCACCGCGGTGACGCCGCCGAGGGCGAGCCGGGTCACCAGCAGCTCGGCGAAGGACCCTGCACTCGCGCTCCACACCATCGCCACGCCCCACAGCGCCACGGCCCCGCCGAGGAGCCAGGTCCGGCGCACCCTGTCCGCCAGCACGCCGAACGGAAGGGAGAAGACCGCCGCGACGATCGCGGTCACGGCGACCAGGAGTCCGATGTCGGTTGTGGAGATGTGGAGGGACCGCTTCAGCTCGATCGCCGCGGCGCCCACGGTGGCCGTGTCGGCGCTCGCCAGTGCCAGCACGCAGGCGAGCACCACGATCACCCGGGTGCGCGTCCTGCCTCCGAGCACCGGGACGAGGCGGCGCTTGGCCGAGCGGGCCGCGCGTCCTACCGTCGGGATCAGCCTCCGGCCACGTGCGCCCGCCACCACCGCTCCATCCTCGCCGATCCCCTCCACGATGGTGCGCGCATCGGGCGCCCGATCGAAGGAGCGCCGCAGTGACGACGGGCGCGGGCGCCGTCAGCCCAGACGCTCCTCCAGGTCGTCGACGGCGGCGGCAAGCTCCTTCGGCAGGTGGTCGGCAAACTGGGCGAAGTGCTCGCGGATCAGGGGGACCTCGGACTTCCAGTCCGCGGTGTCCACGCGGAGCAGCTCCTCCATGTCCTCCTTGGACACCGACGTCCCCTCGATGTCGATCGCCCCGGGCGCCGGAACCAAGCCGATCGGCGTCTCGAGGGCGTCGCCGCGGCCGCTCACCCGCTCGAAGACCCACTCGAGGACCCTGGAGTTGTCGCCGTACCCGGGCCACAGCCACTTGCCGCTCGCGTCCTTGCGGAACCAGTTGACGTAGAAGATCTTCGGCAGGACGTCGGGGTCGGCGGCGTGCGCGCCGATCTTCAGCCAGTGCGCGAAGTAGTCGCCCATGTTGTACCCGCAGAACGGCAGCATGGCGAAGGGGTCTCGCCGCAGGTTGCCCACCGCGCCGGTCGCCGCGGCCGTGGTCTCCGACGCCATGATCGACCCCAGGAACACCCCATGGGTCCAGTCGAAGGACTGCACGACGAGGGGGACCACCGACGCGCGCCGGCCGCCGAACAAGATGGCGGAGATGGGCACACCGGCCGGGTCCTCCCACTCGGGGGCGATGGCGGGGTCCTGGGCCGCCGGTGAGGTGAAACGGGCATTGGGATGCGCGGCGGTCGTGCCCTTGTCCGGGGTCCAGTCCTCGCCGCGCCAGTCGATGAGGTGGGCGGGGGGCACGTCGGTCATGCCCTCCCACCAGACGTCGCCGTCGTCGGTGAGCGCGGTGTTGGTGAAGATCGAGTTGGCCTGCACCGAGTACATGGCGTTCGGGTTGGTGTGCGAGTTCGTCCCCGGCGCCACGCCGAAGAACCCGGACTCGGGGTTGATGCCGTAGAGGCGCCCGTCGGCGCCGAACTTCATCCAGCAGATGTCGTCGCCGACCGTCTCGACCTTCCAGCCGGGCAGCGTGGGGATGAGCATCGCGAGGTTGGTCTTCCCGCACGCCGACGGGAAGGCGCCGGTGACGTAGCGCGTCTCGCCGTCGGGTGACGTGAGCTTCAAGATGAGCATGTGCTCGGCGAGCCAGCCGTCGTCGCGCGCCATCACCGACGCGATGCGCAGGGCGAAGCACTTCTTGCCCAGCAGCGCGTTCCCCCCGTAGCCCGAGCCGTAGGACCAGATCTCGCGCGACTCGGGGAACTGGACGATGTACTTGCGGTCCGCGTCGCACGGCCACGGCACGTCTGGCTCTCCGGGCTCGAGCGGCGCGCCGACCGAGTGGAGGCACGGAACGAATTCGCCGTCGGCGCCGAGGATGTCGAGGACGGCGCTGCCCATCCGGGTCATGATCCGCATGGAGACCGCGACGTACGCCGAGTCGGTGATCTCAACGCCGATGTGCGCGATGTCGGAGCCCAGCGGGCCCATGGAGAACGGCACGACGTACATGGTGCGGCCCTTCATGGACCCGCGGAACAGCCCGGTCAAGGTGGCACGCATCTGCACGGGATCTCGCCAGTTGTTGGTCGGACCGGCGTCCTCTTCGCGCGCCGAGCAGATGAACGTCCGGTCCTCGACCCGCGCGACGTCGCCGGGGTCGGAGTGTGCCCAGTAGCTGTGCGGCCGCTTGGCCTCGGAGAGCTTGGTGAACGTGCCCTTGTCCACGAGCAGCTGGCAGAGCCTGTCGTACTCCTCGGCCGACCCGTCGCACCACTCGACGCGGTCAGGAGTCGTCAGCGCCGCCACCTCGGCCACCCAGTCCGCGAGCCTGCGGTTCTGCGTGGGGAGCGTGCTCTCGTTCGATGCCATGTGCGCTTCTCCTCGTCTCGGGCGTCGGCACTCAATGCTAGGCATTGCCTCGTGGCACACCCAACACGTGGCCTCGCGGGGTCCCCTGGCGGAGAGGATGCCGTCGTCGGCCGCATCGCCGGGGTGTTCGGCGCGGCCTCGGGCACACCACCCGAGGGTGATGTCTGGATCGGAGACGACGCGGCCGTCGTGGGGTCGCCCCACGGCCGGCTCCTCCTGGCCACCGATGCCGCCGTCGAGGGGGTGCACGCGGACCTCTCGCTCGTCGGTCTCGACGACCTTGGGTGGAAGGCGCTCAGCGCGACCCTGAGCGACATCGGAGCGATGGGCGGCCGGCCCTGCCACGCGTTGGTCACCTTCTGTGTGCCGCCCGGCACCGACCTCGCCCTGCTTGCAGCCGGCGTCGCCGAGGCGGCCGCCCGCTGGGACTGCCCGGTCGTCGGGGGGGACGTGACCGGGTCGGTCCAGGTCGTCGTGAGTGTGGCGGCAACCGGGGTGCTCGACGGACCGGCACCGCCGGTGCTTCGCTCGGGCGCGTCGGAGGGGCATGCCGTCTTCGTCACCGGACCGCTCGGCGCGTCGGCGGCCGGGCTGCGGCGGCTCCGCACGGGCGCGGCGCGTCCCGGCTCCCCGACGGTGCGGGACGCGC
>JAJYPY010000062.1 GCA_021794995.1 Actinomycetes bacterium | reverse complement strand
CGCCCCGGACTCCCGGGACGCCGGGCGGCGCGGCGTCTCTGCGCTCCCGGGCACGGGCTCTTCGGCGGCCCGAGCCGCCGCGCGCGCGACCAGGACAGGACCGATCGCCACGAGCGAGGCGACCGCCGCGGCAACGAAGAGCCAGCTCATGGCGGCCACTCCGGCGAGGCTGCCGACCACGGGCCCGATGGCGAGCCCGCCGAGCTCGGCGCCGTAGAGCAGCCCGGTGGCGCGCCCGCGCTGCGTCAACGGCACGGCATGGGAGATCATGGCGAGGGCGGCCACCATGGCTCCACCCGCGCCCGCTCCCTGCAACGCGCGGAACACGACATCGAGCGGTGCAGGTCCCCGTACGAGGAACAGCAGGCTGCCCAGGGCGTAGACGACCAGACCCCCGATCAGCACGGGCATACGCCCGAGCCGGTCCGATAGGCGCCCTGCGCCGTACTGGAAGACGAACGCCGAGGCGAAGTACGCCGCCATGACCGCCCCGACCACGGCATCAGAGCCTCCATGGTCCTTCACATAGAGCGGCAGGAGCGGGAGGAGCGCGCCGGCGCCTGCCCACTGGAGGAGCACGGCGATCGACAAGGACCGGACGAGGCTCGCTGCATTGCCCGAACCCGGGGCCCTCCCCGTGGGCGCCCCGGCACGCAGCTCGGCCGATGCGTCCATCGTGAGATCATGCCCGTTCCGCAGGGCACGCTCGCCGGCGACCGGGAAACCCGGACGTCGGGCGGTACGCTCGGCGCACCGCCGTTCGCAGCGGAGTAGGAGGGCGACCATGTCGATCGAGGCGTCGTACCGCTACGAGCAGCTGAGCCCCAGGGCCTACGAGCACCCGGCTGACCGCGCGGCCACCTCCGCCCTCCATGCCATCCCGCTGCTCGACTCGGTGATCAAACGACTGATCGACCTCGGCCATGAACGGCGGCTCCGCCAGGTCATCCGCGGGAACGCCGTCAAGCTGGGTCCCGAGCAGCTCGACGAGGTCTGGCGGCGCTACGTGCAGGTCTCGACCATCTTGGACCTTCCCTCGGTGCCCGACCTCTACGTCTCCAACCGTGCCGACGTGAACGCGTTGACCCTCGGGGCCAACAAGCCCATCGTGATCCTCAACTCGTCGCTCGTGTCCTCCTACACGCCCGACGAGGTCCAGACCGTGCTCGGGCACGAAGCGGGCCATGTCCTCTCCGAGCACTACTACTACACGACTGCGCTGGTCCTCCTCGCCCAGTTCGTGAACGGTGCCCTGCCCAAATCGCTGCTCCTCGGGCTCCCCGCCAGAGCGATGTACTACGCCTTGCTCGAGTGGGCGCGAGCGGCCGAGCTCTCGGCGGACCGCGCAGCCGCCCTCGCCCGTTCCGACCCGCTCGACCCGTGCCGCGTCATGATGCGCCTCGCCGGAGGCGCGTTGCCGGGCATGAACTTCGACGCGTTCTTGAAGCAGGCGGCGGAGTACCGCGGCGAGGACGACCTGTTCTCGCGTCATGCGCGCTTTTGGGCCGAACTGAAGCTTGACCACCCTTTCGCACTGCGCCGGGTGAACGAGCTCGTCGACTGGGTCCAGACCGGCGACTACGACCGGATCCGCGGCGGCTCCTACCCGAAGCGCGGGCAGGAGCCGCCACCCTCCGCCGAGTTCGACGCGGCCGTCGCGTCCTACCGCGCGAAGTTCACGACGCTCCTCGAGCGCACGGTCGGCGATGTCCAGCGGCTCGGCCGCCAGTTCAGCGACTGGCTGAAGGCGCGCGCGGCACCGGGGGGCGCCTCGGGCGCCGAGGCGGACTGACCCCGGCGCCCTTGCGTGCCGACGTGCAGTCCTAGGCCGTCGGCGTCGGCGTCGGCGCCGGCGTCGGTTCGGGTTGGTGTGTCGCGCTCTGGCGCCCGATGAGCTCTTCCATCGTCTCCCTGGACACGGCGGACACCTGCGCCCAGAAGTAGATGATCAGGCTGAAGCCCGCCACCACCACCATGTCCCACCAGAACGGGATGTTCCCCGTGTTCACGGGAGCCGCGACCGCGCCGCCGCTGTACTGGCCCTGCCAGGAGATGATGCCCATGCCGATCAGGTACACCGGGATCCACGCCGCGGATCGCCACGCCATCGGCGGCCGTGTCTTGTCCATCGCCATGAAGATCCCGATCAGCACGTAGCCGATCACGATGGCCACGCCGAGCTTCCAGATCACCTCGAGGCCGGACCAGTAGATCAGCATGCTGGCGATGATGAACGCGAGGGGGCTCACCACCGAGGCAAGGGGCATGCGGTACGGCCGATGGACGTGCGGGAGCCGGCGTCGGAACGCGCCCAGGGAGAGAGGTGCGCCCGCGTACATGAGCACCGACGCCCCCGTCACGAGGCCCACGAGCGAGTGCCAGCTCGGGAACGGCAGGAGGAAGACGAGTCCGAGGACGAACGCGACCAGCAGGCTCAGCCAGGGGATCCCGCGCTTGTCGATCTTGGTGAACGCCTGCGGGTAGTAGCGGTTCCGGCCCAACCCGTAGCCGACGCGCGACGTCGAGGTCAGGTACATGAGGCCCGTCCCGAACGGGGAGATCACGGCATCGACGCGCAGGATGATCGCGAGCACGCTGAACGAGACAAGACCTGCGAGACCGGCGAACGGACCGGTGGCAAGGGCCGTTGTGGCGATCTTCGCCCACCCGTGCGTCAACAGGGAGGGCGGGATCGCGGCCGTGAACACCACCTGCAGCAGGACATAGATGAGCGTGCCGATCATGATCGAGAGGATGATCGCCCGCGGTAGGTTCTTCTGCGGGTTCTTCACTTCGGCGGCGAGCTGGTCGGCCTGCTCGAAGCCGAGGTAGGCGAACACGATGCCAGCCGAGGGGATTGCAGCGAATACCGCCTTGATCCCATAGGGCATGAACCCACCCGCAGAGCTGAAGTTGGCTCCGTGGAACTTGAACAGGAGCACGATGATCGCCAGCACCGGAATGGCCACCTTCCACCACGTGATCACCGAGTTCACATGGGTGAAGATGCGCATCGCGAAGAAGTTCAGCGCCGTGAACACGACCATGAGCACGATCGTCAGGGCGAATCCCGCACCGGTGACGACACCTGTCTTGGCGTTGTAGAGACCGGGGTCGTAGTACGCGAGGTACTGGAAGACGGCGAAGCACTCGACAGGGGCGACGGTGATCGCCTGCAACCACGAGAAGAAACCGAATGCCGTGCCGGCCACACTTCCGAACGCGAAGTGCGGGAACCGGGCGGTTCCGCCGGAAACAGGGAACATCCCTCCGAGCTCGGCATGACACAGTGCGAGGATGATCACCGCCACACCGCCGATGAGCCAGCCGATCAACGCTGCCGGCCCCGCGGCCACGGACGCGTAGAACGCCCCGAACAGCCATCCAGACCCGATGATCGAGGTCTCCGACGCCCACGTTGCGCCGATCAGCCCCATTTCCCGCCGCAGGCCGGCGTCCACCGGTCTGGCGATCGTCGTCTCTGCCGTCGTACCCATTGCCATGGTCACCCCTCCTGAGCTCACTGTTCCGGTTGCAGCTCAATCACGGCTCGTCCAGTCGGCCCCCGACGTCACATCCGCCTGGCGATCGCCGCGCAGCATATCCCTATGGACACCGGATAGGGGTGATCTGTGATGCGTGACCGCCCCTGCACAAGCGCCCGTTTGGGCGAGGCATGGAGGCGGCCTCTTCGCAAAAAGCACAATTTGCAGTCATTCGGCTCGAATGACGCCTGTTCCCTTCTCGCCCGTTCCCTTCTCGCCCCGCGGTGTGGTGACCTTTCCGTGCGGATCGCTCGTGGCCGGCGCGTCCGTTACCGAGCTGTCGGATCGGCGACATGTCCGTTGACCGCAGGTTCGCCCCGTGCAACGGAGCGAGCCGCCTCCGCCCGAGCGGCTTCAGCGCGCGCGACCTCCGCCTTCCCCATGGCCTCGAGTGCCGGGGCCAGGTAGCCGAAACCGGCGACCACGACGCCGACGAGCATGACGCCCATCCCGGGCAGACGCGTCACCTGGAACGTGGCGAGCACGCCGCCGGCCACACCGAGGAGCACCCCGGCGGCGCCCATCATCGCTCCGATCCGCGCCATGCGACCGGCGACCGTGGACACGACGAGCAATGCGAGTGCCCCGATGCCAAGCGCGACTCCCACCCCGCCGTGAGCGGCGTAGATCCACGTCGCGCGATGGGGAAGAAGGGCGTCGGGCCGCCGGAACGGTACCGAGACGATGGTGGCGACCCCGAGGACGAGCTCGACCCCGACGAGCGCCGCCATCGCGTTCCAGATCCGGCGCACCGCTGGCTCGGAGAGGTGGAGCGGCACCGGCGATCCATCCGTGGAGGCAGTGGACGTGCCCTCACGCGACGAGCCCCGGATTCGGGCGACGTGGACGAGAAGGTTGTAGGTCACCAGTGCAATGAGGAGGTGCAGCACCATCAGCACCGCGACCCCCTTCACCGTCTCCCCCTTCAGCAGCAGCCACCCGTCGGGGATCCAAAGGGTGAGGGTCGCGAGGACTGCGAGCCGGAAGAACAACCAGCGTGGCGCAGAGCTGAGCCGCGTCACGACCGGCCACGCGGCACAAGCGAGCACCACGCCGACGATCGTCAGCGTCGCGAAGTCGGCGACACGAAAGTGGGGGAAGTGTCGCGTTGTCGGGAACGTCGACGTCGCCACGTGCACGGCGAGCTCGTCCAAACCGATGGACGCCACCAGTGCCGCACACGTCGCGACCACCACGCGCGGGGTGGACGGTTGGCGGTGCACCGGCGCCAGATCCAATCGGGCCGCCGTGCGCAGGCGCCCCACCCAGGGCGGCTCGCCGGTGCCCGTGGCCGTAGAGGCGCGCCGCCTCCCTGCAGAGCTCTCGGGGACCATGGCTCCATTGCACCATGTCCAAGGCCTCCGAAGGGCTCGTGTCCGGCGGCCGACACCGGCTCGCGAGGTCTAGCCTCCTGCCGTGGACGACGGTCCGGTCCCGCTCGACGTGGTCGACGACGTCGCCACCTTCCGGGCAGCCGCCACGCCGGACCGGCTCACGATCCTCTTCGCACGCGTCGAGCTCGGCCTCGGCGCATGCACCTTCGGGGTACGAGGGGCACGCGTGGATGCGATGCGACGCGCGCACGGGACCGCCGGGCACGCCACAGCGAACGGGGCGATCTCCATCGGGCGTGCGCGCGAGCCGATCGGCGGGCTCGCGCCTCGCGGGCATGGGCCCCACTGAGCTCCGAGATGGCTCCGGCGACCACCGAACAGCTCGAAGCCCGTGTCGCCGAGCACATCGGCCGGCTCCACGACCATTTGGTCGATGTGCGCCGCACCCTCCATGCGCGCCCCGAGCTCTCCTTCGAGGAAACCGCCACCACGGCGCTGATCGCAGAGCAACTGCGCGCGACCGCGGCCATCGCGCTTCCCTCTCCGACGCGCACCGGAGCCGTCGCGCTGCTCGACTGCGGGCGCCCCGGACAGACGGTCCTGATCCGGGCCGACATCGACGCGCTGCCGATCCAGGAGGCCACCGGCCTTCCGTTCGCATCAGGCGTGGACGGCTGCATGCATGCGTGCGGCCACGACGCGCACGCGGCCGGACTCCTGGGTGTTGCCAGTGCCCTCAGCTCGTGCGCCGAGGACCTCGCGGGCAGGTTCCTCTTCGTGTTCCAGCCGGCCGAAGAACGGATCTCGGGTGCACAGGCGATGGTGGACGGCGGCCTGTTCAGCGATGTCCAGCCTGACGCCGCGATCGGGTTGCACGTGGTGAGCATGCTGCCGCACGGCTCGCTGCTGGCGCGAGCCGGTGTGTCGATGGCAGGTGGGTGGGAGCTGCAGATCGACGTCGCCGGGAGCGGCGGCCACGGCGCCCTGCAGCCGAGGCAGGGCAACGTCGTGCTCGCGGCATCCGACATCGCCGCACGGCTGCACTCGGTGGTCGCCGGCATGGCATACCAGGGCACCGACTACGTGTGCAGCCCAGGCATGATCGTCGCGGGGACGGCATCGAACGTCGTCCCGACCCGCGCGCATATCGCTGCAACGTTGCGATGGTTCGAGCCGGAGCCGCGAGACGAGGCGATGCAGCGCCTCGATGTGCTGTGTCAAGACGTCGCCAGGGACTTCGACGTGCGCGTCTCCGTCCAACGTGTCCTTGGGACGGGCCCTGTCGTCAACGACACCGAGGTCACCGGGCTCGCCATCGACGCCGCCCGCCGCGTGCTCCCCGAATCGTCGGTGAGCGAATTGCCTGGGCCCGTCGCTGCCTCGGACGACATGTCGGTGCTCCTCGATCGTGTGCCGGGGTGCTACCTCATGGTGGGTGCCGGACGGAGCGACGGGAGCTGCGGCATGCACCACAGCCCCACCTTCGACATCGACGAGCGTGCCATCGCCACCGGAGCGGCGGCACTCTGCGCCGCTGCCGTCCGGCTCGCTGCCCGGCCCGCCCGCATCACGCGGTGACCACGAGGACCACCACGAAGACGACATAAGAGACGACGATGAGCGCACCGGTCGTCCGGCGCAGTCCACTGTGGCGATAGGCGAAGCAGAGGGCGAGCGCGGAGAGCCCGACGTACCATCCGGCGACCAGGTTCTCCGTCCCCGAGCGGTGCGCCACGCCCAGCACGACCGTCGGGATCAGATAGCCAGCCGCGACGTTCAGCGTGTTGCTGTTGAGGCTGGTGGTCAGAACTGCCACGCCCCGGCCGCGCCTCGCCCAGTAGATCGCCGCGACGGCGTTCGGAAGGCTCGTCACCGCGGCGAGCAGGATTCCCCCAACCACGATGCCGGGGACGGCGAAACGAACGCCGAGGCTGGTCGCGGCGTGCTCCATCGCGACGCTCGAGATCACGACGACGACCAACGCCGACCCACCGACGAGCGCGTCCGTTGCCCGCCCGCGGCGCGGATGCACCGCCGCGATCAGATCGAGCTCCTCCTCGGCAATCGCACGGGTCAACCATCTCCGGGCCCCCGAAGGATTCGGGCGTTGCCACCATCGGCTGTGGTCGAACGCCGCCAGTGCCACGTAGGGCACGAGCACACCGAGGACGAGCACCACTCCGATCGACGCCGGCACCACGCCGACGATCGTGAGGAGGCAGCTTGCGGCGATCCACAACGCGATGGCTCCCTGGAAGACGATGACCCTCCTGTGGAGCGCGATGGTCCCCGCGACGAGGCTCCCCAGACCGAGCAGCGCCGCCAAGTTGAAGACGTTCGACCCGACGACGACGCCCGCGCCGACCGCGCCCTGGCGGGCGAGTAGCGCACTCACCGCCGACGTGATCTCCGGCCCGTCCGCTGCAAGGGCCGAGATCAGTCCGAGGAGCGCCTCGGATGCCCCGAAGCGGCTTCCGACTCGCTCGATACGCGAGACGAGCACCCAGCTGGAGCCCAAGCTCACCGCCGCTCCGCCAAAGAAGACGACGGCGTCGACGCCGGCCGTCATGTCGCCCCTTGCGCGCCGCTCCACCGCACCCGAGCACAACCGGGAGATGCGCAGGTCGCACCCGCCGTCGATGAGCGCACGAGGATCCCTTTCGCCGCGAATTCCATGCTGCCGACCAGGCTTCCCGGCGCTCCGCTGACCACGATACCTGACGTGCAGTCACCGCGCGGGGCCTCAGTGAGGCACACCCCTCAGGGCAACGGGATCCGTGGCGGGATCCGTGGCGGGATCCGTGGCGGGATCCGCGGCGGGATCCGGCAAGCGGGCGTCGGGTCCGTCGTCCGCCGTGGATGCGATCCGCAAGTGGCGGATGATCCGCCGGAACGACTCGACCAGACTCACCTCGCAATACTCGAGTTGGCTTTGCGCGCAGAACTCCTTGACGAGTCCTTGAGCGCGCCTGAGGTTCGAACGCGGCATCGACGGGAAGAGGTGGTGCTCGATCTGATAGTTGAGACCGCCGAGCGCGAAGGTGAGCGCACGTCCTCCCGTCACGTTGCTCGCCGTGAGGACCTGCCGGCGGGCAAAGCTCATCGGAGTGCCCGGTTGGATCAAGGGCATCGCCTTGTGGTTCGGAGCAAAGCTGCAGCCCAGATAGACCGAGAACACCGCTTGTTGCACAGCGACGAAGGCGAGTGCTTTGAGCGGGCTGAGCACCACAAACACGAGCGTGAGGTACATGGCCGCGTGCAGGACGAGGAGCGTGGCTTCGGTGATGGCCGCCCGGTCTCGGCGGTGGAGCAGCTGATGGACGCCGGACACGTGCAGTCCGGTGCTTCGAAGGAGCATCAGGGGGAAGAAGAGTGGCGCCTGCCAACGCGTCAGCATCCCCGGGATGCTCCAGCGACCCGCACGCTCCCCGTTCGAGGAGAACATGCCGCCGACGACGTCGGGGTCTCGGCCCGGCTCATTGGGATGAGCGTGGTGGGCGCAGTGCTTGGGGACCCACCATCCGAAGCTCAGCCCGATCATGGCATTCCCCACCGTCAACCCGAGGAGTCTGTTGGCCCGCGGCGAACCGAAGATCTGGTGGTGTCCTGCGTCGTGCCCAAGAAAGCCCAACTGCGTGTAGAGGAGGCCGAAGCACACGCCCAGTGCGAGCGCATCCCAAGAGTTGCCGACGATCACGAACGCCACCCACCCGCAGACGTACGTCGCGATCGTCAGGGCGATCTTTACTCCGTCATACCTCGGTCTTCGCGTGAAGAGGCCCGCCTCACGCACCTGCAAGGCAAGCACGCGAAAATTCGCTGACGCGTTCGGGGCGGCTGTCTCCACGGGCTCTCTTCCCGAAGTCATCGGAGAGCGCCACCGAGGTTCTGGGGCAACGCTGAGCCGAAGGCTCTACTTTCGTGTACCGCTCCAGAGGTTAGCCCAGCGCTCGCCCAACGCGGCATCCAGCCCGGGCACGTTGGCGCCGCCGCGGCGACCGGAAGCTCTCCCAGGTCAGCTCGGTCGCCTCGATCCAGCGCGTGGACGGCAACCGGCGTGGCAATTTCGGGCACTTCCGCGCGTCAGCACGCATGGCGCGCGAAACGTTGCCGTCGTCGCAGACATCACGACGGAACCAGGTCTTTGGGTGGTGACGACGAGGAAGAAGCGACCACGGGGCGCCCGTGACGAAGCTGTGCATCGTCATCACCGGCGGCGCTTCAGCTCCACCACTCGTTGCACGCCCTCCGCTTGGGTCACCATGGCAGTGGTCCTCCGGTGCTCGGTTGCATGGCGCCTCCGAGGCTGGAGGGGCCGCGACCGCCAGTGGTGATTGCCCGCGGACGATCGTCACCTGCCCTGCAGCGCGAACTCTGCTGAGCCGGTCGCGACTTCTCGTGATCGCCCGCACACCACACAGGTCGGCGCACGGCTCTCCTCCACTGCTCAGATGGCGAGACTGAAGTAGTCCTCGGTGGTCCGAAGCTCGAACCCCACGGACGTGTAAAGGCCGAGCGCGTGGTCGTTGCCGACCTCAACCTCGAGGGTCACGGTGTATGCACCCCGACGGCGCGCCTCGAGGCAGACTTGATAGAGCACCGCGCGCCCGATGCCACGTCCGCGTAGGTCCGAACGGACGGCAAGCCCATACACTCCCGCCGCATTCCCCTCCAGGCTGAGGCGGAGCGTGCCGACGACGGCCGAGTCCCGCTCGACCACCAGCGCGAGATCGTGGGGATCCGTCGCTCCGAATGCGGCCGCGCCGTCGCCGAAGGCATCTTCCAAGAGAGAGACGACCGTCGCCCGGTCGGCCTCGATCGCTGGCCGGACCAAAAGGCCGACGGTGGAAGGGCGCGGCTCCGGCGGTCCCGTCGGTTGGCCTTCGAGCTCCATGTGGTGTTCAGCGTGGTCGAACGTCGCGCCCCTGGCCTGCGCGAAACGGCGCCCCGAATCGGTCGCCCGGGGCGCGACGAGGAGGACGCTTCGACGGCCCCTCTGCGCGAGGAGTTCCAAGGTGCGATCGAGCAGGGCAGAGCCGATGCCGCGGCGCCGGTACGAAGGATCGACGGCGCCGGAGAGCTCGGGGTCTTTCCCGAAGTCGTAGATCCCGCAGAAACCGGCGAGCGTGTCGCCGTCCCACGCCAGCAGATCATTCGCTTCGTCCGGTGGGCGTTGCCCAAGCACGCCCCACTCAAGCTTCAGGCGGCCACCGTCGTGTACGAGCACCCGGCGCTCAAGGTCAGCGATCGCCTCGCGCTGCGCGCCGGTGAGGCCGCGCGCGACTTCGATGCTCGGGAGTGTCACTCGCGGATGGTAGCGGAGAGATCGTGGGCCGTAGGCACTCCCATTCGAACCTGCCCGAGCTGCAGGAGCGCATTAGGTCCATGTTCAGAGACCGACGGTCAGCGCGGATCGGTCGTGTACGCAACAGACCGGTGACGGACAGCGAGCACGCACACCAGACGCTGATTGTCGTCAACTTCGTAGATGCGTCGGTACGTACCGAGTCGAAGCGACCGCAGTCCCCGTAGCCGTCCCCGGAGCAGGTGACCGGCCTCGGGCTCACGCTCGAGAAGTCCGAGAGCCTCGAGCACGGCGTTGGAGATCGGCCAGTCGAGGCCAACGATCACCTTGCGAGCGCGCCGGGCGAGCTCGACCCGACTCACCTTGTACGGCGCGACTGCAGTTCCCGGCGGAGGTCGTCGAGCGTCACCGTCTCGCCACGCTCTACTTCGCGCCGCCCCTCGTCGATGGCGGCCATCGTCTCGGCGTCCGACAAGATCTCCGCCGTCTCCTCCAAAGCCTCGTACCCATCCACTGGGACGAAAACGGCCGCCGGACGGCCGTGGCGCGTCACGATGACGTGTTCGAACTGCGATGACATGCGGCAACGACTCGACGTGCTCGAGCCCGCTCAGGAGATGATGTAAGCTTACATCATGCAGCGGACTCAGATCTCTTTGACCGACGAGGAGCGGCGTGCCCTGGATGCCGCCGCGCTGCGGACTGGTCGATCGCTCTCATCCCTGATCCGTGACGCGGTTGAGCAGGTCTATGGCTCGGAGCGCTCCGCCGAGGACGACCTCGCTGCGATGCGCCGCGCCTTCGGCTCCTGGAACGACCACGATCTCGACGGCGCAGCCTGGGTCGATCAGCTTCGCTCCGGCTCTCGTCTGGAGCGCGACCGCTCGTGAGCACCCTGGTAGACACCTCGATCCTGATCGACTACCTCCGAGGACACGCAGGCGCCGGGGATCTCCTCGAACGGGAGCGAGTCGCTGACGTCCTTCATGCGAGTGAGATCACCCGCATAGAGGTGCTCGCCGGCATGTGCCCGACAGAAGAGGATGCCACCCGCGCGTTGCTGTCCACCCTGGTTTGGCACCCCGTCGACGCCGAGATCGCGGAAGAGGCCGGCGCCCTTGGCCGCCAGTGGCTTGCTAGCCACCACACCATCGACAGCGCCGACCTCGCCATCGCAGCCACCGCCGTCTGCATCGACGCACGACTCCTTACCCGTAACGTCAGGCACTTCCCAATGTTCACCGATCTCCAGGTCCCCTATTGACCCGCTTGGTGAGCGACCGTCGACCGCGCCGAGATACCCGTGATCGCGCCAGCCGTGCAGCGGACGCGAGCCGTGTGCCTCTCGGTTCGGTTCGGTGAGCCGTAGTCACTCGTATTCGAACCTCGACGACATTCGGCAACGATTCACTGCAGCGCGTTCTGGCGCAGTATAGTCCTACTTATGGTCACTCCAGCAACTGAGCAAGTCTCCCTGGCGGACGCCAAGGCACGTCTATCCGAGGTCGTCGAGGGGGTCGAAACCGAGCACCGTCGCGTCGTGATCACCAAGCATGGGCGACCGAGCGTGGTCGTGCTCGCAGTTGAAGACCTCGAGGCGCTCGAAGACACGCTCGAGCTGCTGTCGGATGCCGACGCGATGGCCGACCTCCGAGAGGCTGCAGCCGCCCGGCGGAGCGACCAGACGATCGAGCTCACCAAGGAGGAAGCACAGGCCCGCTGGTCCCGTGGATGACTACAGGCTGCGTTGGTCTTCACCTGCGGTTCGCCATCTCGACCGTCTCGCGACGTTCTCACCACGAGTCGTAGGGGCCGTCGTCGAGTTCTGCTTCGGCCGTCTGATTGCCAACCCTCACCGGGTCGGGCATCCTCTCGGACGGGGGCTCGAAAGCTGGCACAGTGCGCGAGTCGGGGCGTATCGCGTCATCTACTGGATCGACGAGGACGAGCGCGTCATCTACATCGACCGAGTCGATCATCGAAGCGACGTCTACCGCCCCAAGTGAGCATGTCCACCGGGCTCTCACGGTTCGAATAGCGACGCAAGGTCTTCTCGCGGGCGGGTGGGCCGTAGTCACTCGTATTCGAACTCGCCGATCACGGTAGGGACCGCCCTTGCGGGCGGCCCCCCGTGCAGATCCC
This sequence comes from Actinomycetes bacterium, assembly GCA_021794995.1. Classification (GTDB taxonomy): domain Bacteria; phylum Actinomycetota; class Acidimicrobiia; order Acidimicrobiales; family RAAP-2; genus JAJYVT01. The sequence continues at coordinate 1,857 of JAJYPY010000062.1, read as the reverse complement.
AGCGTGCGGCACTACCGCACTGGGCTCCTGCCTCGGATTCTGGCGTCGAAGCGCACATTCGGGAAGGGATGCTGCACACGGGCAGGCGGGAGCCACCGGATCGCGATGCGGTTCATCCGTTCCCAGTTGAGACGGTTTCTCTGGCTTCGACGCCGTAGCGCCTTGAACCAGAGCCGGGTCACCTGAGTGCGGAAGGCCGCTACTGCGTCGGTGTTGCCAGGCACGGCGTAGTAAGCGAGGTGCCCTCGCACCACGCTTGCCAGCCAGCGCCCTTGTTCCGGTATCGGGAGATGCATACGTCGCCGGAGTTGGTCTTTGACCTCAGCCAGCTTCGCCCGCATCCGCTTCGAGATGGTCTTGCGCCTCACCCAGAAGCGTCCGTTCTTGGTCTTCCCGCAGAAGTGCGTGAAGCCAAGAAAGTCAAACGTCTCAGGCTTTCCGACGCCACGAGCCACCCGTGCTCGGGCAGCGTTACGCCCGAACTCGATGAGCCTCGTCTTGTCGGGATGCAGGTCCAGACTGAACTTCGCCAATCGCTCACGAAGGTCGCTGAGGAACTGCTGCGCATCGGCCTGATGCTCGAATCCGGCCACGAAGTCGTCAGCAAACCGCACGATGATCACGTCACCGTGGGCGTACTTGCGTCTCCACTGCCGGACCCACCGATCGAGGACGTAGTGGAGGTAGACGTTGGCAAGCAATGGAGAGGCTGATGCCCCTTGGGGCGCTCCCCCATCGCTCGCCGTCCACGCCCCGTCCTCGATGACTCCTGCGTTCACCCACTTTCGGATGAGTCGCAGGACCCGCTTGTCCGCAATCCGGTGCCCGAGAAACTTTTCCAGCCAGCTGTGATCCAAGCTGGTGAAAAAGTCGCAGAGATCCGCGTCGAGCACCCAGTTCACCTTCTTCCGCTCGATTCCGACGCTGAGCGCATCCAACGCATGATGCGGGCTGCGCCCCGGCCGGAACCCATAGGAAAAGCCGAGGAAGTCCTCCTCGTAGATGGCGTTGAGCACCTCGACGACTGCCCGCTGGAGAACCTTGTCCTCCACCGTGGCGATGCCGAGCGGCCGTTGCCGCCCGTCAGCCTTCGGGATGTACACCCTGCGAGATGGACTCGCCCGATACGCTCCGCTGTGGACCCGTTCGAGCAGGCTTCGGAGGTTGCCCTCCAAGCCCTGCCCGTAGTCCGCCCAGGTGACCCCGTCCACCCCGGGTGCAGCCTCAGGGCGGATCGCCCAGTAGGCCTTCCAGAGGCGGTCGAAGTCGACATGGTGCAGCAGTGCGGTGAACCGTGCATCCTTGTCCTTCTGTGCTACTTCACGCACACGATCCAGCCCGTTTGACACGCCTGGCCCGGCACTGTGTCCGGGACGTGTTGTGCTGTCCGTGTTCCCCTTGGCCATCCCCCTTTCCTCCACCACCTCCGCATCGATGGCCGCAGCCATCGCCTTGTTCGGCGGCTTCACAGGTACTACGGGGATGTCAGACTTCCCATGCTCGTTCATCTCAGGATTACGGCCTTGACCTTGCCTGAGCGGCCCGCCTGGCGATCAACCCGACGGGCGAGCACGGGATCTCCCGGTTCTCGTGCATGGAGATTCCGTGCATGCAATGGTTCTCCGACCGCGCAGGGTCCGCTGTCAGCTCGCGCATAGCGCTGCCAGCGATGTTGCCTTCCGGCCTGTTTAACGGCGTCGGCACCCTGGATTTCTTGATTTCGCGGCTCAATAGCCCTGCCTGCACGTACCCCTGTCAACGCTTCGCCTCCGTCCTCACGGACGTCGACGCATGACTCGGGGCCACCGTGGTTCGCTACTCCTTCGATGTGGGACTCTTTCATTCCTTTCTCCATGC
>JAJYPY010000196.1 GCA_021794995.1 Actinomycetes bacterium | reverse complement strand
CGCTTCTACCCAACGACCTTCCGGCAGGAATCCCCGGGCGACGATGGCTTCAGGAGAGAGGACTCTAGCCGAGGGGCTCAGACAGCTACGTTTGCTACGCTGCCCCACGGTCACCGATTCGTTGGTCGATGACGCCACGGTTCGCAGGCCTCTACGTTCACCACGCAGTTGGCCGCTGCGACGGCAGCCCGAAAGCTGCCGAACCTCTCTCGGACGGTCCGCTCGCACGGGCTCATCCCGGCCGCCGTCCAGGAGTCCTGGGTCGGCACCAGGCCGCGCTCCGCCACGAACTCCCGGACGGCCTCCAGCGCCTTGGCATCCCGGGCGGAGTCCTCGGTCTCCCATTCGAATACCGGTCCGCCGAATACCCCGGGGCGGTTCGTAAAGTGGGAACTTGGGTCCGCCCAAGCGTACTCGAACCACTTACCTGTTCGACCGGATCCGGGCGCGGAGGCTCGCTCGCCTGCGCGGGCCCGCTAGGGATCGGGAGTAATCCCCGCCTGGCGATATCGCTCCCAGAGCTCCGTCCAATGCTCGCAGTCCCGGGAATGTTGGTCGCAGCTCGAAAGGCCGAGGCGATCGTTGCCCACAGAGTAGGTGGTCCCGCAGCACCGGCAGCAGGCCAGACCATCGTGCGGCCGCAGCTCGCAGTTGCAAAGCGCGCAGAAGCCCTCCGAGGCCGTTGCCAGCACCGCCGCCGCCTCGTGGTGGAGGGCCACCACATAATCGTATGGACGGTTCGCGGCCAGTTGTTGTGTCGTCGGTGACGGCGGACAGCGGAAACTCCAGGTAGGCGGACAGCAAACCTCCCGTCCCTGTCCACCGCGACGACCCTCTAATGGCTTACTCAGGGCGTTTATCGTCCCTGCCTACGTCGGAGGAGAGTCGTGGCCAAGCAACACGTGGAGATCATGGAAATACTCGAAGCATTCGACCTCACCCGAAGCGCCTGGTCGGCGGCGCAGCTCGCCGACTGCGACGCCAAGACCGTCGCCCATTACATCGCGTTACGAGACGCTGGTTACGACCCCTTGCGTCGGCTGCGCCGAGCCCGCGTGGTCGACCCCTACCTGGACAAGATCGAAGAACTGATCGACCGTTCACACGGCAAGGTCCGTGCCGACGTGGTCTACGACCGCCTGCGGGCAATGGGCTTCGCTGGCGACGAGCGCACCGTCCGTCGGGCAGTGGCCGAGGCGAAGACCGCCTACCGGGCCGGCAAGCGACGGACCTACCGACCCTGGATTCCGGAGCCGGGCATGTGGCTGCAGTACGACTGGGGCACCGGACCGGTCATCGACTTCCGCCCCACCAATCTGTTCTGCGCCTGGCTGGCATGGAGCCGATTCCGGATTACGCTGCCGACCTGGGACAAGACCCTGGGCACCGTGCTTTCGTGCGTCGACAACACGCTCCGGCGGCTGGGTGGCGCGCCGACCTACATGCTCACCGACAACGAGAAGACGCTGACCACCGACCGGGTGGCGGGGGTGCCGATTCGGCACCCGGCGCTGGCCGCCGCCGGACGTCACTACGGGATGCAGGTCGAGACCTGCGTTCCCTACGACCCCGAGACCAAAGGCGGCTCGGAGTCAACAGTGAAGATCGCCAAGGCCGACCTGGTGCCGACCGAGGCCAACCTGCTGCCTGCCTACAGCAGCTTCCGAGAGTTGGTCTCTGCGTGCGAGGACCTCGGCACCGACCTCAACGGGCGGCCGCACCGGGAGACCAGACGTCCACCTGCCGAGATGCTCATCGAGGAGCGCGCACATCTGCACACACTGCCGACTGAGCCCTATGCCGTCGCCCTCGGCGAAACCCGGACCGTCCACGACAACCAGATCGTCAGGTGGGGGTCGGTGCCGTACTCGACACCGCCAGGCCACATCGGTGAGGAAGTCTGGTGTCGGGTCGAAGGCGAGGAGTTGGTCATCATCGGCCGCGACCAACGTGGCCTGCTGATCGAGATCATTCGACATGAACTCTCAACCCCCGGACACCCTCGCATTCTTGACGAGCACTACCCCGGGCACCCCAATGGACGCGGCATCAAGCACCCGCAGCTGCGGCCACGCAACGACAGCGAGCGCAACTTCCTGGCCATCGGTCCTGGTGCCGAGCGCTGGCTGCGCACCGCGGCCGCCACGGGGGTCAGCCGCGTCCGCTCCAAGATGGCGCGAGCGGTCGAGTTGTCGGCACTGTTCGGCCGCGAGCGGATCGACCAAGCGCTGCTCAGAGCAGCGGAGGCGGAGCGCTTCGGCGAGAACGACCTGGCCTCCATCCTCGAGCACATCGACCGACCCCAGCTGACGTTGCTGCCGACTGACGAACGCTTCTCCGCTCAAACAGGCACCGGCGCCTGGAAGGAGTTCGGGCGATGAAGACCGCCCAGGCACCGCCCCTACCCGACGAGCTCGAGCGCCTGCTGCGGCGGATGCGTTGGCCCTACATCCGTCGCGCAGCTCCTGACATTTGCGCCACTGCCCGAGCTCAGCGCTGGGACCCCGCTGAGCTGCTCCGCGTCCTCATCGTCGAGGAGGTCAACGGTCGCGACATCGCCACCCGGCGGATGCGCCGCCATGCCGCCGGCTTCCCCGCCGGCAAGACCTTCGAGAGTTGGCGCGAGGCCGACTCGTCGATTCCGCAACCAACCCAGCAGGCGCTGATGACCCTGGAGTGGATTGGCCGCGCCGAGAACCTGGCCATCTGCGGACCCAGCGGGACCGGCAAGACCCACTTCTGCGAAGCCCTCGGCGCTGCCGTCATCGAGAAGGGGATGCGGGTCGCCTGGTTCTCGCTCGAATCGCTCACCGCCACCGTCGGCCGAGCCAAGGTCGACGCCTCCGTCCAAAGAGTCGTCGCGCGCATCTGCCGCGCCGACCTCATCGTCATTGATGACATCGGAATGTTGCCCTCGGGACAGGACGCGGCCGAGGCTTTCTATCGCGTCATCGACGCCGCATACGAGAAGCGCAGCGTGGCCCTCACCAGCAACCTGCACCCGGCCGGCTTTGACACCATCATGCCCAAGACGCTGGCCACTGCCGCCGTCGACCGCTTCCTCCACCACGCCCACCTGGTCCTCACCGAGGGCGGCTCACTGCGGCTCGCCGAGGCGACCGCTGGGAAGGGGGTGAAGCCACTGGTCTGATCCTGTCGACCTGGAGGATTGCTGTCCGTCCACCTGGAGTTTTCGTGTCCGCCCACCGGGAGGCCAGCTGTCCGTCTACCTGGAGATCCTGCTGACCGTTGACAGTCGGGTGCTGGACGCCGAGGC
>JAJYPY010000061.1 GCA_021794995.1 Actinomycetes bacterium | reverse complement strand
CGGTGTCCGGAGGCGCGTGAGGACGCACAGCCCCCGAGCCGCCATGCGCACGCCCGCCGACGCGCCCGCCGACGCGCCCGCCGTCGCTTCCGCGGGCGCCAGCGGCGGGTTGGCGCGAAGATGTCTCAGGCAGCGGCGATGTCCGGACACGGTGGCGTGCAACCCCCGGCGCGGCGCCGTCCGATGTCAGCCCGACGAGCGAAAAGGAGGACGCGTGCCATGAGGGTAACGGTCACCGTCAACGGCAGCACCCAAGCCCATGACGTCGACACACGCATGCTGCTCGTGCAGTACCTGCGCGAGAAGTGCGCGCTCACCGGGACGAACATCGGGTGCGACACCACCTCGTGTGGCGCGTGCACGGTGCTGCTGAACGGCGAGTCGGTCAAGTCCTGCACGGTGCTGGCGGCCCAAGCCGACGGGCAGGACGTCACCACGATCGAGGGGATGGCGGCGCCCGACGGGACGTTGCACCCGATCCAGCAGGCATTCCGCGAGCACCACGGACTCCAGTGCGGCTACTGCACGCCGGGGATGGTGATGGCCGCCGCCTCCTTCTTGCAGGAGCACCCCGACCCCACCGAGGCCGAGGTGCGAGAAGGTCTCGAGGGCAACCTGTGCCGGTGCACCGGCTACCACAACATCGTCCAAGCGGTCCTCGCCGCCGCACACGCGGGGGAGCTCGTCTCGTGAGCGCGACGGTGACTGATGGCGTCCTGGCGGGCGGCTCGGACATCGTCGGCACGAGAATGCTCCGCCGCGAGGATCCGGCGCTCCTTTCGGGCGAGGCGCGCTTCGTCGACGACCTCGTGGTGCCCGGCGCGCTGCACATGGCGGTCGTGCGCAGCCCCTACGCCCATGCTCGCGTGGCGTCGGTGGACCTCTCGGCGGCGCTGGCCATGCCCGGGGTGCTCGCCGCCTTCAGCGGAGCGGATCTCTCCGGCGAGTGGGCGTCGCCGATGCCGTGCGCGTGGCCGGTCACGTCTGACATGCAGTCCCCGGCGCACTACCCGCTCGCGACTTCCGAGGTCTGCTACGTGGGCGACGCGGTGGCGGTCGTCGTGGCCGCGTCGTCCTCCGAGGCCCAAGATGCCGCCGGCGCGGTCGCGGTCTCCTACGAGGAGCTGCCGGCCGCCGTCGACCTCGAGGACGCGGCGGGCGACCGCGTGCTTGCGCACACCGGGAGCCCGTCGAACCGGGCCTACACGTGGGAGCTCATCCCGGACGCCGACGCGGTCGAGCGCGCGTTCGCCACGGCGGCGGTCACCATCTCCGAGCGTTACGTCCAGCAGCGGCTCATTCCGGCCGCGATGGAGACGCGTGGCGTGTGTGTCGTCCCGCAGCCGTTCGGCGGCGAGTTCACCGTCTACTCGTCGACCCAGATCCCCCACATCCTGCGCACGATGCTGGGCATGACCGTCGGAGTTCCCGAAGGCCGCATCCGCGTGGTGGCGCCGTCGGTCGGCGGAGGGTTCGGCTCGAAGCTCGACGTCTACGCCGAAGAGCTGCTGTGCTTGGCGCTAGCCCGGCGTCTGCGTCGCCCGGTGCGCTGGAAGGAGGAGCGCACGGAGGCTGCGCTGGCCACGATCCAGGGCCGGGGGCAGGTGCAGGAGATCGACCTCGCCGCCGACGAGCACGGGCGCCTGCTGGCCGTGCGCGTGCGGCTGCTCGCTGACATGGGGGCCTACCTGCAGCTCGTCACGCCGGGCGTCCCGCTGCTCGGCGCCTTCTTGTACCACGGCGTCTACGACGTCCCTGCGTACTCGTTCACCTGTACGGGGGTCTTCACCAACAAGACCCCCACGGACGCCTACCGCGGCGCGGGGCGTCCCGAGGCCACCTACGCCATCGAACGTGCCATCGAGACGTTGGCACGCAGGATCGGCTCCGACCCCGCCGAGGTCCGCCGCCGGAACTTCATCGGTCGCGACCGCTTCCCGTACGCCTCGGTCGCCGGCCTCGTCTTCGACAGCGGCAACTACGACGCCGCGCTGGACGCCGCGCTCGAGCTCGCCGGCTACGACGAGCTGCGCGCCGAGCAGGCCAGACGGCGCGCGGAGGGCGATCCCAAGCTGCTCGGCATCGGTCTGTCGTCCTACGTCGAGATGTGCGGGCTCGCGCCGTCGCGGGTGCTCGCGTCGCTGAATTACGTCGCGGGAGGCTGGGAGGCCGCGACCGTGCGCATGCTCCCGACGGGCAAGGTGCAGGTCGTCACCGGGGCATCGCCCCACGGTCAGGGCCACGTCACGTCGTGGTCCATGATCATCGCCGACAAGCTCGGGGTCGCGCCCGACGACGTCGACGTCTTGCACTCCGACACGGCGGTCTCACCCATGGGCCTCGACACGTACGGGTCCCGATCGCTCTCGGTCGGTGGCACGGCGATCGCGCTCGCCGCCGACAGGGTGGTGGAGAAGGCCAAGCTCCTCGCCGCGTACCGCCTCGAGGTGGCTCCCGAGGACCTCGATCTCGCCGGCGGGGAGTTCAGCGTCCGGGGCTCGCCGTCGCGCTCGATCGCGCTCGGCACGCTCGCGTTCGAGGCGTTCACGGCGCACGACCTTCCCGAGGGGATGGAACCGAACCTGGAGGCGTCGGCGACGTTCGACCCGACCAATTTCACGTTCCCCTTCGGCACGCACGTCGCGGTCGTCGAGGTCGACACCGAGACGGGCCGGGTGGACCTCACCCGGTACTTCGCCGTCGACGACTGCGGCAACCAGATCAACCCGCTCATCGTGGAGGGCCAGGTGCACGGGGGCATCGCCCAGGGCGTCGGACAGGCGCTCTGGGAGGCCGCGGAGTACGACGAGGCGGGGAACCCGCTCACCACCACGTTCGCCGATTACCTGGTGCCGGCGGCGACGGAGCTCCCCAGCTTCACGCTCGCGCACACCGTCACGCCCAGCCCGTCCAACCCGCTGGGCGTGAAAGGCATCGGGGAGGCGGGGACCATCGCGTCCACCCCCGCGGTCGTGAACGCAGTCATCGACGCGATGGCACATCTCGGCGTCACCGAGATCGAGATGCCCGCCACGCCCGAACGTGTCTGGAGATCTCTGCGCGCTGCGGCGCATCGCACAACGGAAGGAGCACGATGATCCCTGCCAGCTTCGAGTACCGGCGAGCCGGTTCGGTCGACGAGGCCCTGGGGTGGCTCGCCGAGGACCCCGACGGCACCAAGCTGCTCGCCGGCGGCCATTCGCTGCTTCCCCTCATGAAGCTGCGGCTGGCGACGCCTGCGGTGCTGGTCGACATCGGGCGCGTCCCAGACCTCTCCTACGTCACCGACGCGGGGGACCACGTCGCGATCGGGGCGTTGACCCGGCATCGCGACGTCGAGGTCTCCGACGTGGCTCGAGCGGAGGTGCCCCTCCTCTCCCACGTCGCCGGGCAGGTCGGCGATCCCCAGGTCCGCCACCGCGGCACCATCGGGGGGTCGCTCGCGCACGGCGACCCGGCGTCCGACCTCCCCGCGGCGGTCCTCGCCCTCGGTGCGACGCTGGTCGTCCAGGGGCCGGGGGGCACCCGCGACGTCGCGGCCGACGACTTCTTCCGCGGGTTCTTGGAGACGGCCGTCGGCCCCGACGAGATGCTCGTCGAGATCAAGGTGCCCAAGGCCCGGGGCGGGTGGGCGTTCCAGAAATTCAATCGCCGAGCGCAGGACTGGGCGATCGTCGGGGTGGCCGCCGTGGTCGATGCGAACGGCTCCGGCGGGCGCGTCGCGCTCGTGAACATGGGTTCGACCACCGTCCGGGCGCGCGGGACGGAAGAGGCGCTGGCGTCGGGCGCCGACGCCGCGGATGCGGCGGCCCGGGCCGCGGACGGTCTCGAACCGCCGAGCGACCTGCACGCGAGTGCCGAGTACCGACGCCACCTGGCAACGGTCCTGGTCCGCAGGGCGATCGAGGAGGCGACCGCTGGGCGCGCGTGAGCGTGGCGCCGACGGTGCCGGGGAGATCGCCGGTCCCGACGGCGTGCGCACGGCGCTGCGCGCCAACGGCTATCTCGCGGACGAGGGGCTTGCGACCGTGCTGTTCCTCGGGCTCGCCCTGCGCAGGCCGCTGCTCCTCGAAGGCGAGGCCGGTGTGGGAAAGACCGAAGTCGCCAAGGTGCTCGCGCGTTGGCGCGGCGGCGAGCTGCTGCGCGTGCAGTGCTACGAGGGGATCGACGTCACCCAGGCCGTCTACGAGTGGGACTACGCGCGCCAGCTCCTGCACCTGCGCGCAGCCGAAGCTCGGGCGTCGGGGACCGGAGGCGTGGTCCCCGCCGAGGTCGAAGACGAGCTGTACTCCGAGCGGTTCTTGGTGCGTCGCCCGCTCCTTGCCGCGATCACCGCACCGCCGGACGGTCCGCCGCCCGTGCTCCTCATCGACGAGATCGACCGGGCCGACGACGAATTCGAGGCCTTCTTGCTTGAGGTGCTCTCCGACTACTCGGTGACCGTCCCCGAGCTGGGCACCTTCAGCGCGCGGGTGCCGCCCATCGTGGTGATCACCTCGAACCGGACGCGCGACGTCCACGACGCGCTCAAGCGTCGCTGCCTCTACCACTGGGTGGAGCACCCGGACTTCGAGCGCGAAGTGGAGATCGTGACGTTGCGCGCTCCCGAGGTGGCTCCCGTGCTGGCGCGCCAGGTCGCTGCCGCCGTCGAGCGCATCCGGACCCTCGGGCTCTACAAGCCGCCCGGCGTGGCCGAGACGATCGACTGGGCCATGGCGCTCGCCGCGCTCGGGCGCGCGACGCTCGACGAGTCGAGCATCGAGCGCACGCTTGGCGCCGCGGTCAAGTACCGCGAGGATGCGGAGCGCGTCCACGATGCCGGGATTGCCGAGCTCGCACGCGTCGCGATCGAACGGGCCGGATGAACCGGCGGCCCGTCCCGGCCGACCAGCCGCAACGCCTTGCCGTCGGCTTCGCTCGTCTGCTCAGGCGCGCCGGACTGGACGTGGCGGGCGGCGCGCCCGTGGCCTACGCACGCGCCCTCGCCGCCGTCGGGCTCGACGAGGCGACCCCGGTGTACTGGGCTGGGCGGGCGACGCTCGTCCACCGCCCTGAAGACGTGGACACCTACGACGCCGCATTCCGTGCGTACTGGCTCGGGGGGACCGGCGAGACCCGTGCACCCGTGCGCGAGCTCGAGCGGGTCGCGCTCGTGACCGACGAGCCGGACGACGCCGGCGCCGCCGACGACGACCCCGACCCGGGCGACGAGCCGGCGAAGGTGCTCGAGCTCCGCTACAGCGCCACCGAGGTGCTGGCGCACAAGGACTTCGCCCAGTGCACCCCCGACGAGCTCGCAGAGGCGCAGCGCCTGATGGCGATGATCCGCTGGGCCGGACCCCGGCGCTCGACGCGCCGCAGACGCCCCGCCCGCCGGCGGGGGGACTGGCCGGACCTGCGCCGGACGGTCCGCCACGCCCTGCGCACGGAGGGGGAGCCGCTGCGCCGCCGCTGGCTCGAGCAGACGGACCGTGCGCGCCGCGTGGTGTTCCTCTGCGACGTGAGCGGGTCGATGGCGCCCTACGCGCGGGCGCTCCTGCGGTTCTTGCACATCGCGGTGGCGGGCCGTGGGGGAGTGGAGGCGTTCACGGTGGGGACCCGCCTCACCCGGGTGACCCGTGCGCTCGGAGCGCACGACCCCGATGCGGCGATTGCCGCGGCGGCCCGAGCGGTGCCCGACTGGTCGGGGGGCACCAGGCTGGGCGACGCGCTGAGGGTGTTCAACGACCGGTGGGGCACCGGCGGTCTCGCACGGGGGGCCGTCGTCGTCATCCTCTCCGACGGCTGGGACCGCGGCGACCCGGCGCAGCTCGGAGCCGAGATGGCCCGCGTCGCCCGGGTGGCCCACCGCATCGTGTGGGTGAACCCGCTCAAGGCGACCCCCGGGTACGCACCGCTCGTGCGGGGAATGGCGGCGGCCCTGCCGTACGTTGACGACTTCGTGGAAGGACATTCGATTGCATCCCTCGATGCGCTCGTGCGGGTGTTGTCCGACGAGCGCCCGGGACACCCCCGTGGATCGAGGGTGGCCAGATGAAAGAGGTGATCGGCGACATCGAGCGCTGGCGCGCCGAGGGGCTCGAGGTCGCCACTGCGCGGGTCGTCGGCGTGGAGGGGTCCGGGCCTCGGGACCCGGGAGCGACGATGGCCGTGAACGAGCGGGGAGAGGTCGCCGGTTCGGTGTCCGGTGGCTGCGTCGAAGGCGCCGTCGTCACCGAGGCGCTCGACGCCATCGCCCACGGCGGTGCCCGCCGGCGTACGTACGGCTACTCCGACGACGAGGCGTTCGCCGTGGGGCTGACCTGCGGGGGCACCGTGCACGTGCTGGTCGACCCTGGGCTCCCCTCGGTCTACGACGCGCTCAGGGACGCGCTCCGCGCCGACGTTCCCGTGGCGCTCGCCACGATCGTCGGGATCGAAGAGGGCGTCGCGGACGTGGCGCTCGGGGCGAGCATGCTCGTGCGGGAGAGCGGGGCGTCGACAGGAACGCTTGGGAACCGCGGGCTTGACGAGGTGGTGCGCCGCGACGCGGCAGGCGCGCTCGCCAGCGGCCTGTCGTCCACGCGCCACTACGGCTCGTGCGGCGAGGCGCGCCAGCAGGACGTGTCGGTCTTCGTCGAGGTGTTCGCACCGCCGCCGCGGATGGTGATCTTCGGCGCCGTCGACTTCACCGCCGCCCTCGCCAAGGTCGCCAAGGTTCTCGGTTACCGGGTGGACGTCTGCGACGCACGCCCGGTCTTCGCGACGCGGGCCCGATTCCCGATGGCCGACGAGGTGGTCGCAGACCGTCCCGAGCGGTATCTTGCGGCCATCGGCGCCGAGCTCGGGCCACGCGACGCCATCTGCGTGCTGACCCACGATCCGAAGTTCGACGTGCCGGCGATCATCTCGGCGCTGCAGACGAAGATCGGCTACCTGGGCGCGATGGGCTCCCGGCGGACGCACGCGGACCGGGTGGCGCGACTACACGAGGCGGGCCTCGGCGACGACGAGCTGGCCCGCGTGATGGCTCCGATCGGGCTCGACATCGGGGCCCGGACCCCAGAGGAGACGGCGGTCGCCATCTGCGCGGAGATCATCGCCTGCAGGACCGGCAAGGACGCGCCCTCGCTGCGCGATCGCACAGGCCCGATCCATGTCCCTGCGTCGCCACCGGCGGTGCACACGGCCGCCCACGCGGACCGCTGACGTCAGGTGGCCGACGTCGGCTCGGTCGGCGGTCGTGTCGCGGCGGTCGTGCTCGCCGCAGGACGAGGTACGCGGTTTTCTGCCGGCCCCAAGCTCCTGGCACCGTTCCGAGGCCGTCCGCTCGTCGCCTGGGCGATCGATGCGGCGGGCGCGGCCGGCCTCGACGCCGTGGTGGTGGTGACCGGGGCGGTCCCCCTCGCCGCCGTGCTCGGCGACGCGCCACCTGGCGTCGCGTTCGTAGAGAATCCCCACTGGCACGAGGGCCAGGCCACTTCGCTTCGTGCTGGGCTCGATTGGTGCGCACGGGGGGGGTTCGAGGCAGCGGTCGTCGGTCTCGGCGACCAACCGCTCGTCCCCGCGTCGGCGTGGCGTGCGGTCGGCCGCTCGGGGCACGCGCCAGTGGTGACGGCGACGTTCGGGGGAGTCAGGCGCCCCCCGGTGCGGCTCGATGCCTCGGCCTGGGCGCTCCTGAGCGGGTGGGGCGACGAGGGTGCACGAGAATTGATGCGACGAAGACCCGATCTCGTGGGGGAAGTAGCGTGCGAGGGCGACCCGGCAGACGTCGATACGCTCGACGACTTGCGAACGCTCGACCAGAGCGGCACACGACCGGGCGCAGGTGAGTCCAGCGGATCGAAGAATGAGGTGAGCGAGTGGAGCTGACGAACGAGTTCACGGTGGACGTTCCCATCGACGAGGCGTGGGCTGTCCTGACCGACGTGTCCCGCATCGCGCCGTGCATGCCCGGCGCGAAGCTTCAAGAGGTCGACGGCGACGAGTACCGCGGCTCGGTCAAGGTGAAGGTCGGACCGGTGACCGCGGAGTACAAGGGAAAGGCGACGTTTTTGGAGCAGGACGCCGCTGCGCATCGCGCGGTCCTGCGCGCCGAAGGACGTGAGACCCGCGGGCAGGGCAACGCGAACGCGACCATCACCGCGACGCTCGAGCCCGCGGGATCGGCGACCCGTGTGCTGGTCGTCACCGATCTGGCGATCACCGGGCGCGTCGCGCAGTTCGGACGCGGGGTGCTCGCCGACGTGAGCAACAAGCTGCTCGGCCAGTTCGTCGAGTCGCTCGAGTCCACGGTGCTGGCCGGTGCGGGGTCCGAGGAGCCGGTGCTCGAGGGGGTCACCGAGACGGACAGCCGCGGATCGGTGTCGTCGAACGGCGACAGCGCCGGAGCGGGGAGCGCGGGGGCGGACCGAGAGGTGGTGGCCGTCAATCTCGTCCGGGTGGTCGGTCCCGTCCTCGTGAAGCGCTTCCTCCCTCCGTTGGCAGCGCTGCTCGCGGCCCTGGCGATCTGGCGCCGCAGGCGTCGGCGCCGCGGCGCCTGAGGAGACGGCTCGGGGGGGGCCCGACGGCGGCCGCTTACCCGCCGATCATCGACATCGAGCGAGCCGGACGGAGGAAGCCCGGCTCGTTGATGCCATGACCAGGGAGCTTCCCCCATACCGCGCGCCGCAGCAGCAGCTCGACGTCCGCGTCGCTCCCGCCCCCGCGCAGGACGTCGCGGACCGGGTGCTCGGCGTCGGAGAAGAGGCAGTTTCGGATCGCCCCGTCCGCCGTGAGCCGGAGCCGGTTGCACGTCCCGCAGAACGGCTCGGTCACCGACGCGATGATCCCTACCTCGCCCTTGCCGTCGGCGAAACGGTAGCGGTGGGCCGGTGCCGGGCTCCCGGGATCTGCCACCGCCTCGAGCGGCCAGATCTCACCGATGCGTTCGAGGACCTCGCGGCCGGGCACGAGCTGGGCACGGTCCCACGCGCCCTGCGCGTCGAGCGGCATGTACTCGATGAAGCGGACGACTCGTCCGGTCTCGCGCGCGAAGGCGGCGAAGTCGGTCACCTCGTCGTCGTTCTCCCCGCGTAGGAGCACGACGTTCACCTTGAGCGGCGTGAGCCCCGCCGACTCGGCCGCAGTCATCGCGTCGAGCACGACGTCGAGCGTGCCGCGCCGGCGGATCGCTGCGAACCGATCGGACCGGAGGGAATCGCAGCTCACGTTCACCCGCTGCAACCCGGCTCCGGCGAGGTCTGCGGCCAGGGGGGCGAGGAGGATCCCGTTCGTGGTGAGCGCCACGTCTGTGAACCCGAGCGCGGCGATGCGGGCGACGAGATCGCAGATCCCGCGCCGCACGAGCGGTTCCCCGCCGGTGATGCGCACCGCGCGCACACCGAGGCGTCGCGCCACGCCCGCGACCCTCAGGATCTCTTCGAACGAGAGCACCTCTGCGCGCGGCAGGAAGCTCATCCCTTCCATCGGCATGCAGTACACGCAGCGCAGGTTGCAACGGTCGGTCACGGACAGTCGCAGATCGTCGTGCACCCGCCCGTAGCGATCGACCAGCGGACCTTCGACGGGCATGTCCTGGGCACGGTCGCAGCGGCGCGACGAGGGCATCCCCATGCGCACCGTGCTCACCATCGTCCGGACCTCCACCGGGCGGCGCACGGTCGCGACCGATGGCGGCGCATCCGCGACCGATGGCGAAGCATCCGTCCAGACTATCGGGGGCGTGCGGGCGCGAGCCCGCCGGCATCAGTGCGGACGGCCGCCTGCGAGCAGCTCGAGGGCGTGGGGGACGACGTCGATGACCGCTCCGAGCGACTCGGTGGCACCCGCCGGCGACCCCGGGACGTTCACGACGAGGGACGTCCCGAGGGTGCCCGCGACGCCGCGCGACAGTCGCCCGAGCGGGCTCACCGCACGCATCGCCTCGGCGAGGCCGGGCGCGTGGCGCTCGACGACCGTGATCGTCGCTTCAGGGGTGAGATCGGTGGGGGAGAACCCCGTGCCCCCGGTGGTGACGATCAGGCCGTGGAATTCCGCAGCCATCTCAGAGAGCGCGCGCGCGACCGGTGCGACCCCGTCGGGCACGGTCCTGCGCTCGACCACGTCAAAGCCCCGCGAGGCGAGCAGCTCCGTGAGCGCGGCGCCAGAACGATCCTCGCGGGTCCCGGCGTGCACGGACTCCGAGACGGTCAGGACCTTGGCGGCGGGTGCCACGGGAGTCGAGGCTACCGGGCGCACGCCCGCGCGGGCACTGGGACGGCCCTGCAGCGCACTGCGGGACAAAGAGCTGCAAATGCGGTGTCAATGGCCTAAATATGTGGCAAATGCTGGATGCGGCTGGTACGGTCACCGGGCATGGCCGGCATCCGGTATGCGCCCGTGCGCTCCGCCCTTGCCGTGCTCGCTGGGGTCGCCGCGCTCGTGGGGGCCGCCGCGCTGACGGATGTCGCCGCCGGCCCGGCAGCCGCATCGTCGAGGCACAAGGAGTCCTCACCCGTCGACGTCCTGTACGCAGGCTCGCTCGTGACCCTCATGCAGACATCGCTCGACGCCGCGTTCCACCGTGCGACCGGCGACCGCGTGACAGGGATCGCCGCCGGGTCCACAGCGCTGGCGTCCGAGATCAAGGGCGGGGTGTACCGCGCGGACGTCTTCGTGAGCGCTGCGCCGAAGGTCAACCAATCGCTCGAAGGTCCGCACAACGGCAACTGGGAGCGCTGGTACCTCAAGTTCGCGACCTCCCCGCTCGAGCTCGGCTACGACCCGCAGAGCCGCTTCGCGCCGACACTGCGCACCAAACCGTGGTGGAGGGTGGTGACGTCGCCGGGGTTCCTTCTCGGGCGCACCAACCCCGCGACAGATCCCAAGGGCGTGCTCGCGGTGAAGGCGTTCCACGCGATGGCGATCGCCCACCATGATCCGGCGCTCGCAGCGCTCGGCACCGCCTCGGGCAACGTCTTTCCGGAGCAGACGATGCTCGGCCGGCTGCAGGCAGGCCAGCTCGACGCCGGCTTCTTCTACGCGGTCGAGGCGGCGGCGGCGAAGATCCCCGCGGTGCCGCTCACCGGGGTGCACGAGCAGGCGACGTACACGGTGTCGGTGCTCGCCCGTGCCCCGCACGCGCGCGCCGCGATCGCATTCGTGCGCTTCCTCCTCGGCCCGCGCGGGCGGAGGATCCTTTCGACCCACGGGCTGCGGCCGGTCACGCCGCCGAAGCTGTCCGGCCGGCGCAGCGCGGTGCCCGAGGGTCTGCGGGCCGTCCTGCGCAGATGAGGCTCGGGGCGGGTCGGACGCCCCTCCCGTGGCTCGGGGGACTCCTGCTCGTGTATCTCGCAGTCCCGGTGCTGGCCTTCTGCGCCCGCCTCGCCGCGACCGGTCACCGCGGCTTCCACGACCCCGGGCTGTTCGGCGCGCTCGCGACCTCGGTCGTCGCCGCGTCGCTCTCGACCGCGATCATCACGTGCCTCGGGGTGCCGCTGGCGTACCTGCTCTCCAGGTCGAAGGGCCGGCTGTCGACGATCGCCGGCGTGGCCGTGCAGCTCCCCCTCGCCGTGCCACCGGTGATGAGCGGGATCCTGCTCATCTACCTCGTCGGGCCGTACAGCACGCTCGGAAGGTTCTTCGGGGGGGCGCTGACCGAGTCGCTTGCGGGAATCGTGCTCGCCCAGACGTTCGTCGCCGCGCCGTTCTTGGTCGTGACGGCGAGAGCGGCGTTTGGCGCGGTGGACCCTGCGCTCGAAGACGTCGCATCGACGCTCGGCCACGGTGCCTTCTCCCGCTTCCTGCGCGTCGCGGTCCCCGTGGCGGCGCCCGGCATCCGAGCAGGGATGGTGCTCGCGTGGCTGCGCGCGTTCGGCGAGTACGGCGCGACGGTGGTCCTTGCCTACCACCCGACGTCCCTGCCCGTGTACACCTTCACGCAGTTCAGCGCGTCCGGGCTGCCGGGCACGATGGCACCGACGGCGCTCTCCCTCGGTGTCGCGGTGTGCTGCGTCGCCCTCGGGCGCCTCGTCGTGCTCCGCATCCGCCGGCGGCGCCGCGTAGATCGCACGGTGCTCGCCGGTGCGGTCGAGTCCTCTCGCCGGGTCTCAGCGGCGCCCGCGGCGCCCGCCGCGCCCGCGGTGTCCTTTACCCTCGACCATCGCCTCGGCGGCTTCCGGCTCCATGTCGCACACCGGGGCGAAACCACTCGCCTCGCGGTGCTGGGGCCCTCAGGGTCGGGGAAGTCCACGTTGCTACGGTGCCTCGCCGGCATCTACGGTGCCGCGCCTGGGGCCGTGCGCTACGGTGAGCGCCTCCTCGCGGCGGTGCCCGCGTCTCGGCGACGTGTCGGCTATGTCGCGCAGGGCTTCGGGCTGTTTCCGCACCTCACCGTCTGGGAGCAGGTCACGTTCTCCCGGCATGCGGATCACGGAGCGGCAGCGGCGTGGCTCGAACGCTTCCATCTCAGGGGCCTCGAGGACCGGTTTCCGAGCGAGCTCTCGGGGGGGCAGCGTCAGCGGGTTGCCCTCGCCCAGGCACTCGCGAGCGGTCCTGACGTCCTCTTGCTGGACGAGCCGTTCTCGGCGCTCGACACGCCGGTACGCGACGAGCTCCGACGCGAGCTGAGGCGCCTCCAACGCGAGACCGGGATATCGACCGTCGTGGTGACCCATGACCCCGAAGAGGCAGCCCTCTTGGCAGACGAGGTGCTCGTCATCGAGGGCGGGCAGGTGCTCCAGGAGGGTGCCGTGGCCCGCGTCTACCGCGCTCCGGCCTCGCCAGCCGCCGCGCGGCTGCTCGGCGTCCACAACGCGTTTCCGGCCGTGGTCACCGCACCGGGCGTCGTGGTGCTCGGGGGACGATCGGTCCCCGCGGACACCGGCCGGCTCACGAGCGGCACGCCCGTCGTCTGGTCGGTGCTCCCCCACGAGATCCGGATCGACGCGAGGGACACCGAGCAGGACGCGAGCCCGGTGTCAGGGAGGCTGCCGGGATTGGTCGACGAGGTGGTCGATCTCGGCACCGCGGTGGAGGTCACCGTGTGGATCGCGCACGGCATCGTGCTGCGCGCGCGGGTGAGCGGTGTCGCTGGT
This sequence comes from Actinomycetes bacterium, assembly GCA_021794995.1. Lineage (GTDB taxonomy): Bacteria > Actinomycetota > Acidimicrobiia > Acidimicrobiales > RAAP-2 > JAJYVT01. Next base: position 1,181 of record JAJYPY010000061.1, on the reverse strand, counting down.
GGTCGCCTCGCTCCAGGCGATCGGTGCACCGCGACGGTGCCGGTGGCAACGGTGTGGGCCGCACCGACGGAGCCGACCGCCGCGACGGGCGACGGCGAGGCGCGTCCCGCGCTCACCCCGGTGTCAAGACCTCCACGCTGACGTTCGTCGCCTTCACCACGGCATCCGCCATCATCCCCGGCTCGAGCCCGAGGTCGTCTGCCGCTTCTCTGGTGATGAGGGACACCAGCCGATACGGGCCGGCCTGGAGCTCGACCAGGGCGGCGACCTCGTCCTTCTTCACCCGGGTGACGATTCCCGCGATGTGGTTCCGAGCGGATTGTCCCGCCGCATGCGCTCGGTGGTGCTCTCCGGCGGTCTCGGTCGCCAGACGCGCCAGGTCGGCTCCGTCGATCGTGCGGTGCCCTGCAGCGTCGGTCTCCGTACGGACTTTGCCTGCGTCGGCCCACCGACGCATCGTGTCAGGGCTCACACCCATGAGCCTGGCGGCCTGACTGACCCGGTAGTGCGGCATCGCCCGTACGGTACTGCGGCGCTGTGGCGTCGTCGTCGCCACTCGAGCCGCCTCGGTGCGCGTGGCACCGAAGCTCCCCGCGTGGCGAGATGCGCGCGCCTCAGGTCGATGTGTGCAGCCCGAGCGAGTAGCCCTCGAGGAACACGAGCGCCTCGCGCTGTCGAGGGTAGCGATCTGCCACGGCGTGGAAGTCTGCGGAGTGGTCGGCGTGGAGCAGGTGGGCGAGCTCATGGACGATCGTCGCATCGAGCACCCACTCGGGCACGGCGCGCAGGCGATGCGATAGGCGGATCTCGCCAGTCTGGGTGGAGCACGACCCCCACCGCTTCCCCTGGTTGGTGACCCAGCGGATCGACAGGGGGCGCACGCCGTCGACGTAGCGATCGGACAGGGCCGCCGCGCGCTCGGCGAGCGCCTCGTCTGACGTGGCTGCTCCCGGGCGCTTCGCCAGGACCCGTGCGACCAGCCAGTCGACAAGCTCGGGCCGGTCCGCCCGCGGGACGTGCGCCGGGACGACCACGACGATGTGACCGTTCTCCCAGAAGGCGGCGGCGGTCTTGCGCCTGCGAGTGCTCGTCCTGATGACCACGTCTGGACGCCGGTCCGCCGCGGCCTCCGTTTGCTCCGTTGGCGGCGCGGGGGGCGGCGCGGGGGCGGGGGCGGGGGG
>JAJYPY010000195.1 GCA_021794995.1 Actinomycetes bacterium | reverse complement strand
ACTCGATCTTCGCCACCGCCTCAATCGAGGCGGCAAAGCGGTACTACAACGCGTTCACCTACCGGCAGGACGAACTGCCCACCGACCAGCAGCTGAAGATCGCGCTGATCTGAATCGCCCTGGCTTTCGTTCCGTTCTTGAAGCAAGGATGGAACCTGATGAATCAGAAGTACTCGCCGGAGATGCGTGAGCGTGCGTTGCGGATGCTGGACGAGGCCAGGCCCGGGCATCCGAACTTGATGGCCGCGGTGCGGCATGTCGCTGGGTTGTTGGGGATGAGTCCCGAGACGTTGCGGGTGTGGCACCGTCGTCGTGAGGTCGACGTCGGCCAGCGGCCTGGGGTGCCTAGCGATATGGCGGAGGAGAACAAGCGGCTGCGTCGTGAGGTTGCCGAGTTGCGTAGGGCGAACGAGATCCTGCGCGCGGCGAGCGTGTTTTTCGCGAAGGAGCTCGACCGCCCCTCGACGAGATGATCCGGTTCATCGACATGCACCGGGATCAGTTCGGGGTCGAGCTCGTCTGCCGGGTCCTGAAGGGCGCGGTACGAGGGTTCCTCACCTCCCGCGGGTATCGGGCCGCGAAAACCCGCCCGGCCTCGGCCAGGCAACTGCGTGACGAACTGTTGGTGGGCGAGATCGTTCGGCTGCACCGGGACAACTACGGCGTCTACGGGGTGCGGAAGATGCACGCTCTGCTGCGCCGGCAGGGGTGGCGGGTCGGCCGCGACCAGACCGCGAGACTGATGCGCTTGGCCGGGGTGCGCGGGGTTGCCCGGTCTAGGAAGGTGTTCACCACCAGGGCCGATCCGACGATCCCGCAGCCCGTCGATCTCGTGAAACGGGACTTCACCGCCCCGGCTCCGCGGCGCCTATGGGTAGCCGACATCACCTATGTCGCGACCTGGGCGGGGTTCGCCTATGTCGCGTTCGTGGTCGACGTGTTCTCCCGCCGGATCGTCGGCTGGAACGTCGCCTCCACCTTGAAGGCCGACGTGCTGCCGTTGCAGGCGCTGAACATGGCCGCGTTCCAGGCAGCCGGCCCCCTGGATGGCCTGGTCCATCACGCCGACCACGGGTCGAACTACCTGTCAGTGGTCTACACCAACAGGATCGCCGAACTCGGCGCGAAGCCCTCGACCGGGACCATCGGCGACTCCTACGACAACGCGCTCGCCGAGGCGGTCAACGGGCTCTACAAGACCGAACTGATCCGCCGCCAAGGCCCCTGGCGCACCGTCGAGCAGGTCGAGCTCGCGACCCTCGAGTACGTGTGGTGGTGGAACAGCGCCCGTCTCCACAGCGAACTCGACTACCGCACCCCCACCGAGGTCGAGGCGGACTACTACGCTGACCTCGGATCAGCCCAGCCGGCACCTGCCGGACAAGGAAACCGATAGGAACGAAAGCCAGGGCGATTCAGAAGTTGGCGCATGTCGGCGAGGGCGGCCGGGTTCGGGGCGCTCGATACCCGATTGAGGTCGCTACATTGCGCTTGGTACTCGCCATCGACGAGCGGATCCACAGCATCGATCTCCAGGGGGCGAAAGGTTGCCCCGCGCGCCCAGCTGACCAGGTCGAAGGCCCGATCGGTGCCGCGCTGGCCAGCCCAGGCCGCGGTCACGGCGCCACCGCCGGCGGCCGTCGCGAGCGCATACAAGCTCGCTGCCAGGACGTCTTGATCAAGCGCATCACCAAGAGCTGCCAACGCGTGCAGCACGGCCTCTGGATCCTCGTCCGAATCACCGAGAACAAGCTCCCAGGCAAGGTTGACCGCACGTCGGGCAAGAGGGTGATCCGCGTCGGCGCCTGTTGCTGCGATCAGGCGCTGTGCGCAACAGCAGGCGAAGACCGTCTGCTGGAATGGCTGCAGCAGAGCCAGCTCACGTGCACGGGTGCCGTCGATCGCGATGAAGTCGAGGACTTCGTCGGCGCTGCTCACAGACCACAGATTCCCACACGGCAGACCGTGGACGAGCGTTGGCTGAGCGCGCTGGTGTATCGCATCTTGCCCTGACGTGCCGAGCTCCATTGCTCAGCAGGCGTGGATCCGTTCACTCCTCCAATCCGTATCGGTCGATGACGTCGTCGATTTCTCCATCCGAGGCGTGCCACCTCTCGCTCCGCGTCTCGACGAGCTTGACCAGTCCGAGCACCGCCACTGGATCCTCGGCAGTGAACTGCCTCAGCCCGTCGCTCGCCGTCACCAGGCCCGACTTCACCTCGACGGAAAGGCCGAGCGACTCCAAAGCCAGAATCGCGGGGACGACGGTGTTGCCAGCCTGGCTGATGTGGAAATCCATGCGGGAAGTATCCGCGCTGGTGTCGCGGCCGGCGCGTGGCACGCTGCGCACTCCGGCGGGTCCTCATCCGTCTCTCCGATCGGCCCGACGGACCATCAGACCGCGCATAGACGAGGTCGAGAACTCGCCCTTAATACGTGCGCTTGTCCCCCACGAGTTCCGACAGTCGGCGCGCGATCTCCGCGTCGCGGTCCTGTGCAGCGTGTTGGTAGCGCATCGCTGCCCCCGGCGTCGAGTGGCCCAACCGCGCCATCAGCTCGGCCAGCGTGGCACCCGTCTGGGCCGCGAGGACGGCGCCGGTGTGTCTCAGGTCGTGCCAGCGCAGGTCGGGGCGTCCGGCGGCCTCCCGTGCCGGATAGAACACCCTGTAGAGGCTCGAGGGGGCGAGGTTCCCGCCGGTCGCCGCCGGGAAGAGCAGACCGTTGCGGGCGCGAGCGGTGTACGCGGCCAGATGCTCCTCGACCATGGGCATCAAATGGGGCGGGATCGCGACGTCCCGGACGCCGGCGGCGGTCTTTGGGCTCCCGACGATCGTCTCCCCCGCTGCGCGCACCACGCCTCGACGGATCTTGACTCGGCGGTTCGCCACGTCGATGTCGCTGCGGCGCAACTCCGCCAGCTCGCCGAACCGCAGCCCACACCAGGACGCCAACAGGACCATCAGCCGATACCGGGGCGGCATGTTGTCCACGATCACTGACAGTTCCTCGACGGAGGCGGGCTTGATCTGGTGCACCCTCTTTGCGTTCCCGGCTCCTCGGATGTGGCAGGGGTTGACGCGGATCAACTCGTCCTCCACCGCGCTGCCGAGGATGGTCCTCAGCAGCCCGTACGCATGCGCCCGCAGCGTCGGTGTCGCCTTCCCCATGCCCGCGTGCCAGGCGCGCACCGCCTCGGGCGTGATCCCCTTGAGCGTCAGGGAGCCGAGGCCAGGCAGGATCTGGTGATCGAGCAGCGACCGGTAGTGGGCGCGCGTGCGAGGTTTGATCGTGCGCTGCTCGAGCCAGAGATCGGAG
>JAJYPY010000060.1 GCA_021794995.1 Actinomycetes bacterium | reverse complement strand
AGCGCGAGGAGCTCGCGGAGCGCGAGGAGCGCTGAGGCCAGGTCCCGCTGCGGCTACGCGGCCAGGGCCCCCACGATGTGGGTGATGCACGCGCAGAGCGCCGCGACGTCCCCCGGGTCGATCGCAGGGAACATCGCGATCCGCAACTGGTTCCGGCCGAGCTTTCGATACGGCTCGGTGTCGACCACCCCGTGCCGGCGGAGCACCTTGGCGATCGCCGACGCGTCGATCTCGTCCACGAAGTCGATGGTGCCCACCACGTGGCTGCGGTCCCGCGGTGTCTGGACGAAGGGCCGTGCGAAGCCGGACTGCTCGGCCCAGGTGTAGAGGATCTCCGCCGATTGGTCGCAGCGGGCGGCCGTCCACTCGAGACCGCCCTGCTCGAGCATCCAGTCGAGCTGCTCGGCGAACAGGTACAGCGTGACGAGGGCGGGCGTGTTGTAGGTCTGGTCGAGCCGCGAGTTGTCGAGCGCGATCTTCAAGTCCAAGAACGCAGGCACCCAACGACCGCTCGACGCGATCCGCTCGATGCGCTCCACCGCGCCCGGCGAGCACGCCGCCGCCCAGAGGCCCCCGTCGGCGGCGAAGCACTTCTGGGGCGCCAGGTAGTAGACGTCGAACTGCGTGGGGTCGACGCGCAGTCCCCCCGCTGCCGAGGTGGCGTCGACCGCCATGAGCCCGTCCGCCGGGCCGCCGGCACCCCCCGGGCGGCGGATCTCCATGGCGACACCGGTCGACGTTTCGTTGTGCGTGAGCGCATAGAGGTCGACGTCGGGATCTGCGACCGGGAGCGGGTGGGTGCCGGTCGCCGACTCGATGACCTGGGGGTCCTTCAGGTGCGGCGCCGCCTTCGCCGCTGCGGCGAACTTGGAGGAGAACTCCCCGAAGGACAGGTGCTGGCTCTGCGCCTCGATCAGCCCGAAGGTCGCCGCGTCCCAAAAGCAGGTCGTCCCCCCGTTGCCGAGGATGACCTCGTAGCCGTCAGGGAGGGAGAACAGCTCGGAGAGCCCCGCGCGGATCCGCCCCACCATGGCCCTCACCGGCTGCTGGCGGTGGCTGGTGCCGAGCAGCGTCGAGCCGGTCTCGACCAGGCGCTCCACGTGCTCGTGGCGCACCTTGGACGGTCCCGAGCCGAACCTCCCGTCGGCGGGGAGGAGCGAGGGCGGCAGCGTGATCGTTGTCGGGGAGGTGGGGGTCACTATGGAATCATGGCATCCATGACGACCCTTGCCGGAACCCGGCGGATCTCCGCGCGCGCCGCCGGTATCACCCCATCTGCGACCCTCACCGTCGACGCCAAGGCCAAGGCGCTCCAGGCGGCGGGCGAGCACGTGATCGGCTTCGGCGCGGGCGAGCCGGACTTCCCGACGCCCGCGCACGTCGTGGAGGCGGCGATCGCGGCGTGCCGGGACCCTCGCAACCACCACTACACCCCGACTGCGGGGCTCCCCGAGCTGCGCGAGGCGATCGCCCTCAAGACCCGGCGGGACTCGGGCTACGACGTGGCCGCCGAGCAGGTCCTCGTCACCAACGGCGGCAAGCAGGCGGTGGCCAACGCGTTCACGGTGATCTGCGACCCGGGCGACGAGGTGCTCGTCTGCGCGCCCTACTGGACGACCTATCCCGAGTCGATCGCACTCGCAGGAGGGGTGCCCGTCGCGATCTTCGCGGGCGCGGACCAGGCGTTCCGGGTGACCGTCGAGCAGCTTGAGGCGGCGACGACGCGGCGGACCAAGGCGCTCCTGTTCGTCTCGCCGTCCAACCCCACCGGCGCCGTCACCCCGCGCCACGAGATCGAAGCGATCGGGCGCTGGGCCGCCGAGCGGGGGCTGTGGGTCGTGACCGACGAGATCTACGAGCATCTCGTCTACGGAGACGCCGAGCAGCACTCCATGCCCGTCGTCGTCCCCGAGCTCGCCGAGCGCTGCATCGTGCTCAACGGGGTGGCGAAGACGTACGCGATGACCGGATGGCGCGTCGGGTGGATGATCGGCCCGCGCGACGCGGTCACGGCCGCGACGAACGTCCAGTCGCACGAGACGTCCAACGTCGCCAACGTCTCCCAGCGCGCCGCGCTCGCCGCGGTCTCCGGGGACCTCGAGGCCGTGACCGAGATGCGCCGGGCGTTCGACCGCCGCCGCACGACGATGGTCGAGATGCTGCGCCGCATCCCCGGGGTCACATGCCAGGAGCCGCTCGGCGCCTTCTACGCCTTCCCGAACGTGGAGCGCCTCCTCGGGCACAGCTTCTGCGGCAGGGTCGCCGAGACCAGCGAGGAGCTCGCGGGCATCTGCATCGACGAGGCGAAGGTGGCGGTCGTGCCGGGCGAGGCCTTCGGGGCCCCGGGCTACCTGCGGCTCTCCTACGCCCTCGCCGACGAGGCGATGGTGGAGGGCGTGTCGCGGCTCGCCGCGCTGTTCGACGGCGCGACCCCTCCAAGTAGCCTTCCGTGATGGCACGCGTCCTGGTCACCGAGAAGATCGCCGATCGCGGGCTCGAGCTCCTCTCCGACGCCGGCCATGTGGTGGACGTCCAGGAAGGGTTGACCCCCGACCAGCTCCTCGGGGCCGTCGCGGGGGCCCACGCCCTCGTCGTCCGCTCTGCCACGAAGGTGACGGCCGAGGTGCTCGCCGCGGCCACCGATCTCGTCGTCGTCGGGCGCGCGGGCGTCGGCCTCGACAACGTCGACGTGAAGGCCGCGACCGCTCGCGGGGTGATGGTCGTGAACGCCCCGACGTCGAACATCCTGTCGGTCGCCGAGCAGGCGATGGGGCTCCTCCTCGCCCAGGCGCGCAACATCCCCCAGGCCCACGCCGCGCTCGTCGCCGGCCGCTGGGAGCGGTCGCGCTGGGAGGGCGTCGAGCTCTACGGCAAGGTGCTCGGCATCGTCGGGCTCGGGAGGGCGGGCACCTTCGTCGCCCAGCGCGCGCAAGCCTTCGGGATGCGCCTGCTCGGCTACGACCCCTACGTGTCGCCAGAGCGTGCCCGTGCGATGGGCGTGGAGCTGCGCTCCCTCGAGGAGCTGTTCGCCGAGGCGGACTTCGTCTCGATCCACACGCCCAAGACGGCGGAGACCACCGGGCTCGTCGGGCGCGAGCTGCTGGCCAAGGCCAAGCCCGGCATCCGCATCGTGAACACCGCGCGCGGCGGGATCGTGGACGAAGAGGCGCTCGCCGAGGCGATCCGCGCCGGCACCGTCGCAGGTGCCGCGCTCGACGTCTTTTCGACCGAGCCCCCCGGCGCCTCCGCGCTGTTCGAGCTCGAGTCCGTCGTCGTGACGCCGCACCTCGGCGCCTCCACCGAAGAGGCCCAGGACAAGGCCGGTGTCACGATCGCCGAGCAGGTGTGCCTGGCGCTCGCCGGGGACTTCGTGCCGTTCGCCGTCAACCTCGCGGCCTCCGAGGTGTCCGAGGCCGTGCGCCCGTACATGGCGATCGCCGAGCAGCTGGGACGGTTCTTCGCCTGCCTGCACGAGGGCGTGCCCGACCACCTCGACGTCGAGTGCCGCGGCGAGCTCGCGGGCCACGCGACGGGCATCCTCACGCTCTGCGTCCTGAAAGGCCTCTTTGGGACCACGGCGGAAGAGCCGGTCTCCTACGTGAACGCGCCGCAGGTCGCCGAGCGCCGCGGCCTCGTGGTGGAGGAGATCTCCGCCGCCGCGTCGCCCTACTACAAGAGCGTGATCACGCTGCGCTCGGGGACGCACGCCGTCTCGGGCACCCTCGCCGGCGCCGGCACGCGGCCCGCGCCGCGCATCGTGATGGTCGACGACCATACGCTCGAGGTGCCCCCGGCCGACCACATGCTCGTCGTGCACAACGACGACCGCGCCGGCATGATCGGCGTCGTGGGGATGGCGCTCGGCATCGCCGGCGTGTCGATCTCCTCGATGGCGGTGGGCCCGAGCGCCGACGGGCACTCGGCCCTCATGGTGCTCTCCACCTCCGAGCCCACCCCGCCCGAGCTCATCGAGCACCTGCGCCAGAGCGACGGCATCTTCGACATCCACGCCGTCAGCCTGCGCGCGGGGTAGCGGCGGGCGACGGCGCCGCTCAGCCGGAGCCGCCCAGGTGCACCCCCGTTCCGACCGGGGGAGCTCCCGGCATGTCGACGCTCGTGCCGTAGCCGAAGCTCGTCCCCGTCTTGGCGTCGAACTCGGCGTAGGAGAGGGTGTTGGCTCGGGAAGGGCAGTCGGTGGTGAGGCATCCGCCCTGCCACGTCCCGACGATCCAGATCAGCCACACCATCCGGGTCCGTGTGACGGTGGGAGGACTCACCGTTGTCCCGGTCGCGCGCCCCGCGGCTGTGAGGGTCTCGAGCGTCGTCGCGATGATGTGACCGCCCCCCATGGCGTCGACCGTCTTCATGGCAATCGCCTGCGCTGTTGCCTCGGAGATGTAGGGAGGGGCTGCGTCGTGCGTGAGCTGTGTCCAGGGCAATGTCCGAATCGGCGGCACCGCGTGCGTGCTCGAAGGAAGGGCGCTCGATGTCACGGGCCCGGTGATGATCGTCGGCGAGTGCGTCGAATGCAGGACCGGCAGCAGACTGGCGTGTCGTGCCACCGATTGCTGGGAGGCGCCTCTTGGGGCGACGGCGAGCGCCAGCCCGGCGGCGAGCGCCACCGCCGCACCCAGCAGTCCCATCGTGACGAGTGCCCGCGTCGTGAAGCGCATCACCGGCATCTCCCTGCGAGACGCCCAGAATACCTACCCGCTGCCCGCTGCCCGCTCCGAGGTCGCGCGTGTCGCCCCAACACTAGGATTCGGCGCGTGCGCGGGCGTGTGCGTGTGCGTGTGCGGTACGCAGGGCTCCGAAACGTCGTGCGCGTGACGGACGGGCACGAGGGCGAGGCCAAAGCGGCGCAGTTGCGCAAACCCCCGAGCCGGATGGGGCTCTTCGTCCTCCGAGTGCTGGGGTTCCGGGGTCAGGTCGCCCCGCCGAGGAGCTCAGGAAACCACGCTGGGCCATCGCACGAGCGCCCCGTGCGCCCCGTGCGCCCCGTGCGCCACGATCGGTGAGCGATGGAGTGGGGAGCTCTGTTGCCTTCGCCGTCTCACTGCCCGGCTCGGGTGAGCGCAATCCGCGCGCGCATCGCCGCCGTCCGCACGCGCGGAACCGGGTCGTCGATGAGGTGCCCGAGCGCGTCGAGTCCGTCGTCGATCGCATGGGCCCCGATCACCCTCGCCGCCATCTCCCGGACGCGCCAGGACTCGTCGGCGATGACCTCCAAGACTGCACCCTGCGCAGCGTCGTCCCAGGCGTAGAGGAGCCCGCGTAGCGCCCACACCTTCGGCCAGTAGCCGTCGGGGCCGCCCTCGCGCCCATCGAGGACCTGGCGTGACGCCGGACCGGCCAAGACGTAGAGAAAGCGCGGGTCGCTTGGTCGACCCGAGAGCATCTCCGTGCAGCGGGCAACGACGTCGCGCACTCCGACACGTCGCACTTCGGCGGTCACACTGTGTCTCGGCGTGACGCCCCACGTGCCGGCCACGCCCCGAGTCTTCCAGAGTGGCCCCCGGTTCTCACGTCCAGCGCGTGTCTCCGCCCGCACTCGGTGGCAATGAGGTCGCCTCGTAGAGGAGGTGCCGGCGGAGCCGGTGGCCGTCCGGGATCCGGGGATGGTCGAACTCACCGGCCTCGTGCATGCCGAGGCGGAGCATGACGGCTTCGGAGCGTTGGTTGGATTGTGCCGTGAACGCGACCACCCGCTCGAGCCCCAGTGTCGCGAAGGCGAAGTCGAGCGCCGCGCGCCCCCCTTCGGTGGCGAGTCCACAGCCCCAGTACGGGCGCGCGAGGCGCCAGCCGACCTCGACGGCGGGCGTGAAGTCGGACTCGAAGCTGACCGGCGTGATGCCGATGAACCCGATGAACGCGCCGTCCTCGCGACGTTCGGCCGCCCAGATGCCCCACCCGCGCTCGTCGATCGCGGCCTGGACGAAGTCGACGAAGGCATCACTTTGCTCCGTGGTCAGCGTCGAGGGGAAGTGCTCCATGACGACCGGGTCCGCGTTCAGCGCGGCGAATGGCGCGCGGTCCTGCGCCCTCCAGGAGCGCAGCACGAGACGGTCCGTCCCGAGCTCGATCGCCACGTCAGGCGTCGCCCGGCTGCTTGCGGGCGACAGGGGGCCAGTGGTCGGGCGTGCCGTGGGTGTGGTCGAGGACCCGGTGCTGGGCGGAGAGGCGGCGGGCGAGGGCGACGCCGAGCGCGCCGAAGAGCGCGCCGAAGAGGAGGAGAACGACGAGTTTTTTCACCCGACCGACGCTACCAACGACGCCGAGCCTCTCTCGTCCTGCGCCCCCGTGGTGCCACGCACCTCGGCGCGTTCGTAGAATTCCACCGGGATGACCTTCCGTTGGGCTGCCTCACTCATGCTCGGGGCCGTGGCGGTGACGGCCGGCGTCTCGACCCCACTCGCGGAGCACACCGAGTCGGTGCCCTCGCACGTGGCCCCGACTCGCCCCGCCCCTCTTCCGGGCTCCCCGTCGACACCCGCTCGGCCGGGTGCGTCGCCCACATCGACACCCGCCTTCCCGAACGTGGTCGGCGACACCCTGGAACAGGCGCAGCAGGCCGTCGTCGCCGCGAAGCTTCTGGCGCGGGTGGCGGCGTCTGCCGTCGTGGTGAACCCCTCCGTCCCCCCGGAGACCGTCGTCTCACAGACCGGCGACCATCTGACGATCGCCGTCCCTGACGATGCCGCCTGCACGCAGGCACAGCTGGCAGCCACATACCAGTTCGGCCAGGGCGGCGGTGGGAACCTGTTCGCCGCCATCGTCGTGCGCAACGTGTCGGCGACCTGGTGTGCGATTGCCAGTCCGGTGACGCTCGCTGGTCTGGCGTCGACAGGCCAGCGCGTGACCAACGCCCCGAGTGCGGCACTGTCGCATCCGCACGTCGACGTCCTCTCGCCCAACACCCCGCCGATCTCGACGAAGGGAGGCTTCTTCACAGGATCGGGGACCGGCGACGACTATCCCGTCAACGTCCTGTTCGCAGAGGTGGACTTCTCGGGCCCCTCCAACACCTGTGCCACAGACATCCCAGGCAATTCGACGCCACATGTCTCTCCAGCCGAGTGGCGCCTCAGCTTCCCCCAGGGCATCTCACTGGCGGTGACCAACGGGACACGGGCGAAAGCGACACAGCCACCGGTCAATACCGCGGACTACACAGCCCATCCCTTCTCGAGCTGCGGCGGTTCCATCTCGATGGTCGGCGCGACAGTCCGCTGAAGGCGAGACGGGCCGCGCGCTTGACATGCGGGCCGTGCCTTGGGAACATGGCGCCGTGCAATTCCACTCGGAGCTGCTGCTGACCTAGGGGCGGGCGCCACATCGCGTTCGCCCGATCGCCTCCTGCGCCCTTGCGGCCAGGAGGTTTTTCTTTTCCCGACCACGCACGACCACGCACGACCACGGAGGACCGCGATGCCCACCGGACGCATGCCCTACCACCTCTACCGCCCGACGGTGCCCCTCGTGCTCGCCGACCGCACCTGGCCGGACCGCCAGCAGACCGTGGCCCCGAGGTGGGCGAGCGTGGACCTGCGCGACGGGAACCAGGCGCTTGTCGATCCGATGGACGCCGAGCGCAAGCTCTCGCTCTTCCGCACCCTCGTCGACATCGGGTTCAAAGAGATCGAGGTCGGGTTCCCCTCTGCGTCCCAGACCGACTACGACTTCCAGCGCGCGATCATCGAGCAGGGCCTCGTACCCGACGACGTCTGCATCCAGGTGCTCGTCCAGTGCCGAGACGAGCTCATCGAGCGCACGTTCGCGTCGCTCGAGGGCGCGGCGCGTGCGGTCGTGCACTTCTACAACTCCACCTCCACGCTCCAGCGGCGCGTGGTCTTCGGCCAGGACCGAGCGGGCATCGTGGACATCGCCGTGCATGCCGCCCGCCTGTGCAAGAAGCTCGAGACGACGATCCCGGGCACCGAGGTCCGCTACGAGTACTCGCCGGAGAGCTTCACGGGCACCGAGCCGGAGTTCGCGGTCGAGATCTGCGAGGCGGTCATGGACGTGATCGAGCCCAGCCCGGAGTGCCCGATGATCGTGAACCTCCCGGCGACCGTCGAGATGTACGGGCCGCACGTCTACGCCGACGTCGTCGAGTGGTTCGCCCGGACGGTGCGCAACCGCGACAGCCTCATCCTCAGCGTCCACCCGCACAACGATCGGGGCACCGCCGCCGCCGCCGCCGAGCTCGCCCTCCTGGCCGGCGCAGAGCGCGTGGAGGGCACGCTCTTCGGGAACGGAGAGCGCACGGGCAACGTGGACATCGTCACCCTCGCCATGAACCTGTTCGCGCAGGGCGTCGACCCGGGCCTCGATTTCTCCGACATCGGGCACGTGCGACGCGTCGCCGAGCACGCGACGCGCATGCCGGTGCACCCCCGCCACCCCTACGCGGGCGACCTCGTCTACACCGCGTTCTCCGGCTCGCACCAGGACGCGATCAAAAAGGGCATGGCCGCCATCGGTGACGACTATGAGGTCTGGGAGGTGCCCTACCTCCCGATCGACCCGCTGCACACCGGGCGCACCTACGAGGCCATCATCCGGGTCAACAGCCAGTCGGGCAAGGGCGGCGTCGCGTACCTCATGGACACCGAGCACGGCTTGGACCTCCCCCGCCGCCTCCAGGTCGAGTTCTCCCGTCACGTCCAGGCGGTGACCGAGGCGAGTGGCACCGAGATCCGCCCGGCCGAGCTGTGGGAGGTCTTCGCCGGTACGTACCTGCCCGACGACGCGGGGATCCGCCTGCTCTCGAGCGAGGTGACGACGGGCGGAGGGCGCACCACCGTGGTGGCCCAGCTGCTGGTCGACGGCGCGCACCGCACGGTGACCGGCGAGGGGAACGGGCCGATCGACGCGCTCGTCGCCGGGCTGCGCGCCGAGGTCGGCGTCGACTTCGAGGTGCGCGACTACAGCGAGCACGCCCTCACCTCGGGGAGCGGCGCGTCCGCCGTCGCCTATGTCGAGGCGGAAGGCCCCGACGGCTCCACGTGGTGGGGGGTGGGGATGGACTCGTCGATCCTCGACGCGTCGCTCGCCGCGGTTGTCAGCGCGGCGAACCGCTCTGGGTCGCGGACGGGAGCCACGACGGGCGCCTAGCCTCGAACGCCGCGATCTCGTCCTCGTGGCGCAGCGTCAGGCCGATGTCGTCCCAGCCGTGCAGGAGTCGCTGGCGCGTGAACTCATCGAGCTCGAACGTCGCGTGGACGTCGCCGCACTCGACCGTCCCCCGCTCGACGTCGACGATCACTTCGAGCGAGGGGTCCGCGCTGATCGCGTCGAGGAGCGCGCGGTCCGCCTCGGCGCTCACGTGCACGGGGACGAGGCCTGCCTTGGTGCAGTTGTTCCTGAAGATGTCGCCGAAGCTCGATGCGATCACGGCCTCGAACCCGTAGTCCATCAGCGCCCACACGGCGTGCTCGCGCGACGAGCCGGTGCCGAAGTTGTGCGCGGCGACGAGCACGGTGGCACCGGCGTAGTCGGGGTCGTTCAGCACGAAGGACCGGTCGTCTCGCCACTCGGCGAAGAGGCCGGCGCCGAACCCGGTCCGCTCCACGCGCTTCAGCCAGTCCGAGGGGATGATCTGGTCGGTGTCGACGTCGGAGCGGTCGAGGGGGACCGCCCTGCCGGTCACGATGACGACGGGTTTCATCGGGCGGACGCCCCGTCCAGGTCGTCGGGGGTCGCGAAGTGCCCCGCCACCGCGCTCGCCGCAGCGACCGCCGGCGAGACGAGGTGGGTGCGCCCGCCGCGGCCCTGACGCCCTTCGAAGTTCCGATTGGACGTCGACGCGCACCGCTCGCCGGGTGACAGCGTGTCGGGGTTCATCCCGAGGCACATCGAGCAGCCGGGTTCCCGCCATTCGAAGCCCGCCGCGCCGAAGATGGCATCGAGACCCTCGGCCTCCGCCTGAGCCTTCACACGGTGGGACCCGGGGACCACGAGCGCCCGGACGCCGTCGCGCACCCGGCGGCCGTCGAGCACCCCGGCCGCGGCGCGCAGGTCCTCGATGCGCGAGTTGGTGCACGAGCCGATGAACACGGTGTCGACCGCCACGTCGCGGATCGGCGTACCGGCGACCAGCCCCATGTAGGCAAGGGCACGGGCCGCCGCGTCGCGGGCGCCCGGATCGGCGAACTCGTCGGGGTGGGGGACGACGCCGTCGATCCGCGCCACCTGTGCCGGATTGGTCCCCCAGGTCACGTGGGGCACGAGCGTCGCCGCGTCGATGTGCACCTCTTTGTCGAACACCGCACCGTCGTCGCTCGGGAGCGAGCGCCACCACTCGAGCGCCTCCTCCCACGCCGCGCCCTTCGGCGCGTACGGACGGCCTTCGACGTACGAGAAGGTCGTGTCGTCGGGCGCGACCATCCCCGCACGTGCACCCCCTTCGATGCTCATGTTGCACAGCGTCATCCGGCCCTCCATCGACAGGGCGCGGATCGCGTCGCCGCGGTACTCGATGACGCAGCCGAACCCACCGCCCGTCCCGATCTCGCCGATGACGCCGAGCGCGATGTCCTTGGCCGTGACGCCCGCCGGCGCGCGGCCAAGGACGGTGACGGCCATCGGCGCAGGCCTCACCTGCGGGAGCGTCTGGGTCGCCAGCACGTGCTCCACCTCGCTCGTTCCGATCCCGAACGCGAGCGCCCCGAACGCGCCGTGCGTGGAGGTGTGGCTGTCGCCGCAGACGATCGTCATCCCGGGCTGGGTCAGGCCGAGCTCGGGGCCGATCACGTGCACGATCCCCTGGTCGGGATGGCCCATGGGGAAGCACGCGATGGAGAACTCCGCACAGTTCGCGGACAGCGCCTCGAGCTGGCGGCGGGAGACGGGGTCGGTGATCGCGGTACCGGTCGTCGGCACGTTGTGGTCGGCGGTCGCGACGGTGAGGTCGGGCCGGCGGACCGTGCGGCCCGCGAGCCGCAGGCCGTCGAACGCCTGGGGGGACGTCACCTCGTGCACCAGGTGGAGATCGATGAAGATGGTGTCGGGCTCGTCGGCACCCGCGTGCACGACGTGCGCGTCCCAGACCTTGTCGAACAGCGTGCGGGGGCTGCGGGCCCCGGTCGGGTGATCGGACGTGGCCCCGGTCGGGTGATCGGTCGGGTGATCGGTCACGTGCCCACCTTGACGATCTCGACCGTGAGCGCACCGCCCGGTGCGTCGTACTCGACGGTGTCGCCGGC
Organism: Actinomycetes bacterium; assembly: GCA_021794995.1. GTDB lineage: Bacteria > Actinomycetota > Acidimicrobiia > Acidimicrobiales > RAAP-2 > JAJYVT01. The sequence continues at coordinate 3,209 of JAJYPY010000060.1, read as the reverse complement.
CGACTTGCCGATGAGCGCCTGGCCGAGTGGTGCGCTCGGGGACACGACCGGCATGTCCCCCCTGCGCTCTTCGATCGAGCCCACGAAGAAGTCCTGCGTGTCGTCGTCTCCCTGGTAGCGGAGCGTGACCACGGTGCCGTGGCTCACCGTCCCGTCGGCGGAGGCGTCCACCTCGACCAGCTCGGCGTGCTTGAGCAGGGCCTGGAGCTGACGGATCCGCGACTCCATCTTCCCCTGGCTGTCCTTGGCCGCGTGGTAGTCGCCGTTCTCGGACAGGTCCCCGAGGGCGCGCGCCGCCTCGATCGCCTGGGCGATCTCCACGCGCCCCCGCGTCGTCAGGTCCTCCAGCTCTGCCTGAAGCCTCGCATGGGTCTCCGGCGTGAGCCGCGTCGGTCCGGCCGCAGAAGCATCCGTCATCACCGCAAGGCTACCAACGCGCACACGTGGTCCTCGCGTGCACCTCGCGTGTGCCGCGTTGCACGGGTCGGTGCGGCCCGCGCCCGCCCGGCGCGCAGGCATGGGAAGCTGGGCCACCGCGGAGAAGGGGAGGGAGCTCGTGGGGGCGACAGCGGGGTCGACGGGAGGACGGGGCGCCGCCGGGCTCGCGGGCCGGCTCGCAATGGCGCTCGTGGGTGTGGCGGCGACGGTCGGGTGGACGTCGACCACGGCCCCGTCCCCGGCCGGAGCGACATCGGCCCCTGCCGTGACGCTCCGCCTCGTCTGGCGCCACGTCATCACAGACGGCGCGAGCGGCGTGATCGCGCTCGGCTCTCCCGCCATCGCCACACTCACAGGCGGGCCCGCCGTGGTGGTGGGGGACCGATCGGGGCACGTCTACGCGCTGAATCTCGCCACGGGCAACGACGTCGCGGGGTGGCCGAAGAGCGTCGGCGCGCCCGTGACATCGACGCCGTCGGTGGTGACGGTCCCGGGCACAACGCACCAGACGGTGCTCGTCGGCACCGGCAACGCGGCGGTGCCCTGCGCCGGCGGCTACCAGTGGCTCTCCCCCGACGGCGCCCAGCAGCTCGTGCGGGCAACGAACCCCTCCACCTACCCCGCGTGTGCGGCGGACGGCGTGCAGGCGTCCATGGCGGTCGCCACACTCGGGGGCGTGACCGGCGCCGTCGCGGGGTCCCTCGGGCAGATGACCTACGCGATGAACACCGCCGACCGCTCGGTGCTCCCGGGGTTCCCGTGGTTCCAGGCGGACTCGAACTTCTCGACGCCCGCCATCGCCGACGTGGAGGGGAACGGGACGAACCAGATCATCGAAGGTGGCGCGTCGACCGCCGGCGTCGCCTACGGCCAGACCTACACCAACGGCGGTCACGTCCGTATCCTGAGCGCGAGCGGCAGCCTGCTGTGTGAGGACACAACCAACGAGTCGATCAACTCCTCACCCGCGGTCGGGAGGTTCCTCGCGGGCACAGCGATCGGCATCGTCGCCGGCACCGGGCCCACATACCCGGCCGCGTCGCAGCACGACCAGGTGATCGCGCTCGACACGTCGTGCAGACAGGCGTGGGCCCGGACGCTGGCGGGCACAACCGGCTACGAGAGCCCCGCACTGGCGGATGTTCTCGGCAACGGGCAGCTCCAGGTGCTCGTCACCACACGCTCGGGGATCGTCTATGCGCTCGACGGCGCGAACGGCTCGGTGATCTGGCAGCGCCAGCTCGCCCACGAGATCTTCGGGTCGCCGGTGACGGTCGCGCTCGGTACAGGCCATCAGGACGTTGTGGTCGCCACCATCAACGGCTTCGACGTGCTCACAGGCCAGTCGGGCACCGTCCTCGTCGGCACAGTGACGACGACAACGGGCTTCGAGAACGCGCCGCTCGTGACCCGAGACCCGAACGGGTCCATCGGGATCACCGTCGCCGGCTACCAGCCGAACGACAGCGTCGTCTCGCACTACGAGATCGCCACATCGAACGGCGCGCACGTGGACGGCCCGGGTGCCTGGCCGCAGTTCCACCACGACCCCCAGCTCACCGGCAACGCGAATGCGCCGATCGTGAAGCCCGCGCCGCCGTTCGCCACATTCACCCGCATCGCCGGCCAGACAGCCGACGCCACGGCCGTCCAAGAGCTCGAGGACCGCTTCGACGCCTCGGCCGGGCAGTGCCCGGGGACGGCGTCGACACGCCCGGTCGTCCTTGCGACCGACGCCACCTACCCCGACGCGCTGGCGAGCGCCCCGCTCGCACGGAGCCTCGCCACGGGCATCGTGCTCACGCCCCCCGGTGCGCTCTCGTCGGTCACCGCCGGGGCCCTTCGCACCGAAGGCATCACCAAGGTGGTGGTGGTGGGCGGCCCCCTTGCGGTCTCGACAACAGTGCTGCACACCCTGGCCTCCACCCCTGCGAGCGCGTGCGGGGGCGGGCCGGGCACCGGCGCCGACCTCGTGGTCACCCGGATCTTCGGGGCGACCCAGTACGACACGGCCGCCCAGATCGCCCAGAGCCCGACGGTCCGCGCCGACGTGGGGACGCTCGACCTCTCGGGTGCCTACCAGGGCACCAACCCCACAGGGGGGGCGGGCAGGTGGAACACGACCGCAGGCAACGCGTCGGGGGCCCCGGGCGCCACGGGGGCGCTGCGCACGGCGGTGCTCGCGACGGGGACCGGCTTCCAAGACGCCGAGGCGGCGAGCACCCTCGCCTACGCCGCCCACCTGCCCGTGCTCTTGAGCACCCCCGAGGCCCTGTCGACCCAGGCCCAAGACGCCATCGCTGCCCTGGGCGTCACCCAGGTGCTCGTGATGGGCGGGCCCCTGGCGTTGAGCGACGCCGTCGTCACCACCCTCGAATCCCTGGGCGTCTCGGTCCTGCGGGTGGCGGGGCACGACGCCGGGGCGACCGCCGTCGAGCTCGCCACCTTGGAGAGCGCCGCTGCGCCCCAGGGTCTCGCCTGGCACGGGACCGGGGATCTCACCATCGCCCAGGGCACCTACTTCTCCGACGGGCTCGCCGGTGCGGTGGTCGCCGCCGACGGCCCGACATCGGCGCTCCCAGAGCCGCTCCTTCTCACCCAGAGCCCCTCGGTCGTGGGCACAGCCCTCGCGGCCTTCTTGCACACGGCGGGGACCACAGGGCTCGGCGGTGTGCGGGTGTCGCACCTCACCGTCTTGGGCGGGACACTGGCGGTCACCCAGACAGCGGTCGACCAGATGGGTGCGGATCTCTAGCCTCCCAGGGGACGCG
>JAJYPY010000059.1 GCA_021794995.1 Actinomycetes bacterium | reverse complement strand
AGACGAACCTCGTCGATCCCCTTCGACGTGCGTGCCATCGCGCTGCTCCTCGAGTTCGGCGTCGACCCCGGTTTCATCACCGAGGTCTGTCACGCGGGAGCGACGCGGCACTCCTTCATCACATCAGCTCGAGACGGAGCCTGGAGAGATCGATGTCGACGACGTCGGTCGGCGCCTCTCCGTTTGGTCCGGCTGTGTCCGGCCTGTGGTCGGCAGGCAGGGCGCGCAGCATGTTGGCGTCGCGCACGACGACCGTCCTGCCGTCGCCGCTCACCTCGAACCCGTCCAGGGAGTCGACGAGGTGGAGCTCGCGCCCGGTCTCCATGTCGAAGCGCACGAGCGACGCGCGACCGGGCTTGGCACCCAGGTGCGCCCGGCCTTCCCCGAGCACGCCCTCGAGGGGCTCGGACAACCAGACAAAACCGCCCCGAGCGGGTCGCATGTGGGAGTAGCGCCCTGCGGCGACCGGGAACGGCACGACTCGCTCGGACAGCCCCTGGCGGTCGAGGTGTACCTCGGGGGGCTGGTCACCGCCATGGGTTACCGCGCTGGCATCCCCTCCGCCGCCCGAATGCCCGTCCGCGCCGCCGTCTCGGTCCGTGCCCTTTGCGTCGTGTCCCTTTGCATCGTGTCCCGGTCGTGCCCGCCCCGCGAGCTCCGCGTCGAACGGCGACGGCGTCGCAGACGCAAGTGGCACGAGGTAGGGCCGAGCGCCGGTGGCGAAGGACATGTCGAAGACATGAGTGTCGTAGAGGGGGTCGAACGTCCGGGCGGAGAGGAACGCCAGGTGCTTGCCGTCCAGGCTGAAGACCGGAGACTCGTCGCGGAACCGCAACGGCGTCACGTCGGTGACCTCGCCGCGCTCGACGTCGGCCACCTTGATCTGGCGCAGCGGCTCTGGACCGGGCTCCGACCACGCGACGAAGCGCGAGTCCGGCGAGAACGAGAGCCCGCTCGAGTCGCCGCGGTCCGAGGTGGAGAGCGTCCGGATGCCGCCGTCGCCGAGCCCGATGAGAAGGACGCGGCCGTCATGGGTCGCAGCGGCGGCATGCGTCCCGTCGGGTGACCCGGCGAGGTCGAGCACGCGACCGAGCTGGCCGGCCCCGAGGCGCCGGCGCACCTGCGGGAGCTCACCGAGGGCAGGTGCCACCTCGAGCGCGTCCTCGCCGTCGGCATCGGTCACGAAGAGGACCTTCGCCGCCTCGCCCGTACCGACGACGCGCGGGAGGCGCGCCCGGTTGCCCGATCCCCCGCCGAGGAGGCGGGCCGGTCCCATCCGGTGCGTCAGCCAATGGATCTCGCCTCGCGCCTCGACGGCGCTCGCGCGTCCTTCGTGGTCCGCGGCGTGCGGGCCGAGCACGTCAGCGGGGCGCAGCGGGTGGCGGATCCGGCCGCTCCGCGGCGCGCCGAGTGAGATCTCGACCCGGGCCGGCGCCGAGTCGGCAGTGAGCTCGTCGATGCGGTAGAGATCGCCCGCGCACTGGTAGACGACCACGCGGCCGTCGCTCGCCGCCGCCCGTGCGTAGAAGTCGGTGTGGTCGCTGTGGCGCCGGAGATCCGATCCGTCGGGGAGGGCGGAGTAGACGTTGCCGTGCCCCTCGTGGTCGGAGACGAACGCCACGCGGTCGCCGACGAAGACCGGGTCCTCGAGCTGGCCGTCGAGGTGCCGAAGAAAGCGGCGGAATTCGCCACTGCCGTCTGGGTCCACCCACAAGGCGGCAGCGGTGCCTCCCCGGTAACGCTTCCACGCCGCGCCTCGGTGCTGGCTCTGGTTCACCCCGAGGACGACCGCGCCGCCCGAGCCCCGGGCGAGTGCCGTGACCGGGCCGTACGGGAGGCGTGCTGCGCCCGAGCCGTCGGTCGACACCGCGTACGCCCAGGTGCGGCTCGCGAACGGTTCCGCGGCGGCGGACACAAAGAGCACCCGGCCCTCGTCGGACCATCCGATCGGGCGCGTGGAGTCGTCGTTCAGATAGGTGACGCGCCGGACGTCGCCGCCGTCGGCGGGGACCACGAACACCTCGGGCTTGCCGTCGCGTCGGCTCGCATAGGCGATCGACGTTCCGTCGGGCGAGAGCTTGGGGTGCGACGCCGGGGCGCGGTCCGCGCTCAGCCGCCGTGCCGTACCGCCCGACGAGGGCGCGATCCACACGTCGTCGTCCGCGACGAAGACCAGGGTGTCGCCGCGGACGCTGGGGAAACGGAGGTAGCAGGGCGCGTGAGGCATCGGAGGCGACGGTACCGGACTCTCGGGGACGCCGCTGGACCGACGCCGCTGGACCGCCGCCGCTGGACCGCCGCCGCTGGACCGCCGCCGCCCCCGAACCACCTGACGCCCCCGAACCGCCGCCTGCTGGCGCCGGTCCTGCCGGTCCGGCCGCTCAGTGGCGGGCAGCGACGGTAACCTCCATGTATCGGAGAGGTGCCAGAGTGGCCGAATGGGGCGCCCTGCTAAGGCGTTGCACTCTTGACGGGTGCCGTGGGTTCAAATCCCACCCTCTCCGCTGATCGGACGGTCGCCCAGTGGGTCGTGAGGAAGGACAACGCCGAATGGCCGACGGGCGCTATTGGGTGCAGACGCTCGGGTGTCCCAAGAACCAGGTCGACTCCGACAAGCTCGAGGGGCTCCTGCACGGCGAGGGCTACGTCCCTGCTGCCGATCCTGGCGAGGCGGACCTCCTGGTGGTGAACACCTGCGCCTTCATCGAGGCGGCGCGCCAGGAGTCGATCGACGCGGTGCTCGCGCTGGCCGATGTCCGGCGCCCCGGCGCTCAGCTGGTGGTCACGGGGTGCATGGCCGAGCGATACGGCGACGAGCTCGCCGAGGCGCTCCCCGAGGCGGATCTCGTCGCAGCGTTCGGCCGGTCGCTGATCCCGGCCGCCCCGTCGGGCGCCCGGAGGCGCGGCGTGCCCTCCGCCCCTGTAACGCTTCGCCCCCGTCCGGAGCGGTCGCCGGCGCATCGCCGTCGAGCAGAGCACGTCGACTCGTTCGACCTCTTGCGCCTTCCGCGCCCGGCGTCCCCGGCGCCGTGGGCGTATGTCAAGGTCGCCGAGGGGTGCGATCGTCGCTGCGGGTTCTGTGCGATCCCGACGTTTCGCGGCGTGCAGCGGTCACGGACCCCGATCGATGTGCTCGCCGAGGTGCGCTCCCTCGTGAGCGACATCGCGATGCCGGTGAAGGAGGTCGTCCTCGTCGCTCAAGACCTCGCCTCCTACGGCCGGGATCGCACGACGGCCAGCCACGGGCCGGGACCGAGGCGCGCCGTCGGCCGGCCGACGCCACTCGTCTCACTCGTCGCAGAGGTCGCCCAGCTGGCGTTGCGCACGCGCCTGCTGTACCTGTACCCGTCCGGGCTGACCGGGGAGCTGATCGACGCCGTGCTCGGGACGGGAGTGCCGTACTTCGACCTGTCCCTCCAGCACGTCTCGCGACCGCTCCTCGCGCGCATGCGCAGATGGGGCGACGGCGAACGCTTCGTGGACCGGATCGACGCGATCCGGGCCCAGTCGCCACTCGCGACCTTCCGATCGTCGTTCATCCTCGGCTATCCAGGGGAGACGGAGGCGGACCACGATGCGCTGCTCGAGTTCCTCGCTGCCGCCCAGCTCGACTGGGCCGGGTTCTTCACGTTCTCCAGGGAGTCGGGCACCTACGCCGACCGACTGCCCGATCAGGTGCCCGCCGAGCTTGCCCTCGAACGGTCGCGTGAGTGCGCAGAGCTGCAGGATGCGATCACGGCACGGCGGCGCGACGCACTCGTCGGGCAAGTGCGAGAGGTGCTGGTCGACGCGCCCGGCACGGCCCGCAGTGTGCACGAGGCGCCCGAGATCGATGGCGTCGTGCGCGTCCCTGCGTCGCTCGCGGTCGGCACGGTCGTCGACGTGATGATCACCGAGTCGCTGGGTACCGACGTCGCCGCCGAGACGGTCGAGAGGCACGGTTCGTGACCGACGCGGCGCGCCCGAGCTACGGACCGTCCGCGCTGGTGACCCCGGCCAACGCGCTGACCGCGGCACGCCTGCTCGCCGCTCCCGTGTTCGTCGGTTTGATCGTTTCCGAGGGGGCGAGCTGGGTCACCGTCGCGGTCGGTGTCGCCGTCGCGAGCAGTGACGGTGTGGACGGATGGCTGGCACGTCGTCACGGTACGACGCGTTCGGGAGCGTTCCTCGACCCCCTGGCTGACAAGTTCCTCGTGCTCGGCGCGTTCTTCGCCCTCGCCGTCCAGGGGCGCTTGCCGTGGCTCCCCGTCTGGCTCATCACCGCGCGCGAGGTCGGCATGAGCGGCTACCGCTCGTGGGCGGGACGCCGCGGCGTCTCGATCCCCGCCCGCCGGCTCGCAAAGCTGAAGACGATCGTCCAAGATGTCGCCATCGCGACCTGCCTCGTCCCACCGCTCGCCGGCCAGCAGTCGCTGCAGCTCGGCACGGTGTGGGCCGCCACCGTACTCACGATCGCAAGCGGTGCCCAGTACGTGTGGGACGGACGCAAGGCGTTCTCCGAGCCGGCCGCGCCGTCTGCGGCCCCCGCACCTCCGGCCCCCGCACCTCCGGCCCCCGCACCCTCCCCAGGCCCGGCCGCCCCCCCATCGCCCCCATCGCTCCCATCCCCCCCGGCCCCGGCACCACCGGGATGAGGGTGGAGATCGTGGCGATCGGGACCGAGCTCCTGCTCGGCCAGATCGCCGACACGAACGGCAAGTGGCTGGGTGAGCAGCTTGCCGCCGCCGGCGTCGACTCGTACTTCCACCAGGCCGTGGGGGACAACCGGGCGCGCATCGTGACAGCGCTGCGCACCGCGCTCGCCCGGGGCGACGCGGTGATCACGTGCGGAGGGCTCGGTCCGACGCAGGACGACATCACGAGGGAGGCGATCGCCGAGGTGATGCACGTCTCCCTCGTGCGCCACCCTGACATCACGCGCCGCATCGAGGGATTCTTCGAGGTACGCGGTCGTCGCATGCCGCACAGCAACGTGCGTCAAGCCGACGTCCCTGAAGGGGCTTCGATCATCGAGCAGACGCGTGGCACCGCGCCCGGGCTCATCTGCCCGATCGGGCGCAAGGTCGTCTACGCGGTGCCCGGCGTGCCGCACGAGATGGCGGAGATGTTCGAGCGCGCCATCCTTCCGGACCTTCGCCGCCGCATGGCGCAAGACGGAGAAGACGGGGTCATCGTGAGCAGAGTGCTGCGCACCTGGGGCACGAGCGAGTCCGCACTTGCCGAAGCGTTGCAGGGGCGGATCGACGCGCTCGACGTGCGGTCCTCCAGTGGGGAACGATCGTCGGTGACGATCGCGTTCCTGGCGAGCGGGATCGAAGGCCTCAAAGTCCGCCTCACGGCACGCGGGCGCGACGCCCGGGACGCCGGTACCCTCCTCGACGCCGAAGAAAAGGAGGTGCGCGCCGTCCTGGCGACGGCCTTCGGCGACGTCGTCTTCGGCGTCGACGACACGTCGATGGAGCAAGCCGTGGCCGCGCTGCTCGTGGAGCGCGGACTCAGCCTCGGCGTCGCCGAGTCGCTCACCGGGGGCCTCATCGTGTCGCGCCTCGTCGGCGTGCCCGGTGCGAGCCAGTGGTTCCGAGGCGGCGTGGTCGCCTATGACTCGGCGGTCAAGCACCGCGTGCTCGAGGTGCCCGAAGGTCCGGTCGTCACCGAGGCGGCTGCGGTCGCGATGGCACGGGGAGCACAGCGCGTGCTCGGCGCGGAAGTCGGCCTCGGGATCACCGGCGTCGCCGGCCCCGACCTCCAGGAGGACGTCGCACCCGGGACGGTGTGCGCCGCGCTCGCGCTGCCCGGCGGTGCTGTGCCGAGCAGGACGCTGCGCCTGCCCGGTGACCGCGAGCGCGTGCGCCAGTACGCCGCGATCTCGGCGATGGACCTCCTGCGCCGCACGCTCCTCACACCCGAGCACGGGTTCGCGGCCCCGACGCTCGGCTGACCCGGTCCCGACCGCGCCCTGCGTGCAGGGCGGCGGCCGCCGGCGCCCCTCGGGATCCCTCGACATCGCGCGCGCCGACGCGCGCCGCGGACCGTTCAGGTCATGGCGTCATCTCCCGGGCGACAGGGTGATCCTCACGCACGAACACGCCGCGCCCCGTCCTTCGATGTCGAGCTGTCGCACGAGGTCGTGGTCTGGTACGCCCGGCTCTCGGCGAGGGACCGCGCGTTCGCCGACAGGGCATTGGACCGGCTCGCCTCCGACGGGCCTGCGCTGCGCGAGCCCCACAGCCGAGCCCTGCGGGGCGGGCTGCACGAGCTGCGCTTTACGTGCGAGGGTCTCTCGAGGCGGATCACCTACGCCTTCGGGCCCGGAAGGGAGGTGCGGGCGCTCACCACGTTCCGCAAGCAGCGCGACGTCGAACGTGACGAGGTCGCACGTGCGCGCCGGGCGATGATCCGCGGACACGTACGTGCGAAGGGTCGGACGCCCGGTGGCGATCAGGGGAGGACTCGATGAAGCTGGACGACATGCGGCGGCGCTTCGGCGGCTCCGAGCATGCCGAGTACGAGGCGGCGTACGCCGAGGCCGAGCGCGCCGGACGCCTGGGCGAGCTCGCCTACGCGCTACGCGCCGCTGCGGGGCTGAGCCGAGCCGAGCTCGCGGCCCGCATGGGCGTATCCGAGGACCAGGTCGCGCGGGCCGAAGAGGGGGACCCGGCGCTCGGGGCGGACGTTTTCGACCGGCTCGGTCGAGCACTCGGCGTCGGGGTCCCCCTCACCGTTCACGGCACGCCGGCCGAGAACGGTCCTGACGCCGCCGCCGACCCATGAGGAACGGGGGCGCGGAGCGAACCGTCCGCCTCTTCGCCGCCGTGTGGCCGCCCGCCGAGGTCATCAGGATCCTCGAGGACCTCGAGCGGCCCGAGATCCCGGGCGTGCGCTGGACCACCCCCGCGCAGTGGCACGTCACCCTCGCGTTCTTGGGCGACGTGGCCGAGTCGCGGGTCGAGGAGGTGGGGGCCGCGCTCGTCGGGGCCATGGCCCGCGCGGCGGCCCCCCGGGTGGCGCGCCTCGGACCTGGGAGCGTGCGGCTCGGGCGCTCCGTCCTGTGTGTGCCGGTCGGCGGGCTCGACGAGCTCGCAATGATGGTGCGGGCCGCGTTCGCCGCGGTCCCGATCCGGGCCGCACCTGGCGGGGCCCCCTTTTCCGGGCATCTCACCCTCGCGCGGGCACGGGCGCGGCGCACGGTCCCCGCATCGCTCGTCGGCATGCGGCTCGAGGCGACGTGGAGGGTGCGCGAGGTCAGCCTCGTGCGCTCGGAGCTCGACCCGTCGGGTGCCCGGTACACCACGGTCGTGACGGCGACCGTTCCGTCGTGACACCCCGCCTCGGGGGCATCCAACACCGAACAGGCGTTCGCCAGTAGGGTGTGTCACACCCCATCCCTACAGTCACCGACTGCGCGGTGCTACGGCCAGGCACGGCACGACGAGACCACGGCACGACCAAGGAGACGAGACAGCGATGGCAGGTGAGGACCGGGACAAGGCCCTGGCGATGGCGCTCAGCCAGATCGAGAAGCAGTTCGGCAAGGGGTCCGTCATGCGGATGGGCGAGAACATCGACCTCGGTATCGAGGCCATCCCGACGGGCGCCCTCTCGCTCGACCTCGCGCTCGGCATCGGGGGGCTCCCGCGCGGCCGGGTCGTCGAGATCTTCGGGCCGGAGTCTTCTGGAAAGAGCACGCTTGCGATGCACTGCGTGGCGGAGGCGCAGCGGAACGGCGGGATCTGCGCATACATCGACTCCGAGCATGCGATGGACCCCGTCTACGCCCGTGCGATCGGCGTGAACGTGGACGACCTCCTCATCTCTCAGCCGGACACGGGGGAGCAGGCGCTCGAGATCGCCGACATGCTGATCCGCTCAGCGGCCATCGACGTGATCGTGATCGACTCGGTGGCGGCCCTCACGCCGCGCGCCGAGCTCGAGGGGGAGATGGGCGACACCCACGTCGGGCTCCAGGCGCGGCTCATGTCCCAGGCGCTGCGCAAGCTGACCGGCACGTTGAGCAAGTCCAACACGGTCGCCATCTTCATCAACCAGCTGCGCGAGAAGATCGGGGTGCAGTGGGGCAACCCCGAGACCACCCCCGGCGGGCGGGCGCTCAAGTTCTACTCCTCGGTCCGCCTCGACATCCGGCGCACCGAGTCGATCAAGGACGGTGCAGAAGTCATCGGCAACCGCACCCGTGTCAAGGTGGTGAAGAACAAGGTCGGGAGACCGTTCCAGATGGCCGAGTTCGACATCATGTTCGGCACCGGCATCAGCAGGGAGGGATCCCTCCTCGACGTGGCGGTCGACCTGGGCCTCATCAAGAAGTCGGGAGCGTGGTTCACCTACGAGGGTGAGCAGCTCGGCCAGGGCCGTGAGAACGTGAAGACGTTCCTCCAGGAGAGTCCGCAGTTGATGGCAGAGATCGACGATCGTGTGCGCCAGCAGCTCGCACCCAAGGAGCCTGCGGCGGACGCTCGGAGCGCTCTCGAGATCGACCCCGACGATGTGCCGATCACCTTGGAGTGACCGCCGCTAGCCGCTCGAAGGCGGTGTGGTCGAGACGTGCACCGTTGTCGGCACGAGCTCGACCCACGTGTTCCCAGGCTGCATGGCGACGGGTGCCCCAGACGTCGTCGTGAACTGCGTGGGCTGCGCGAGTGTCGCGCGAGACCACTGCGCGGGGATCCCGACGCCGTTGCGGAAGACGATCGCCTGACCACTCGCGTGTGTGGACAGGTTGGCCTGGACCTCGAGGGCACCTTGCGAGTTCTCCACCCACGGCCCGTAATAGACGCTGATGAATTGCACGATCACGTTCGCTGCGCTGTTCTGCACCCCGTTCGCCAACGTGTCAGGCGAGGAGGCGTAGTACCGGAGGTAGCGGCGGGATTTGGCGTCGTACTTCCAGACCACCGGTGAGTAGGAGGAGAACGGGATCGACACGGACTTCGCAGGCGTGCCGGCGGGCACTGTGGGCGAATAGGTGAACAGCGGCTGCGGCGCGACATCGGCTGTCGAACGCATCTGCCACACCGTTGTCGTCGAGGTGTACGTGTCGTACGGCGCGACCCGGCCACTGGGGTGCTGGACGACCGATGTCGTGTAGTTGCCGAGCTCGAAGTCGTCGATCGGCGACGCGAGGATGTTGTCGATGACCGGCTGGATGCCGCCGACGTGGACGAGCAGCGGATGTCCGAGCTGTCCGAGGATGCCGATGTCGATGTTGCGTGCCGAGCGCACGGGACCCACCGTGTGCGTCCCGTGGCACTGGAACACCGCGACGTAGCGGGTGATCCCCCCCTCCACCGGCTCTTCGAACACCACGTCCGCGGCTGTCAGCCCCGACTGGGGACGGGCTGTCGGGTAGTTGTCGACCTTGACGGCGAGGGCCGCCCGATTGGGCACCGACCCATTCGGGGCTGGAGTCCCGGTGAGCGGGCAGTCGGGCCCGGCCGCAGCGACTGCAGAAGGTGGTGACGTCGACGTGGGCGGAGGCGTCGTGGCGTGCGTGGCGTGCGTGGCGTGCGTGGCGGCGCGCGGTGCGCCCGCGCACCCGGCCAGGAGACAGCCGGCGCCGATCGCGACGGCAGCGACCCGCAATCGCGTGGCGCGCAGGCGACGCGAGCCGTCGACGGGTTGCCGTCCGCCGCGTGCGTGACCAGATCCCCGCCGTTCCCCTCGGCCCATGCGGGTCGCAGTCTGGCAGAGCGCGGTGCCTCGCCGAGCGCGGGCCATGGAGCCCCATTCTGTGTGCTGGCGGTAACGTGCCGGCGGATCGTCTGGGAATTGCGCGCTGGGCTGCGACGTCGCGGTGTCGGACGGCCTGCGGAGTAGCGTCGGCGGCAATGGCGTGGACCCGGTCGGTGCGCCGGTCTGTGCGGCGGGCGGCGTCCGAGGCGCTCCGGCGTGCGTGGGAATGGTCGACGGTCGCCGGTGCCGTCGGTCCCGACGATCGTCGGGCGCGGCGCTTCGCGGCATTCGGCGCCGGGAGCCTGCTCGCCTTTCCTCCGGGCGCGGTCTACAACGAGGGTTACATCCACATCGGCGAGGGCACCATGATCGGTCCGTATGTGTCGCTCGCCGCCGGGATGGCGCCCGGCCAGGCGATGCTGCATTCGCCGGTCGTGCGCGTTGGGGACCGCTGCGTCATCGGGCGTGGCAGCCACATCGTGGGGCACTGGTCGATCGACATCGGCAATGACGTCCAGACGGGCCCCTACGTCTACATCACGGACCAGAACCACTCCTACGAGGATCCCGACATGCCGATCGGCCCGCAGCGCCCTGTCGAAGCCGGCGTCTCCATCGGCGCAGGGAGCTGGATCGGTGCGCACGCCGTGGTGCTCCCCGGCGCCCACGTCGGGCAGCACGTCGTCGTCGCCGCCGGCGCGGTGGTGCGCGGGGTGGTGCCGGACCACTGCGTGGTCGCCGGTGTCCCCGCACGCATCGTGCGCCGCTGGCTCGCCGGGCGCGGATGGGTGGACGTCGACCACGCGGATGCCCCTTTGTGACCCGCTCGGCATCTCGGGATCCGAGCCCCTTCCGACACGGGCCGCCTGCGGGCGTCCCGGCTGTGGTGGCCGTGGTCGGCCCAGGTTGCGTCGGCCCCGGAAGTCCGCGGCCATGAGCTGGGGGAACGCGGAGACCGGGACCTTCGCCAGCACGGCACGCACCCACTTCGGCCGTCCAATCGAGGCTGCCGGCCCGCGCGCCGGGAGGCTGGGCGCGGCCTGCTGCTATGCTGGGCGCACTCGGGTTGCCTCGTGGGAGGGGAAGTTGGCATGGGGAGCACGGCTGACGCTGTTGACCCAGCGGTGGCTGGTTGCGCTCCGGCGACACCCGACGCTTCCGGCGAACGGCGCGATGTGTACGAAACCGATCACGAGGTAATGACTACTAGGTCGCGGACCGTCTGGTTCCCTGTGCTCCATGGGCGGGGGTTTCTGTAACGGTCTGTGAGGTGTCGGCCCCCCTTCCCCATCCCCATCCCCCGGGGGGCCGACACCGACTTCTCTCGGCACGTCGCGCGTCACCGTTCGCAGCACGGGCACGCCGCGCGTGGGGCTGGGGGGGATCGCACGAACCGGCCGACGACGAGGGCCTGGACGCAGCGCGCACCGGCTTGTTCGAGGGCGGACGCGGCGGTCTGGAGATGGGCTCCGGACGTGTACACGTCGTCCACGAGCAACACGCGACGTCCTGCCACGTCGCGCCTGAGGCGGTAGCCGTCGGGCGCGGGCCTGCGGTGCGCGAGCGTCCCCGCACCCGGGACCAGCGCATCGAGCAGCATCGGGAAGCACGCCGCCGCTCGGACGATCGACTCGAACGGGTGCGGCCCCGGCCTGCCGTCACGCGACGAGGGCACGACGACGGTGACGTCGACGCCATCGGGAGCGACGCAGCGCAGATGGCGTTCGGCGAACCGGTGGAGCACCCCTGAGAGCCACTGGGACTGGCGGGCCGCGACGCCGGGCTCACCCGACTTGTACTGGCGCAACGCACGGTACAGCGCGCTCGTGGTGCCGACGAGCGCGATCGCCGACACCGGCACGAGCGGCCGTTGCAGGGCGATCGCCACGTCCCTGCACGAGGTGCACATCGAGTAGCCCGCCGACGCGGGCGCCCGGCAGATCCCGCAGGCCGTGGGGATCGGCACGCGGACGAGCGGTGCGTGGGAGGGAATCGCGACCGGGGCGAACACCGTGGTCCCTGCGGGCGGCATGGGGCGCACCGTACAAAGCGGGTGCGACACCGCGCGAGTGGCCAGACGCACCGCGCGGCGTCCCGGTGTGCCGCCAACACGTGGTGGGCGCCCGGGCGCGGCCGGATCAGGTCTTCCTGCCCGGACCGCCCGCCTCCTTCCTGCGCGGCCCGGGAGCACGGGGCGCCCGCGCGCGCGAGCCTCGCGTGCCCGCACACGGCAAGGGGCGTGGAGCGGCGGCTAGCGAAGCTCCACGTGGTCCAGGTACTCGTCGCGCCAGAAGTCGAAGCGCTCGGCGGGCAGCAGCACTGCATGGGTGGGATCGAGTGCCTGGACGAAGGCGCGGTCGTGGCTCACCACGACGATGGTGCCGGGCCACCGGCTGAGCATCTGACCGACGGCAGCGATCGACGGTGGGTCGAGGTTGTTCGTCGGCTCGTCGAGCACGAGGAGGTTCGACGAGCCCGATGCGAGCATCGCAAGCGAGAGCTTCGCCCGCTCCCCGCCAGACAGGCTTGCGGCGCGCTGAGTGGCCAGCTCGCCGGGGAGGCCGAAGGAGCCCAGGAGCGAGCGACGGTCGACCTCGGTGACGAGCACCGAATCGTCGATGTTCTCGAGGGCGGTCCGTTGCTGGTCGACCTGCTCGTGCTCCTGCGCGAAGTAGCCCACTGCGACGTTGTGTCCCAAGACCACCTCGCCGGTGGTCGGCGCTTGGACACCGGCGAGGCAGCGGAGCAGGCTGGACTTTCCCGCGCCATTGCGGCCTACGACGACTGCCCGGTCACCCCGACCGAGGACCATCGACACGTTGTGCAGCACACGGTTCGAGGCGTAGGACACGGAGAGACCGATGACGTTGATGGGCGTCTCACCCGAACGGGGCGGGGCTGGAAGGCGGAACCGGGCCGTCCGCTCCCTGGCCACGGTCTTGGTCTTCGTCCGCTGCAGGCGCTCGACGCGCTTGTCGAGCGTCTTCGCGGTCCGCGCGCGCTTCTCGGTGCTCGCCCGCATCGAGTCCGCAAGCGAGGAGAGTCGCGCGATCTCTCGCTCTTGGCGTACGGCGGTCCGCTGCTGCTGGTCGAGCCGGAGGTTCAGCTCCGCGCGGAAGCTCGTGTAGGTCCCCTTGAACTCTTGGAGCTCGCCGTGTTGCAGATTGAGCACCTTGGTGATCGACCGGTCCAGCAGCTTGAGATCGTGGCTGACGAGAAGCAGCGCGCCTCGGAATCGGTCCAGCTGGTCCATGAGCCACCGCTTTGCGGGGACGTCGAGGTGATTGGTCGGCTCGTCGAGGATCATGACATCAGGCTCGCTGAAGAGCACCCGCATCAAGTCGATCCTGCGCCGCTGACCTCCAGAGAGGCTGTCGACGTCGTCGAAGAGAAGATCCTGGCGGAGCCCCAGTCCTTCGGCCATCCGGGCCAGGACCGACTCGGTTTCGTACCCTCCGAGCGTCCGGTAGCGCTCCTCTGCGTCAGAGAACCGGGCGATCCGTTCGGGAGTCGGATCGTCGGCCATCTGGCGGCGCGCCTCGCTCAGCTCGACGTCAAGCGCATCGAGACCTCGAGCAGACAGCACGTGTGCGAATGCGCTCGAGTCGGTGCCGAGACCACCGGCGACGGGCACCTGCGGCAAGTAGCCCAAGGTCCCGAGGATCTGGACGTCACCGCTGAAGGAGAGCGCCGGCGAGGGCTCTCCCACCAACAACGAGACGAGCGAGGACTTCCCGACGCCGTTGCGCCCGACGACCGCGGCCTTGTCCCCCTTTCCCACGACGAACGACGCGTCCCGCAGAAGCGGTCGTCCAGCGACGGTAAGGGAGATGTCTGACGCGGTGAGCATGAGTGGCGGTGGATGGCGAGGGTCGAGGATGAGGTCGATGCAACGGAGAGGACGGTGCCGAGCAGCGACGCGCACGGTCCGTCGGGCGGACGGGGCGTCGTAGGCCGGAGGCGTGCCGCTCCGCCGGACGAGATGAGCCTACCGGCGAGTCCCGGGGTCCACGACCGGCGTGTCCCGTTCGCCGGTCGTCCGCCGCTCACATGTCAATCCTCGTGCACGAAGATGCAGAACGGATGCCCTGCGGGGTCCGCGTAGACACGCAGCGCCTCTGTCGCGTCGTCGGAGCGGTCGGAGAGCACGCGTGCGCCGAGCTCCAGTGCCCGTGCGTGCTGCACCTCGAGCTCCTCGCGAGTTGAGACGACGAGATCGAGGTGTGCCTGCTGTGCCACGCCGTCTTCCGGCCACGTCGAGGCGGGGAGCCGCGGCACCTGCTGGAAGGCCAACGCGACGGTTCCCGGTGCCTCGACGAGCACGAGCCAGTCGCGGCCCCGTTCGTCGTCGGTGCCCTGGGGAGGGGGCTCGTCCCCGGGACGGTACGAGTACCCGAGCAATTGCCGGTAGAACTCGGCAAGGGAGCGGATGTCGGTGCTGTCGAGCACGAATTGGTGGAGCGAAGGGAATGTCAAGCTGGGCACGGCCGGTCCTCTGGGTCTCGGTTCCCTGCAGCGTGGCACCCAGCAAGGAGGTCCGCCAGTGCGACACTGGCCGGCGGTGCCCCTGACCACCTCGACGATCATCTTCGCCAGCTCCCGCTGGTTCGTCCGCGCCGTTCCCCCTCGATGGCGTCTCCACCACGGAGCGGAGCTCGAGGGTCTCTTGTGACGCCCCCCACTCGACGAGGCGGCCAAGGTCGTCGAGTCCGTCCGGCTTGAACCGGACCTCCGGGCTGAAGCCGAGGAGCGGGCAGCAGCTGAAGGCGTGTCGACGTCGGAGCTCATTCGACGCGCCCTTCGTGAGTACCTCC
>JAJYPY010000194.1 GCA_021794995.1 Actinomycetes bacterium | reverse complement strand
GTTCTCTACCGCCATGTCGAGCGCCCGGGATGGACCTAGGAGACCACTGAAGTAGAGGCCCGCTGGCGACCCGGGAGGCGCCCGGCGGCCGCGGCGCCGCCCCGCATGGTCTTGCGAGGCGCTCTCGGCGCGCCGCCTCGGGCAGGGTTGCCCTCGCCGGTCGAGATGCCCAGGGATTTCGAGCATTTTCGGACGTGCGAGGACCAACGAGAGGGGGAGAGAGTCACGGCGGACGGGTCATCGGGCGCGCTCACGGCGGGGCGGTGACCCAGGTCCCGCTCGCTCTTTTGACCCCGAGGGTCGAAAGGCGCGCCCAGTTGATCGCCGCAGCACGGGTGTCGGCGTCGGTCGCGATGCGGAGCTGACCGCGCACCCGTGCCCGTCTGCCTCCCCATGCTCGGCGGACGAAGTGGGCGAGCTTTCGCTCCACCTTCGGCCGGGTGCTCGTGTAGGCCTCCTGCCAGGAGGGGTCGCGCTGTTGGGCCTTGTGGGCCTGGAGGAGGTCCTCTCTCGCGTGGATTGTGACGCTCCGCCCAGATGCCGAGGTGGTGCAGGATGCCCGCAGCGGGCAGTCGCCGCAGTTCTCGGCGAAGTCCGCGCGACCAGTGTTGAGGATCACGTAGGACTCCTCACTCTCGATCACTGAAATTCCCCACCCTCCCGGAGCGGTCTGGGCCTCGAAGGTCCACCAATCGGGGAGGGGCTCCCCCCGAAACTGGCGGTTCGGACACCGGCCAGTGGAGGGAGCCCCCACCCCATGTTCTCAATGGGAGACGACGTGGAAGCACATGCACTCAGAAAGCGGGGATGGACGATCTCGGCCATCGCCCGTCACCTCGGCCGTGACCGAAAGACGGTCCGCGACCACCTCTCCGGAAAGCGGGAGCCCGGCGTCCGCCAGCGCACCGAGCCCGACCCGCTGGAACCGTTCGTCCCATACCTCGCCGCTCGGTTCGCCGACGACGCGCACGTGTGGGCGTCCGCGCTCTATGACGAAGTCGTCCCGCTCGGCTACGCGCTGAGCTACCCGAGCTTCGTCCGCCAGGTGCGCAAGCGCGAGCTGCGCCCGCACTGCGAGGCGTGCTCGGGCGTGACCGGCAGGGACACGACCGACATTCCCCACCCGCCGGGCGAAGAGATCCAGTGGGACTGGTTCGAGCGGCGCCGTTCGCCGTGGGGCGGCACCTGTTACGTGCTCTTGGGCACGCTGCCGCACTCAGGCCGCACTCGCGGGGTGATCGCCTCTTCCATGGACCAGGCCCACCTGATCGAGGCGATGGACGCGGTGCTGCGCCGTCTGGGGGGCACGCCACGGCGCTGGCGCGTCGACCGCATGGCGACGGTGATCGTGCCGGGGTCAGCCGACGTGCAGGCATCCTTCGCCCCCGTCGCGAAGTTCTATGGCGCGATCGTGGTCCCCTGCCCGCCCCGGCGGGGGAACCGGAAGGGTTCGGTCGAAGCAGGCGTGCGGTTCGCGACCGGGAGGTGGTGGCGAACGCTCGCAGCAGAGACCCCCGAGGCGGCCCAGGTGTCCCTCGACCGGTTCTGGGAGACGACCGGCGACGCACGTCTTCGGAGCCCGCGGGGCACGACAGAGCCGCCGGCCGACAGCAGCCGCCCGAAGTGGCCGACCGTCCGTGAGCTCGCGGCGCGCGAGCCACTGCTCGCGCTTCCGGCCGCGCCCTACCCGGCGACGATCGAGGTGACGGCGCCGGTCGACCACCGAGCGAGCGTCGCCTATCAGGGGAACCGCTACTCGGTGCCACCGGGACTCTCCGGTGTGACGATGACGCTCCGCCAACGCTTGGGGACGACGACCGTCGACGTCGTGTCACCCACCGGCGTCGTGCTCGTCACCCACCAGCTCGCCCCGCGAGGGGCGGGGGCGATGGTGCGCACCCCGGCGCATCGAGATGCCCTCGAACAGGCGGTGCTCTCCCAGTTCACGACAGCACGGCCCTGTGACCGAAAGGAGAACCGTCCGCCAGGCGCTGCTGCGCTCGCGGAGCGGGCCAAGCTCCTCGGTGAAGCTGGCAAGGAGCCGACCGTCGACTTGGAAGAGATGGCAGAGATCGTCCGTCTCGCAGGCACGGGGGCGTCTTCGTGACCGAGCGCTCCGACTACCAGAAGCTGCGCTCGCACCTGGCGTTCTTGCGCCTGGGGGCAGCTGCCGAAGCGCTGCCAGGCCTTCTCGACGAGGCGATCACGACCAAGTGCTCCACCCAGGCAGTGCTGGAGAAGCTCCTCTCGATCGAGGTGGACGCGGTCGAAGAGCGCCGGCGCGTGACGCTCGAACGCTTCGCGTCGCTCCCCTCGCCGTTCACTCTGTCTGACTTCGACTTCTCGGCCCAACCGTCGTTGGACGAGAAGCTCGTGAGAGAGCTCGCCACGCTGCGCTTCATAGAGGACGCGACCAACGTCATGTTCATCGGGCCGCCCGGGGTGGGAAAGACCATGCTCGCGGTCGCCCTCGGCCATGCGGCTGTCACGGCCGGGATGCGGGTGCACTACACGACCGCGGCCGATCTCGCCGCGCGCTGTCACCGGGCTGCGCTCGAGGGACGGTGGACGACGACGATGCGCTTCTACGCGAACCCGAGGCTCCTCATCGTTGATGAAGTGGGATACCTGCCGTTGCCGAAGGAGGCAGCAGCAGCCCTCTTCCAGGTTGTCTCCCAGAGGTACTTGAAGGGGAGCATCTGTCTCACGACGAATTTGGGGATAGCGAGCTGGGGCCGGGTGCTCGGCGACGACGAGATGGTGGCAGGTGCGCTTCTCGATCGCCTGCTCCACAGAAGCGTCGTCGTCAACATCGAGGGCGACTCCTACCGGATGCGCTCGCATCGCGCCCGGGCAGAGGCGATCCGCCAGGTGGTGAAGAACCCGTGAGCGACGAGGACCGTCAGTTCCCGTTGCGTCACGATGGCGTCACGATGACGTGCCCGGCGTGCGAGCGGGTCTTCTCACCCCGAGGTCGTCAGCGGTTCTGCTCGAACGCGTGCCGCGCGACCGCGTACAGGCGCCGACGGGATCAACATCTCACGTCGCTCGTCGTGCCGAGATCTCAGCCCCGCCGGCCGATCACCGTGTACGAGTGCGACAGCTGCGGCGCCCGAGCCCTCGGCGAACAGCGCTGCCCCGACTGCACGACCTTCATGCGAAAGGTCGGCATCGGGGGCTCATGTCCGTGCTGTGGGGAGCCTGTCGCTGTCACCGAACTCGTCGGGGAGGAGGTGGTTGTCAGGGGCTGATCTACACTCAACCAGCCCTCACCGCCTCCGGGTCAACTGGGGAATTTCGGTGATCGACTCTGGGGAATTTCCGCGATCCGCGACACTGCATCGCGCCACCA
>JAJYPY010000058.1 GCA_021794995.1 Actinomycetes bacterium | reverse complement strand
AGTGCGCGTGCCAATTCTTCGGCGCGCGCGGCGCTGCGATGCCGCTCCAGGTCCGCGGCGCGTGCCGCCTGCTCGGCGCGCTCCGCGACGGCACGCGCCACGTCGTGCAGCTCGTCGGCGGCAATGGCTGCGTCGGCGAGCTCCGCGGCCTCCTGCTCGAGGGCGGCACAACGCGTCGTCAGGTCCTCTGCGACGCCCCGCATCGCGCCGACGCGCTCGGCAATGGCGCCGAGGCGTTCGTCGAGCGCGGCGAGCGCACGCGCGTCCTGCTCCGTCGCGCGCCGCCGGAGCTCGATCTGCTGACGCAGCTCGCCCAGCGCGCGCGTCGCCGCGTCGAAGTCGGTCCCGTCTCCCCACGTCTGGCGGTGGGCGGTCTCGGCGGCATCGAGGTCGGCCGCACGACGCTCGAGCGCCTCGCGTTCGGGCCCGAGGGATGCATCCTGCGACTCGGCGGCGGCGATCTCGGCCACCAAGCGGGAGGCCTCGGCCTCGAGGGTCGAGACCACGTCGACGTCGGCTGCGGCGTCGAGGGCCTGCGACAGGCCCCTCCTCCGCTCGACCAGCACGTTGGCGGTGCCCTTGGCGCGCTCCACGAGCGCCTGGACGCTGCCGAGCGCCGCGGCGAGGTCCTCCTCACGGCTCGAAGAAAGCTCTGCGGTGGTCGCCGCCGCCTGCGCGTCGAGGGACTCGAGGGCCCCGTGGAGCATGCGTTCTTCGTCTGCGAGGGCTCCCAGGTCGGCTGCGGTCCTTGCTTGCCTGGCGGCGAGCTCGGTGAGCTCGGCGCCGGCGAGGTGGACCCGCAGCGCGTGGAGCTCCGCCGCGATGGCGCCGTGGGTGCGCGCCGCCGCCGCCTGGCGCTCCAGCGGACGGATCTGACGGCGCAGCTCCCGGACGAGATCGCCGAGACGCTCGAGGTTCTCTTGGGTCGCGCCCAGCCGGCGCTCCGCCCGTTCGCGCCGACGACGGTGCTTGAGCACGCCGGCGGCCTCTTCGATCACCGCACGGCGGTCTTCGGGCCGTGCCGTGAGCACCGCGTCCAGCTGGTTCTGCCCGATGATCATGTGCTGCTGACGACCGACGCCCGAATCGTTCAGCAGGTCTTGGATGTCGAGCAGGCGGCACGGCGTGCCGTTGATGGCGTACTCGCTGTCCCCAGAGCGGAAGAGGGTCCGGGTGATGGTCACCTCGGCCATGGGGACCGGGAGCTTCCCCGAGGTGTTGTCGATGGTGAGCGACACCTCGGCACGCCCGAGTGCCGGACGACTGGAGGTCCCGGCGAAGATGACGTCCTCCATCTTCTGGGAGCGCAGCGATCGGGGGCCCTGCGCGCCGAGGACCCAGGTGACCGCGTCGACGACGTTGGATTTGCCGCTCCCGTTGGGGCCGACCACCACGGTCAGCCCGGGCTCGAATTCGAGCACCGTGGGATCCGCGAACGACTTGAACCCCTTCATGCTGAGCGACTTGAGGAACATCGGCAGCCGACCCTACCAACCGTCCGACGGCATACCCGGGACGGTCGGCGACCTGGGCGGGCGCGTTGTCCCTAGACCTGGCAGTGCGCGCAGTAGAAGGTGGAGCGGCCGCCGGACCTCGCCCGCACGATGGGGCTCCGGCACCGCCGGCACGGCTCACCCTCGCGGTCGTAGACCTGGTGGCTGCCCTGGTAATCGCCGGCCTCGCCGAACAGGTCGCGGTACTGCTCGTCCACGAGCGTCGACCCGCGATGCTTGATCGCCTCGGTCAGCGTCTCCACCATGGCGCGGTAGAGGCGCCGGATCTCGGTTGCCGACAGGCCGTCCGAGGTCCGGTCGTAGCGCAAGCCCGCCGTGAAGAGGATCTCGTCGGAGTACAGGTTCCCGATCCCCGACACGAACTCTTGGTCCATGAGGAGCGCCTTGAGGCCCGCATGACGCTGGCGCAGGAGCACCCCGAAGCGGTCCCAGCTCATCATGTCTTCGATGGGGTCGAACCCGAGGTGCGCGAGCTCGGGGACGAGGCGTCGCAACGCGGCACCGTCGCCGCTCGCCATGCCTGCAGGCAGCGACGACCCGTTCGGCGTCGCGCCGGCTGTCTGCGGGCTGGAGACGAACATCTCCCCGAAGGTGCGTGGGTCCACATAGCGCAGCTCGCCACCCTGGGTGAAGGTGAGGACGACGTGCGTGTGCTTCGGCTTGGGCTCCTTCACGTTCTTCACGCGGATCAGCTGCCCGCTCATGCCCAGGTGGATGACCAAGGAGTCCTTGTTGTCGAGGGTGAGCAGCAGGTACTTGCCGAGTCGTCCGACGGTCTTGATGGTGCGGCCCTCGAGCAGGGCTCGGAAGTGCTTTGCGCTCGGATGGCGCCGGACGGAGCGGCCGTTGGTGACCGCCACGGTTTTGATCTTCTTGTTGACGACTTCCTTCGCCAAGTCCTGCCGGAGGGTCTCGACTTCGGGAAGCTCAGGCACGCCGGAGCTCCGAGATCGCCTGGCGCGCGGCCTCCTGCTCGGCGTCCTTCTTCGTGCCGCCTGCTCCCGCGCCGCGCTGGACACCGTTCACGAACACCGCGGCCTCGTACTGCCGATCGTGGTCGGGGCCGGTGCCGGTGACGATGTAGCGCGGGATCCCCTCGCCCTGGCGCACGGTCAGCTCCTGCAGCAGGCCCTTCTGGTCGAAGTCGTCGGGTTCGGCCGCGGCGCGCTCGATCCGCTGCCGCAAGAACCCGAGGATGAGGTGCTCGGCTGCCGTCCATCCCGCCTCGAGGTACAGGGCGCCGATGACCGCCTCGAGGGCGTCGGCGAGGATCGACGGCTTGGTCCGGCCCCCCGACGCCTCCTCGCCCTTGCCGAGCAGGAGGGCGCCCCCGATCCCCAGCTGGTCGGCGACCTCCGCCAGCACCCGGGCGTTCACGACCGCGGCTCTCACCTTGGCGAGCTCGCCCTCGGGCATGTCGGGGAACCGCCGCAAGCAATGCTCGGCGACGACGAGGCCCAGCACGGCGTCGCCCAGGAACTCGAGCCGCTCGTTGGAGGGCACGCCGCCCTGCTCGGCACACCAGCTGCGGTGCGACAGCGCCTGCTCCAGGAGCGAGGGGGTGGCCAGCTCCTGACCGAGGCGCTCCGCCAGCCTCGCCGCGCCGTCGCTGATGTCTCCCACGTGCAGCCGGTCAGCTCGCTCCGAGCTTGGCGACGACATAGTCCACGGCGTCACGGACGGTGCGCAGGTCTTCGAGATCCTCGTCGTCGATGCGGAATCCCACGGTTCGCTCACTGAGCTCCTCTTCGAGTGCCTCGACCAGCTCGATCAGCGCCAGGGAGTCCGCATCCAGGTCCTCTGCGAACGACGACCCCTCGGTGATCCGCGAGGGATCGGTTTCCAAGATGTCGGCGAGCTGGTCTCTCACCAGCTCGAAGACGGCGTGGCGATCGAGGGGACCTCGCTCGATGTGGGTCTCAGCAGGCACGGAGGCTCCTGGCTCGAGGGGATGCAACGAGGGCGATGTTACCGAACCCAGGAGCGCACCGGCGCCAGCCGGGGTGCTCAGGGGGTCCCCTCACCGGCTGGCGACGGCCTCGGCCAGGCGTGCCGCGAGATCGCGCTCGGCGAGCTCGTGCGCGACGCGGATCGCGTTGCGCATCGCCGTGGCACTCGACGAGCCGTGGCTGATCACACAGATGCCGTCGACCCCGAGCAGCATCGCCCCGCCCGTGTTCTCGGGATCGAGCTCGGCCGCGATGGGCAGCAGGTGGGGCAGCAGCGCCTCTGACGCCGCGCTGGTCCGGTCGTCGGTGGAGAACACCGTGAACAGCGTCTCGACGATGAAACGGAGCGAACCCTCGAGTGCCTTGAGGGTCACGTTCCCCGTGAACCCGTCGGTCACGACCACGTCCGCCGCGCTCGGCAGCAGGTCGCGCCCTTCGACGTTGCCGACGAAGCGGACGCCCGCGCCGGCGGCGAGCAGTCCATGGGTCTCCTTCACGAGCGGGGTGCCCTTCGTCGGTTCCTCGCCGATCGAGAGCAATGCCACGGACGGCTCCGTGATGCCGTAGCGCGCGGCAGCGTACGCGGCACCCATCTGGGCGAACTGGACGAGCATCGCGCTCGTGCACTCGGCGTTGGCCCCGGCGTCCACCAAGACGGCGGGAGCGCGCCCGAGACGCGGCAGGGGCGTCGCGATGCAGGGCCGTGCGACGCCGCGCAGCCTGCCCATCCGCAAGAGGGCGGAGGCCATCGTGGCGCCCGTGTTGCCGGCACTCACCATCGCGCACGCCGCGCCGTCGCGCACCATCTCGGCGCTGCGCACGAGCGACGAGTCCTTCTTGCGCCGCACGCCCTGGGCGGGGTCCTCGTGCATCTCGATCACCTCGCTGGCCGCGACGACGTCGAGGCCAGCGGTGTCGCCGAGCTCTTCGGGCCTACCCACCAGCACGACCGCGATGCCCTCGTCACGTGCGAGACGGGCACCCTCCACGATCGCCGCCGGCGCCTTGTCTCCCCCCATGGCGTCGACGGCGACCGGCAGTGAGGCCAGCGGCGCCGGCGTCGTGCCCCGCCCCTCCCCGCCGGCCCGACGGGGCATCTCAGTCGACCTCGACCGCCTGGCGCCCTTTGTACCACCCGCAATTCGGGCAGACGACGTGGGGCAGCTTCGCCTGGCGGCAGTGAGGGCAGACGCTGCGGGCGGGCGCGTCCAAGCGCCAGTTCGCGGCGCGGCGGCTCTTGCCCCTGGCCTTGGATGTCTTCTTCTTCGGGACGGCCATCGTCGGTGCACTCCAGGTCCGCGCCGGCCATCTCGGCCGGCGAGCTCGTGTCCCGGGAGCCCTCCCGGGTATGGCGGCGCAGCTCCGGGCGGGTGGCGGGTCCGTGACGCCGGCCGTCGGCCGCGCAGGGACTACTGAGTCGACCGGAGCACGTCGAGGTTAGCCCACCTGGGGTCGCGGGGCGCCACGCAACCGCAGGTCTCCTCGTTGCGGTCGCAGCCGCAGTGCGGGCAGAGGCCCCGGCAGTCGTCCCGGCACAACGGCGCCAGGGGCAGTTCGAGGACCACCGCGTCGCGCACCATCGGCCGCAGGTCGAGCTCGTCGTCCACGATGGGATACGCCTCGTCGTCCTCAGGGTCGCCGTAGCCCGCACCCGGCTCGGTGAAGCGCTCTCGCACCGGGATCCGGAGCACGCCCTCCACCGGTGCCGCACACCTCCGGCACATCCCGCGCCAGGGCGCCGCGACCGTGCCGGTCACCATCACGCCGCCGGCGAACGATTCGAGGGTCGCTTCGCAGATCGCCTCCGCCCCCTCGGGGACCGAGCTGTCTGCGGGCGAGCGGACGACGATCACGCCCTCTGGGTCCACCGGTCCCGTGCGCACCTCGTGCCACCGGGTACCGGGCACCCTGCGGAGCCTGGCCACGTGTACCACGAACGGGTCCACCTGTACCTCCTTTCCCGCCCGCCCGCAGGGGGCGAGACGGCGTGTCCGCTATGCGAGGTCCTGGTCGAAAAAGTCCGTGTCGTCCCCCTCGGGAGCCCTTGCCTCCACATGTTCGGGCAATGGCGCGGTCGCCTGGAGCTTGTCCCGCCCTGCCCGGACCGTCCGGGTGATGCGCTCGAGCACGATCTCCATGCCCGCGAGCTTCTGGTCGCAGTAGTCCTCGGCCTCGTGCCGGAGTCGGCGAGCCTCCTCGTTCGCGTCGTCGAGGACCCGCTGGGCCACCAAATTCGCCTGGCGAACGACCTCGGACCGGGACACCATGTGCTCTGCCTGCGCACGGACGTCGGCCATGAGGGCATCGGCCTCCCGCGCCCGGTCGGCGAGGAATTCCTCCTTCTCGCGCAACAGCCAGCGTGCCTGGCGCAGCTCGTCCGGAAGGCGCTCCAGCGCCGCGGTGAGCACGTCGAGCAGCTCTTCTCTCGACACCAGCACCGACGCGGACAACGGCATCGCCTTCGCGCTGCTGACGATGTCGATGGCCCGGTTGATCAGCCCGTCGGTGCCGAACTCCTCACCGGGGCGCACAAGGGACTCATCGCCATCGGGCATGTCTTCGAACAGATCCATCACGGCTCTTTCGGCCCTCCTGCATCATGTCGACGGTCGAACTTCGCTGCCAGGCGCAACGCGACGGGCTTGGGCACGAATGTCGAGACGTCGCCACCGAACCGGGCGACCTCGCGCAAAAGACGCGACGCGATGAACGAGTGCTGGGAGCTCGTCGGGATGAAGATGGTCTCCACCCCGGAAAGCTGACGGTTCATCTGCGCCATCTGCAGCTCGTTCTCGAAGTCCGACACCGCGCGCAGACCCTTCACGATCGCCGATGCGCCCACGTCGCTCGCCACGTTGACCACGAGCGTCCCGACGCCCACGATGCGCACGCGATCGAGGTGCGCGAGCGACTCTTCGAGCATGTCGGTGCGCTCCTCGATGGAGAACAGCGGCTCGCTCTTCTGGGGGTTCCGCAAGGCGGCCACGATCACCTCGTCGAAGAGGCGCGACGCCCGTTCGACCACTTCGAGGTGGCCGTTGTGGAAGGGGTCGAAGGACCCAGGGAACAGAGCGATGCTCACGCGTGCAGCCCTCCCCGCTCGCGACCCGCTCGTGGGTGGGACATGCGGGCCACGGTGACGAGCGTACCGCCGTAACGGCGAGACCTTGTGACCATCCAGCGCTCAGGCAGCTCGACGGCCTCGCGCGACTCGAGGACCGCGATGTCCGCATCGAGCATGCCGAGCAGCGTCGACCAGTCATCGAACGCGTACGGCGGGTCGCACATGGCCAGGTCGGCGTGCTCGGCGCGCCCGAGCCATCCGGGCAGCTCGGCCCGGACGAGCGAGGCGGCGGGCGACGCGAGCCCGGTCCCCTCGAGGTTCCTGCGCACCGCCGCCAGCGCTGCCGCGTCGTGGTCGACGAACGTGACCGCGGCGGCACCCCGGGACAACGCTTCGAGCCCGAGCGCCCCGCTCCCGCAGAACAGGTCGAGGACGACTGCGCCCCCGACGCCCCCCATCGCGCCGAGCACGTCGAACATCGCCTCGCGCACCCGATCCGACGTCGGGCGGACGCTGCCGGGAAGGCGGGCAGGGAGCCGGCGCCCCCGGCTCGAGCCGGCGATGACGCGCACGCTGCCACGGTACCGCTCCCTGGCACCCACGCGGTGGCACACGGTCCCGCGGCGCCTGCGCCAGGTGTGCCACCCTGGTGGGCTTGGACTCCGAGATCCACGGCGGTGTCGCCGCAACGCCACCCGGGGATGCTGCCGTCGCGGCACCCGGCGAACAGCGAGAGAACGTCGAGCAGCTCGTCGTCGTCTCCTTCTCCCACGCCGTGCAGCACTTCTACCCGGCGGGCCTGGCCGTGGCGTACCCCTTCGTCGTCTCCGGCCTGCACGTCTCCTACGGTGTCCTCGGCGTCGTGCTCGGCATCGCAGGGATCGCCGGAGGGCTCCTCCAGGGCGTCGCGGGGCTGGCACGACGCTTCTCGGCGCGCTTGTTGCTGAGCATCCAGAACTTCGGGATGGCCGCAGCCAGCCTCGCCGGCGCGATCGCTCCGGGGTTCGGGCTCTTCGGCGCGGCCCGGTGCGTCGGCAGCGTCGTGTCGTGGCCACAGCACCCCGTGGGCAGCGCGGTGCTCACCAGGCGCTTCCCGACGCGACGGGCGTACGCCCTGTCCTGGCACGTCGCAGGCGGGAGCATCGGCACGGCGCTGACCCCCATCGTCGTCTCCGCGCTCATCGCGTCCTACGGCTGGCGAGTCGGTGTCGGCGCGCTGTCCATCCCGCTCGCCATCGGGGGCCTTCTCGTCGCGTGGAAGCTCAAGGAGGTCCGGCGTCGTGACGAGTCACCGGCGCACGTCGGGCACCTCGCGACACTGCGTGCACTGCTCGGACGGCGGGAAGCCATGGGGGCCATCGTCGCGGGCACGATCGCCGCCGGCGGCCGCGGACTCGGCACGCTGTCGGTGTACGTGCCCGCGTACCTGAAGAGCGATCTCCACCTTCCCACGCTCACGGTGGGCGCGTTGTTCACGGCGCTTTTGATCGGCAGCATCGTGGGTCCCGTCGTGGTCGGCTACGTCGCCGATCGGGTGGGGCGCCGCCGCATCCTCGTCGTCATCTATGTCGTCGGTGCGGCAACCATCGCCGCGTTCGTGCTCGTGGGGCGCGGCGTCGCGGAGCTGTCCATCGTCGGGGTCCTCATCGGCCTCTTCGCATTCTCAGAGTCTCCGCTGCTCCAGGCCGTGTTCTCCCACGGGCTCGACGGGATCGACCACCAAGGGGCGTTCGGCTACTACTTCGCCATCTCCTACGGCGTCGGCTCCCTCTGGACGATCGCGCTCGGAGTGGTCATCGACTCGGTGGGCTTCCACTGGGCGTTCTACATGATGGCGATCTCCTTCCTCGCGGCGGCGGTCGTCGTCGTGTGGTGGGCACGTCCGAGCGAGCCAGGGCCGGCGGGCGGCCCGGAGGTGCCGGTCGACTTCCACACCATGTGAGCACGACATCGCCGGCCGCAGACGACCCATGCCGTGTCGCGCGGCTCCGCAGCGGCTGGCCGCGACGTGCCAGGAGGTCAGGACTTGAAGAGGAACGCCTCTTCTTCGGGATCGAGGAACAACCTGATCTCGTCGGCGAGCCCGCCGTGCGACGACAGCCTCGGGTCCGACGCGACGAGCGCCTCGGCGATCCGGCGTGCCTCGTCGAGGAGGTCCGCGTCGCGTCGCAGCGACGCGAGGGACAGGTCGCTCCGGCCCTTTTGCCGAGCGCCGAGGATCGTCCCTTCGCCTCGCAGCTCGAGATCGATCTCGGCGAGCTCGAAGCCGTCGTGGGTCCGCACCATCGCGCCGAGCCGGCCGGCGGCGTCCTCGGTCTCCGCCGCCCCGAGCAGATAGCACCAGCTCGCCCTGTTGCTCCGCCCGACCCGGCCCCGGAGCTGGTGCAACTGGGCAATGCCGAACCGTCCGGCGTCCTCGACCACCATGACGGTCGCCTCGGGCACGTCCACCCCGACCTCGACGACCGTCGTCGCGATGAGGACCTGGACCTCGCCGGACCGGAACTCGCCCATCGCGTGCTCCTTGGCGGCCGGGGCCATCTGACCGTGGAGCAGGCCGAGCCGGAGCCCGCGGAGCGGGCCTCCGGCGAGGCGGTGGAGCTCTTCGGTCGCAGAGCGGGCCTGGACGCGTTCGGACCCCTCGACGAGCGGACACACGACGAACGCGCGTCGTCCCTCCTGCACTTCGGCCCGGACTCTCCCCCATGCCCGGGCTTCGTCGGCGGCCGTCCGTGCCCACACGGTCTCGACCGGGACGCGGCCAGGAGGCATCTCGTCCAGCACGACCATGTCCAGGTCCCCGAACAGGACCATGGCGGCGGTACGCGGGATGGGGGTCGCCGTCATCACCAGGAGGTCCGGATCGGCCCCCGCTGTGCGCCCGTGCGCCGCGGACGACAGGGACGCCCGGCCCTTGTCGCGCAGCCGCGCGCGTTGCTCGACGCCGAAGCGGTGCTGCTCGTCGATCACCACGAGCCCGAGCGAGTGGAACCCGACGTCATCGGTGAGCAGGGCATGCGTGCCGACCACGAGGTCGATCGCGCCGGACTCGAGGCCCGCACGCAGCCGCGCGCGCTCCGCTCCGGTCGTCCGGCTGGTCAGCAGTGCGGCCGCGACCGGCCGTTCGCCCTCGAGTCGCCCGGGATCGGACACGGACAGCCCGTCGACGAGCCCGCGCACTGAGAAGAAGTGCTGCTCTGCGAGCACTTCGGTCGGCACCATCAGCGCCCCTTGATGCCCGCCTTGGACGGCCGCCAGCATCCCGGCGACCGCCACGATGGTCTTCCCCGAGCCGACGTCGCCCTGGAGCAGCCGGTGCATCGGGAGCGGCCCGGCCATCTCGGCGAAGACGGCGGCCATCGCCTTTCTTTGCGCGGCCGTCGGCTGGAACGGGAGCCTCGCCAAGAACCGCTGTACGAGCGTCTGCGCGGCACCGTCCCGCTGGCGCGCGAGCGCTTCGCGAGCGGACACCGCGTGCCTGATCGCGCGGGCGTCCTCTTCGAGAGCACGGCGCCTGAGGACGAGGGACAGCTGGAGCCGGAAGAGCTCGTCGAAGGCCAGCCGGCGCCGGGCGGGCGCATGTGCCGCCGGGGTCGCCGGCACGTGGATGTCGTGGAACGCGAGGTCCCGGGGCACGAGGTCGAGCTCACGACGCGGCGCCTCGGGAAGCGGGTCCGCGAGCGCCCCGGACCGACGCAGCGCCTCTTCGACCCACGAGCCGATCTCCCAGCTCGACAGGCCGGCCTTGGCCGATGCGCGGTAGACCGGCACGATCCGCATCGTGCGCCGCCGGCGGCCCTCGGCGTCGGCCACGTCGTCGCCCCCGACCACGACGTCGACGACGGGGTTGGTCATCTGCCGACCGCCGCGAAACGTGTCGAGCTTGCCGAAGAACAGCGCCTCGGTCCCCGCGCCCAGCTGGCGCGCCCGCCAGGCCTGGTTGAAGAAGACGACCTTCAACCCCGCCGTTCCGTCGTGGACCGTCAACTCCACGAGTGAGCGCCCGTTGCGGGTCCGCCGTGCCCGGACGGCGCGCACCGTGGCGAGGATCACCGCCTCCTCACCGACCGCCAGTTCGGCGAGATCCGCTCGGCGGCTCCTGTCGATGTAGCGGTACGGGTAGGTCGTGAGCAGGTCGAAGACCGTCTCGACGCCCACGCTTGCGAGCGCCTTGGCCTTATGCTCGCCCACGCCGTGCAGCCGGGAGACGGGGATCTCCGCCAGCTGGCGCAGGGTGCGCGCCGGCGAGACCGTCGGCGTCACTCGATCCCGAGGAGGTACGGGTAGAGCGGCTGACCACCGTGGTGGACCTCCGCCACGACGTCGGGATGCTCCTCGTGCAACCACTCCGTGATCCGGCGCGTGGCCGCAGGGGTCGACCCCTCCCCCTCGATGAGGGTCACGAGCTCGTGCGCCGGCTCCAGCACGGCTTCGAGCAATTGCAGTGCGGCGCCGTCCGGCGAGTCTGCGCGGGCGACGACACCCCCGCGACCGAGCGCGATCCAATCCCCCTCGCGCACGGGGCCCGCCTCGGTCTCGGCATCACGGACTGCGCGGGTCACCGCTCCGGGGAGCACGCGGCACGCTGACGCACGCATGGCGACGGCGTTGTCCTCGACCCCGGCTCCGGGGTCGTACGCCAGGAGCGCTGCGAACCCTTCCACGATGCTCCCGGTGGCCACGACACGCACGGTCTTGTCCGTGAGCGCGTCGACCTGCGCGGCGACCGGCTCGATGTTGTCGTTGTTCGGGAGCAAGACGACTTGGTCCGAGTCCACGGACTCGACGGCTTCGAGCAGCTGGGCGGTGGACGGGTTCATCGACTGGCCCCCGGGCACGAGGCGGTGCGCGCCGAGCGAACGGAAGATGCGGCCGATGCCGTCTCCGGCGACGACGGCCACGACCGCCGTCGTGGGCGCCGGGGCACCGTGGACATCCGGCTCGCGTACGGCGTCACGCACCCACCGCTCCTCTTGAACCTGCTCCGCGAGGTCCGTCACCCGGATCTGGTGGGGACGGCCGATGTCGATGGCCGACTCGATCGCCGCGCCGATGTCGTTCGTGTGGATGTGGCAGTTCCACACCCCCTCGCCTCCGACGACGACGATCGAGTCGCCGATGCCGGACCACACGTCCTTGAAGGCGTCGATGGCGTCGTCGGCGGCGTCGAGGAGGTACATCACCTCGTAGCGAAGCTCGGTGCCGCCCTCCACCCCGGCGCCCTCCGCCCCGCCCGCCGCCGCAGCCGGACTCGCCGCCGCAGCCGCAGCCGTGCCCGTGCTCTGCACCCTCAACTGCGCCGCGCCCCCGTCGGGAGCCACGGGGAGCGGCCTCCCGTCGAGGGCGGACAGCAGCGAGTCGAACAGCAGCACGTACCCCGCGCCGCCTGCGTCGACGACGCCCGCACGCGCCAGTGCCTCGAGCATCGTCGGGGTCTTCTCGAGCGCGGCCCCCGCGGCGTCTCGTGCCCGCTCGACGACCTGGACCAGATGGTCGCCCGCGCGGGACGCGGCCGCTGCACCTTCCCCCGCTGCCCGGGCGACCGTGAGAATGGTGCCCTCCACCGGGCGGACGACCGCCTTGCGCGCCAGCTCGCTCGCCATCACGAGAGCGTCGGCGAGCGCATGGGGATCGGCGTGCTCGGTCCCGCCCAACCGCCCGGCGAGCCCGCGCAGGAGCTGTGAGAGGATGACGCCAGAGTTCCCTCGAGCGCCCATGAGCGAGCCGTGCGCCATCGCCCGGCAGACGTCGTCCATCTGGCCGGCGCCGTGCAGGGTCTCGAGCTCCTTGACCACCGCGTCGAGCGTGAGCGCCATGTTGGTCCCGGTGTCGCCGTCGGGGACCGGGTACACGTTCAGGCGATTCAGCTCCTGCTGATGGGAGCGGAGCGCCTCGCGGTACGCGACCATGGCGTCCCGCAGCTCTTGGGCGCCAAGCGCGACGGGCGGCGTCATCGCCGGTGATGCTAACCTCGCTGCCGTTCGTGACGACCTGAACGGGTCGGGCCGCGCGCCTGGGCTCCCCCGAGGGGACCGCCCACCACAGGGTGCGGGTGAGAGACGGCCGGGAGGCAATGGCGATGGCATCGGTGTGCGAGCTCTGCGGCAAGAAGCCGTCGTTCGGCATGAGCCTGAGCCACTCGCACCGGCGCACCAAGCGCCGGTGGAACCCGAACATCCAGCGGGTGCGCGCCATGATCGACGGCTCGCCGCAGCGCCTCCACGTCTGCACGTCGTGCCTGCGTGCCGGGCGCGTGCAGAAGCCACCGCGGCGCAGCCTTCCCGCTTGAGCGTTGCGCGATGAGCCCGCCGCGCTCCGCGCGGCATCGGCGGCCGCGCACCAAAAGACGGTTCCGCATGGCAACATCGCTGCCCGTGGGCCGCCTCCTCGCAGTCGTCATGATCATTGTGCTCGCCGTCGCGTATGTCGTGATCCAGCTCGTGCGACCGGTTCCCGCAGTGGCTGCGACGGCGCACACGATCTCGGCCACCATGCCAGGGAGCGCGTCACCGCTTGCGTGGCCCGTGCACGGCGAGGCGGCGATCAGCGTGGAAGGCACCGGCTTCCTCGCCACGCACGGCGCCCAGACGCCGACGCCCCTTGCGAGCGTCGCCAAGCTCATGACCGCCTACGTGGTGCTGCACGATCACCCCATCACGGGCACATCCCCCGGGCCGAACATCCCGATCACCCCTGCGGACATCACGACGTACCAGCAAGACCTGGCGACGGGCGACTCCGTGGTCTCCGTGCAGGTGGGCGAGCAGCTGAGCGAGTTGCAGGCACTCGAGGCGCTGCTGATCCCCTCGGGGGACAACATCGCGTCGCTCCTCGCCAGCTGGGACGCCGGCAGCGAGGCGGCGTTCGTCACAAAGATGAACACCGCCGCCAAGCAGCTGGGCCTCGCCAACACCCACTACACCGACGCGAGTGGCGTCGCTCCGGGGACGGTCAGCACCGCGGCGTCCCAGGTCCGTCTGGCCCTGGTCGACATGAAGATGCCCACGTTCCGCCACATCGTCTCGATGGCGCAGGTCACGTTGCCGGTCGCGGGCCTGCAGTACAACGTGAACGCGCTCCTCGGCAAAGACGGCATCGTCGGCATCAAGACCGGGTTCACGACAACAGCCGGCGGCTGCTTCGTGTTCGCCGCCCGCACGACGATCGGCGGGAAGACCAAGACGCTGGTGGGTGCCGTGCTCCGCCAATTCGGCACCATCGCGCAGCCGAGCGCCCTCACATCGGCGTTCGACGCGGCGACGACGCTCATTACGAGCGCGGACCACGCCCTCGCAGAGGCGACCGTGATCCGCAAGGGTCAGACACTCGGCCAGCTCAGCGCGCCTTGGACCACGGCGGTGGGCATGCAGGCGACGCGCACGGTGACGCTCGTGGGTCTGCCCGGACAGCACGTCACCACCACTGTCGTGCTGGCGAACAAGATCGCCGCGCCCGTCCCGGGCGCCACCCGGATCGGCACCGCGGTCGTCGAGACCGGAGACCAGCGGGTCACCGTTCCGCTGGTCACGTCCCGCCTGCTGCCCGCGGCCTCGCTCTCGTGGCGCCTGACCCACCTCTGAGGGCCCGAGCCGTCCCCTGACGCGCGCAGCCTCAGCCGAGTGCGTGCTCGTACCCGGCCCGCGCAAGGGGCCGTCCCCGCAGCATGATCCCCCCGCGCGCCCCGGTGCACCGGCCGATCTCGATCGGCCGCCGCAAGCCCGCGGCCGCGAACGACTGGACGAGGCCGAGGGCGTCGGGCGTCGCGATCAGCAGCTCGTAATCCTCGCCGCCGGAGATCGCCTCGTCCTCGGTCGCACCGTCGGCGACCGGCACGCGCTCGAGCGTCACACCGACGCCGGACGCGTCAGCCATGCGGTGCAGGTCGATCCCCAGCCCGTCGGAGACGTCCATCATCGCCGACGCACCGGCGGCCCGGGCGCAGATCCCCTCGGCGACGCGCGCCTCCGGACGCCGGTGCGCCTCCACGAGCGCGTCCCGCACCGTCGGGGAGCCGGGACG
>JAJYPY010000193.1 GCA_021794995.1 Actinomycetes bacterium | reverse complement strand
GGAAAGCCAGCCGCGAGCCGACCAGAGCACCTCGAGGATCTCACTCTCCAGGTCGCCGACCCGGCGCCCTGCGACCAACCGTCTCGGCACCCGACCACCACCTCCTACGTGTTCGTAGGTTAGGCGGAGGACTGGACGCGCGAACAGCACATCCGGGCTCAGGGTCGACGCGGTGGGCCAACGCCACCGAGGACCAGGCTACGGCGACAAAACGGGACAGGCCAGGCAACGAGTTGGCTGAGCGTTGCGCGTGGAGACGACGAGGGACGGAGGCATTCGAGGCGTGAGACCCGAAGGCGCAGCATTCCGGGGTTCACCGCGCCCTTCTTCTGTCGGGCTCGCTCGGCCTCGGTCACGAGATGCTCGTCCGCGGCCTCGTCGTCGCGCAGGTGTGTGTGACGCCGAGGACGGACGCTCGTTCAGTTCTCAGCTCCGGCAACGGCCGAGCAAGGTCGCACACTTGCACATTCGTCAGTCGCAGCCCGGAGAGGTTGTGTACAGCTGTCGGACCGTGTGCTCGGTGACGGCCACGACCTCATCGACCTCACTTCGCGTGGTGAGGCAACTGCAGCTGAACCGGATTGCGCCACGTGCGAGGTCCGCCGACAGGCCCATCGCGAGGAGGACGTGCGAGGGTTCGAGATGCGCACTATGGCAGGCCGAACCCGTCGAGACCGCTATCCCCCGAGCGGAGAGGACGTCGACGATCGTATCCCCGCGGAGCCCCTGGAACGACACGTTCACCGTCTCAGGCAGGCAGTCTTCAGCGGGGCTGTTGACCACCGCGCCGGTTATCGAAGACAGCCCCTCTCGCAGAGCGCTGCCGATCGCTCGGCGCCGGGACTGCTGGTCCGGGTCCCCGAGCCGGGCGCGCGCCGCATCAGCAGCTGCTCCCAGGCCGACGATCCCGAGCAGGTTCTCCGTGCCAGCCCGGCGATCGTGCTCCTGCTCGCCTCCGAAGACGAGCTTCTGCAACGGCGCCTCGGTACGAACCTCCAAGGCTCCGACGCCCTTCGGTCCATGGAACTTGTGGGCCGAGATCGTCACGAACCCCTCCGCCACAACGATGTGCTCCTTGCCCGCCGTCTGGACGGCGTCGCAGTGGAACGCGACGCCCGCCTCACAAGCGATCCCCGACAGCGCGTCGACGGGTTGGAGTGCACCGGTCTCGTTGTTGGCGTGCATGATCGAGACGAGTCGGGAATCCCGCCGAAGCGCCCTTTGCAACGCTGGCGGATCGACGCGCCCAGCGCCGTCGACGGGCAGCACCGACAACTCGAAACCGAGCTCGCGCAAGAACTCGCAGGCTCGCAGGACTGCGGGATGCTCGACCGCGGAGGTGATGATGTGGCCGGCCTCGGAAACGTGGCGAAGGCCCGTGCCGACGATGACGCTCGACGCCCCTTCCGAACCGCCGGAGTTGAACACGACCTGCTCGGGACGACACCCGAGAAGTGCGGCAACCGAGACCCGCGCCTTATCGAGCAGCGCGGCAGCGGCCTCCCCGTAGAGGTGGGCGCTCGAGGGGTTCCCGAAGGTCGTGACGGCCTCGTACATGGCATCACTGACCGCCGGCAACAGCGGGGTCGTGGCGTTGTTGTCGAAGTAGAGACGGCGGCCGGCCACCGGGCCGTCGTCGATCGGTGGGTAGGTCACGTGCGCTGCCCCTGAGCCCTGCTGGCGCAATCCTGCGCGAGTGCTTGGAGCACGTCCACGGCGAGGCGGGCACAGTGCGACTGGCCCGGCGTCAGGCCACCCACCTTGCCTGTGACGGCCGCCTCGTCGAGACGTGCTAGGGCGGCTGGCTCCATCCCGAGGATCCACTCCGTCAGGATGCTCGCCGTCCCGAGCGCGGCGGCGCACCCATGCGCGCGAAAGCGCGCCTCGATGATGCGCCCGTCGGCCACGAGCACGCTGAGGTGGACCTGGTCTCCGCACACCGGATCGGCGACATGGGCCGACGCATCGGGCGCAGGGACGTCGCCCACGTTCTTGGGGTGGGTGAAGTGGTCGATGATGGCTTTGCTGAACCGCGCCACGGCGACGTCAGCTCGGCGGGGAAGCCAGCTCGGGCCGAGATCCGGCTGTACTCGGCACGTCCGTTGACCCTACGGCTCCGAGCGCGTCTATCTGGCGCTCGATGTTCACCGCGCAGCACCCGACCTCTGCTCCCTTGAGCCGGCGGGAGAAGGTGACCATCTGGCCGCGCCGCCCGCACTCGCACCTGCCCTCGGTTCGCACGCCGACGTCCTCGGTCAAGATGAACCCTGGATAGCTCGTGTTGAGCCCGCTCAAGATGGCGATGACGCCACGGGCCCCGTTGCGGACCTCCTTGCTCGGGTCAGCGATGTCCCGGACGCTCAGATGGCACCACGGTGGAACGTGCTTTCTGTGGTGCTCGCACTCGATCGCGAGCATGTCGGACTCGATGAGGCCGTACATGTCGCGGACGTTCGCCGGCGAGATGCCGAGAAGGTCCGACGCCTTCGTACGGAAGCGCCGCTCGTCGATCGTCCCTCCGGTGTAGCGCTTCCACCCCCCGAGCATGATCACGAGCGAGTCCTCGTCGAGCTTCGGTCCCGCACCCGTCTCCTGGAGGTGATCGAGCAGGCGGTTCACGAGAAACGGTGGTCCGAAGATGTGCCGCAGCGAGCTCCCTTGCCGCTTCGCCAAGAACTCGACTGCTTCGTCTGGTCGGAAGCTGTAGCCACGCAGCGCGTAGTGCGATTCGTCGAGGAGGCCGCAGAACAGGTTGAGCACCTTGGCGAGACCCATCTCGGGGTTCTCCCCAGGAGACGGGCACAAGAAGAGACCCGCTCCTCCGCTGACCGTGAAGAACTCGCGGTACTGCGCCGTCAGCGCGAGCGCCACTGCCGTCGTCGTCGTGGCGTCCCGCCGGGCCACGCTCGGCACCCCGCTCGTACCGGTGCTGCGGATCTCGAGCTCGACCTCCTCGAGCGGACGGCTGAGAAGAAGGTGGGCGCCCGACTCCTTGAAGAGACGGACCGGCAGGAGCGGGATCGCCGCGAGGTCCGACGTCGTCGCGATCGTGCCTGGATCGACGTCTGCTTCCTCGCAGAGGCTGCGATAGAAGCTGTTGCGCTCGTAGTGGTACGCGAACAGACGCGTGACGAGCCGAAAGGTCGCTTCTCGCCGGTCGGCATCCGCCAGGCGTGACGCGGTCCCGAGCTCACAGATCATCTCGGCGAGCGTCAACACACGAGGCCCCTGTCGTGCCGGTCGTGCAACGACTGCCGGAACGCGTCGACAGGCGCACCACGTCGTCGAGCGAGCCCTGAGCGCGGGCGGCCGACGTCCACCACCTGGGCGCGGGGAGGGGCGAGATCCCCCCGGGGGGTCCGCCCCGACGGA
>JAJYPY010000192.1 GCA_021794995.1 Actinomycetes bacterium | reverse complement strand
AACTGAAGGAGCGGCCATGGCGACGACGGCACCTACCCGCAGCAACGGTCGGCCGGGTCGTGCACCTGCGCCGCCAGCCCGACACAGCGCCGGCCTCCGCGGCCGTCGTCGCGCACGAGCTCGTGCACGCGACCCGTCTGGCCCGCGACGGCCACCAAGGCTCCGCGCCGGACCCGTCCGGCCCGCGCTTCTTCCACGACGACCTGGTGGACCACGAAGAAACTCTTGCGCGCCGGATCGGGTCGCTCGTGCGGCAGATGGTCGCGTCCGACGCGAACCCGCTCGTGCCGCCCGCACAGCTCGGCGCGCCCGCACCCGCGCCCGGATCGCGCACCCTGCCCGGTTCCCGTACCGTGCTCGGCGCGGCGTCGTCCTCCACGAACGGCGGCGCGCGCGCCGCTGGACCGCAGGGCAGCGGGCCGATCACCGGGCCACTCTCCGCACCGAACTTCGCACCGGCCGCCGGACCGATCACTGCCGCACCCCTCCCGGACACCCTCGAGCGGTTACGGCGCCAGGATCCGGGACTCGCCGCGTTGCTCGAGCGGGCGAGGGCCGCCGGTCTTGCGACCGGGGCGTTCGCGCGCCCCGGCGATCAGGGGTCGCCGGCTACGGGCCTGGCCGCTACGGGACTGGCGGCCGCGGGGATGGCGGCTGCGGGGATGGTGGCGCTGCCCGGTCAGGGCTGGGCTCCCTCCTCGGCGGGCGGCGGGGGAGCCAGGGGCGGCCCGGCTCCTCCCGGCGTGCTTCCGGTGCCACTGCCCGCCCGCATGGCGCCGGTGCCGGCGCTCGCCTCGCAGCTGGGGAAGAAGGGAGCACCCGTCGTGGAACCGACCCCGCCCACCGTCCACCCCTCGAGCGCGCCGGGCGCCGCCGACGTCCTCGAGTGGATCGTCGAGCACATCGAGCAGCGCGTGTTGGACGAGCTCGAGCGCCGCGGCCGGCACCACGTCCCGGAGGTCTTCTGATGCCCAACACAACCAAGGCATTCCTCCAGACCGAGCGCGGCACAAAGATCCCGTGCCTGTTCAACCCGGCGGAGCTTGTGCTCGCCCAGGCGAACGGATGGGCGGCCGACGCGGTGCCCGGCCGTGGCGTGCCCACGCTGCGCTACACGGGCGCGGGTTCCGGCGTGCTCCGGCTCACGCTCTTCTTCGACACCACCGACACCGGCAAGGCGGTGACCACCTATACGGGCAAGATCGTCGGGCTGATGGAGGTCGACCCCCAGCTCCCCGGGACGTCGCAGACAACGAACAACGCACGCCCGCCCTGGGTCGAGTTCCACTGGGGCACATTCCACTCGTTCAAGGCGGTGGTCTCCTCGCTCGACCTGTCCTTCGAGTACTTCAGCCGGGATGGCACCCCACTGCGCGCCCGCGCCGCGGTCGTGCTCACCCAGTACCAAGAGACACTGGCCTTCGGGCCGCAGAACCCGACGTCGGGCACGCCGCACCCGCACCGGGTGCACCGCGTGCAGCCCGGGGAGACCCTCGACCGGATCGCGGCGATCCACCTCGGCGACGCGACGCGCTGGCGTGACGTCGCGGTGGCGAACGGCATCACCGACCCGCTCGCCCTCCGGCCCGGCAGCCTGCTCGCGATCCCGGGAACGGGCTGATGGCCGACACCATCGCCCTCTCGCCAAGCGT
Source organism: Actinomycetes bacterium (assembly GCA_021794995.1). Classification (GTDB taxonomy): domain Bacteria; phylum Actinomycetota; class Acidimicrobiia; order Acidimicrobiales; family RAAP-2; genus JAJYVT01. The sequence goes on along the minus strand of JAJYPY010000192.1, from coordinate 1,734 downwards.
CAAGTTCGGTGGCACTGCGCTCGCGACCGCGTGGCAAGCGGCCCTCCTCGAGCTGAGGATCGAGCGCGCGCTGAACGTGCCGGGCCGCGTCACCGTGCGCTTCGCCGACCCGGGCTACGCGCTCCTCCAGTCGGGCACCGTGTCGCTCTCGGAGACACTCGAGGTCACCGACCCCGGAGGGCGCCACACGCTGTTCAATGGGACCGTGACCGCCGTCGGCTCCGAGCAGCGGGAAGGCGAGCAGCCCGAGCTCGTGGTGGTCGGCCACGACCGCAGCTACACACTCGGCTCGACCTCCCGGGTGAAGACCTGGAGCCAGCTCTCGGTCTCCTCACTCCTCCAGGGGCTGACCTCGTCTGCCTCCGGCTTGGGTGTGTCGAACGAGTCGGTGGGTCCGTCGGCCGACACGACCCTCGACTACGTCCTGCAGGTGGACACCGACCTCGGGCTCCTCGGTGAGCTTGCTCGCCGCGGCGGGGCGGACTGGTGGGTGGACGGGTCGACGCTCTACTTCGGGAAGCCCGACGAGCTGACCGCCAAGCGGGCGACGACCGCCCTCACGCTCGGAGACGGCCTCTTCGCGTTCTCGGCCCGGGCGCTGCCCGCGCCCAAGCAGGTGTCGGTCTCAGGTTGGGACACGGTCCAGCAGCAGACCGTGACAGGGGAGGCGACCAGCGCATCCGATGGCGTCGTGGCGAGCTCGACGCTGGCAGGGCTCGCGACGGGCACCGGAGAGTTCGTGACCGCAGCGCTCGCGGCGCGCAGCGCAGCCGAGGCGGACACGCTCAGCCAGGCGCTCTTCGACCTCCGGGCCGCCGCCGCCGTCGAGGCGAGCGGGACGGCCGCCGGAGACGGGAGCATGGCACCCGGGGGCAAGGTCACAATCTCGGGAGCGGGACCGCTCAGCGGCACGTACCCGCTCACGGCGGTCGAGCACCTCTACCGGCCGCGCCGGGGCTTCGTCACGCGGTTCCGAAGCGGCGACCGCGTGCCTGCGGGCCTCGTCGAGGGCGCGCGCGGGAGGAGCGCGGGGTTCACGGGGTCCATCGTGGGCCACCAAGGCGTCACGGCGGGGGTCGTCACGAACATCAACGACCCGACAGCGCACGGACGCGTAAAGGTCCGCTTCCCGGGCATGAGCTCGACACAGGAGAGCGCGTGGGCGAGGGTCGTCGCGGTGGGGGGAGGCACGGCCCGCGGCAACGTCTTCATCCCCGAGGTCGACGACGAGGTGCTCGTCGCCTTCGAGGACGGCGACACCCGCGCGCCCGTCGTCATCGGGGGCCTCTACGGCTCCAAGCTGACGATGCCCTCCGTCGACCTCACCGGCGGCAAGGTGCAGAAGCGCGAGCTCGTGTCCCGCCTGGGCCACACGCTGCGCTTCCTCGACGGCACATCCACAGACCAAAAGGCGATCGAGCTCGTGCTGGCCGGCGGGCAGAACATGGTCCACCTCGGTGCCGACAAGACGACGGTGACCGTGAAGTCGGGCAACGAGCTCAGCGTCGCGGTGGGCTCGACGACGATCACCGTCGCCCAGGGCACCGGCGCCATCTCGGTCAAGGCAGCTTCGGTCCAGATCCAAGCCACGGAGCAGATCCAGCTCAGCGCACCCAAGATCACGATCGCCTCCGACGGGACCCTGACACTGTCGAGCGACGGGACGCTGAACGTGACAGGCACCTCGGTCCAGGTCCAGGCAAAAGCCCTCCTCGGACTCACCGGCACGCCGGT
>JAJYPY010000057.1 GCA_021794995.1 Actinomycetes bacterium | reverse complement strand
CCGATCGCCCCGCCACCGGTCGCCGCCCCGACGCCGGCCGCCGCCCCGACGCCGGTCGCCGTCCCGGAGCTCCCCTGCGGTTGCGTCGATGTGATGGCGCTGGCGAGCGCTCCTGTGAGGAACACGGTGCCGCTCGTCGAACCGCCGGCACCTCGCGCGCCGTTCGCGTGCGGTGCGGCAGCGGTCGTGTCCTTCGTCCGGGACGGATGTGTCCGTCGTCCACCGGCCGTGGCAGCTCCTCTGGGAAGGACGCGGCTCGCCGCGGGGACGAGGGTCCGACGGCTCGTCGTCGATGACAGTGCGGTGACCAGCGCCATCAGCGCCAACGACACGGCAAGGATCCCCCACGCCCGAGACCTGCGCCCCGGGTCAGCCACCGCAGCCTGTGGCCCGACAGCGTGCCGCCGCCCCCCACGTCGGGAGCCCGTACCGCTCCGGCCCATCGTCTGCGCCCCTGCCCCGCAGGCCGATCCGGCCCGCTCCCACAAACCTGAGCGTAGCTCTGCAACTTCTGTCGTGCGCACCCGACGTGCGGACGTCGCCGGCCGAGGAGCCGGGCGCGATCGTAAGCGGCGGCGTCACGCGGTGAGCGCGTCCGCGGCGCGATCTCGGAGTCCGGCCAGGTACCGTCGAGACCGCCCCGTCGACTGCGAGAGCTCGGCGATCGAGTACCCGAGGACCCTGTGGGCGTAGAGCACCGAGGCGTCCGCGGCGGCGATCGTGCGGCCGCGCTCCACCTCGAGCGCCCGCGCGAGCTCGTCTATGCCCGAGTCGTGCGATCTCGACACCTGCCGGCGCGCGGCCGCATCGCGGCCGCGCTCGGACACCTCTTTTTTCCGGGTGGCCGCGGTGCGGACGATGCGACGCCGGAGCCTGCAGCGGACCGCCGAGAGCACGTCGAGCACCGCATAGGCGCGGTCCTGGCCACTCCATTCGTCGATCACTTCCCACGCGGTGGCGAGCACGTCGACGAAGAAGGTCGCCGCATCTGCCCATTCCCCCCCGTCGCCCCATGTGAGCCTGCGGGCGATGCCGATGAGGCCAGGGACGATCCCTTGGAGCAGTGCGCGTGGGACGAGCGGGTGCACGTGGGCAGACCGCAGCATCGCCTGCACGACGCGGGCGCCCTGCTCGGCGCGCGATGCACGTTCGGGGCGGCCCGCCCCGGTGCGGCGCGCGCCGGCAGGTCCGAGCAGGGCAGCGACGAGGTCGCCGAGGTCTTGGCCGCGCAGCGCCGCGACGAGCGGCTCAGCGTGGGCGAGCAGTGCCAAGGCGTCGCGGGAGGCGCGTGACCGGCTCTGGACGCGCCAGTCGCGGGTGAGAAGTTCGATTGGGCGAAGGGCAACTGTCGGCATGCGACGACGGTGCGCCGCGCCGCTCCCCCCGCGGCTCCCACCACATCCACTCGACGCCAATTGGGCCCCTGTCCAGGTCCTCGTCGCGCCAACCTCGTGCAGCCGGAGCTCCGGAGGAGTCTGGGCAGCCGACTACAGTGCGCCGGAGTGGACATCGAAGAGTTCTACGATGCCGATCCGCGCCGGCGCAGCTCGATCGAGGTGGAGCTCGGCCGAGACTGGCGCGACGCAGACGGCGTGCGCTACGAGCTGAGCTGGGTCGCGGCGACCGGAGAGCTGTACGCCATGCGCGAGCCGGTCCCTTCGGGGTGGGCGACACCGTTCGGCGGCATCCACTTCCGCGGCACCCACAGCGCCGACGAGAAGGAGATCTCGGGCATGACCGTGGCGGTGCTCGGCACGATTCCCTCTCGCGAAGAGCTCGAGCAGATCCTTTCGGGCTGGGCAGACGCCATTGCCCAGCCCGACAGCGTCGCATGGCTCGCAGAGCGATTGCGCGATGCCGGGGTGGTCACGTCTCCGCCCGCCACGACCTGACGCGCAACGTGCGCTTCGTCGTCGACCTCGACAAGGTGACCGCCGTCCTCGCCGACCCCGGGGTCACCGACACGTTCGGCGTGGTGGTGGTTGCGCCGTCCGACGCCAGCCCGTCCTCGGAGGCGTCCGTGCACCGGCTCGGTGACGTCCTGGCCGCCACCAACGTCGGCATCCTCGACGGCGACGGCGTGGTCCGTCTCCACCCGGATGCGGTGCGCTTCCACGCCGCGGGTCAGGTGGACGACGACTGGGAACGTCGGTTCGCCGCGGCGTGCGAGCACCGTCGGGATCGCGCGGGCACCATCGCGACGACAGTTCCCGTGCAATGGCCCGCATGACCCCTCGGATGCCGGGGGGACGCTATTTCCGACCAGGCGCGGGCGTGGGTGGGACCGGCGAGGCGTAGCCCGACAACCGCGCGGTCGTCCCTGCGATGTCGGCCTTGTACTGGTCGGTGCCCGTTTCGACCACGCTGAAGCCCGTCCGGTCCCCGTCGCCGTTGACCACGTCGGGGCCGCGGGCTCCAGGCGTGTCCCCGGTGACGACCGCCACGTGGTCGGCGGTCCCTGTCGCGCGATGGAGCCCGTATACCGCGACGTCGCCCGGCTTGGGCGTGTAGCCGTCGCCAGCCGGGTGCCACGTGCCGTGGTCGACCGCCCACAGATAGAAGCTCCCCGACGCCGCGTTGATGTCGCCTGGCGCAAAGGAATATGTGAACTGGGCACCGGCCTTCCGCCACACCCACGCGGCGAAATCCGCGCACCACTCCTCACTCCGCAGACCGTGGGCGCATCTCGTCCCCGCACCCCAAAAGGCGCTGTACTTGTTGCAGTAGGAGTTCGGCGGATTCGTCCGGTACCCGAGCTGCGACTCCGCCGCGGTCACGATGCGGGCGCGAAACGGTGTCGAGGGCACGGCGGGCAGCGGGCTGCCCTGCGACAAGCCGACCGCCGCCGACCCGAGGACCGCGACCATCGCACAGAAGAAGAACGCCGTCCGGCGGCGACGCCGGACCCTCCGGCTCGGCCGGCGGCGCGTGGGGGTCCGCGCCGAGGATCCGCCGGCGGGGCGGGGCGGTCTCCGCTCCGTCGTGAGACCCACCCGACCTCGTGTCCGAGAGACCGTGGGGGCTCCGACGTCACCTCGGGATGTCCGCGGAATCTGCAAGGGCTCGCTCCTGGCGCGGTGATGGGCACGGTCCGCTCGACCCGCAAGGGTCACCCTACCGAGGCAGGGCACCAGGTGCAGGGAGCACGATCGCTCCTCAGCCGCCTGTCCTGACTGTCGTTGCACTGAACGGCGACGCTGTGGGATTGTCGGCTGCAGCGCATTGGGCGCGCAGCGCCGGGATGAGGTTCGCCTCCGACGTACGCCCGATCTCTTGGAGGGTCGTCATCAGCGGGTTGAAGACGGGGTCGGCGGAATTCGCTTGCGCCGCCAGCGGAAGCGCCTTCTCGAGCTGGCCAACCGCCTCGTTCGCCTTTGCCTGCGCGCGTGCGGCGGCGGGCGCATGCTCGGCTTGGGTATAGAGGCGAATCGACTTCGAGATGTGGACGCACGCCTGCTGCGCGAGCGACTCCCCGGCGTTCGAGCAGCCGGCCAAGAGGAGTGACCCCCCGACGCACAGGGCCAGCACCGCAGCGGCGGGACGCGTGGCCCGCCCCCTCCGGCCGGTGTTCCGTCTCGCACGTGGGCCGTCCGGCGCCCGGACCGGAGTCCTCGGCGGCGATGGCACCACGGCCGTCCTCATCCCAGCCAGGTCTCGGCGGCCTCGAGCAGGAAGCGGCTGACGGCCAGGCAGCGATCGAAGACGTCGCAGAGGAGCTCTTCGCCGGCGAGCACCCGCGCGAGGGAGACGGGGTGGCGGGCGACGATGTTCAGGCGACGCTCGGGTCCGTCGGTGGCCGAGGCGAACGAGTCGATGGCCGACACTTCCAAGGGAAGCTCGATGCCGCCGATGCCGGCGAGGTCGATCGCCAGACGGAGCAGGTCGGGACCGTGCGGGAGCGGGGGCATGGCCCAGGTGAAGGTCAGCGGGAAGTGGAAGTCGTCCGGCGGCTCCTCGTCATCGGAAAGTTCCATGACCACGTCTTCGAACGACAGGAGCACCCGTGGGTCGACGTCCAGCGCAAGGTGCAGGTCGAGCGGTCCACCGCAACCCTCCTCGGGGTGCAGGTCCACCTCCCAGACCTGGCGCAGCGAATACGTCTCCACGAAGTGGCGCTCGTCGTGGACGTGAAAGCCGTGATCCACGGAATGGTCCTTCAGGTCGGCTACGTAGCCGGCGACGTCGATGGCAGCCACAGTGCTACGAGACTAAGAGGTCTGGAGGAGCCGAACCACCCGGCGGCATTCCGGGGCGCCGGTAATGTCGCCTTGATGGGCGAAACCCGCCATGAGCCACCTCGTGAGGCCGAGTGGCTGCTGCCCGTGCTCACCAGCGCGGCACGAGCGGTCCGCCTCGCGCTCGAGGGGGTCGGGCCCGACGCCCTCCGCCGTCCCGGAAAGCGCCCGGGGCAGTACGAGCTCGATCTCGTGGCGGATCGTGCCGCGTGCGCGGTGCTCCACGAGGCGGGCCTGACGGTGCTGTCCGAGGAGTCGGGGCAGTCAGGACCCGACCGAGCCGACCGAGCCGACCGACCCGCCCGAGCTGCCGACGATGACCTGCTCGTCGTGGTGGACCCGGTCGACGGCTCGACCAACGCATCGCTCGGCATCCCTTGGTACGCGACGAGTCTGTGTGTCCTCGACGACGAGGGTCCGCTCCTCGGCGTCGTGGTCGACCAGGTCTCGGGATCGCTGTTCGAGGCGGTGCGCGGGCAAGGGGCGAAAAAGGACGGGCGAGCGCTCCAGCCCTCGGGGTGCACGGCGCTCTCCGACGCCGTGGTCGGCATCTCGGGGTACCCGGGCGCGCAACCCGGGTGGGCGCAATTCCGCGCGCTCGGCGCAGCGTCGCTCGACATGTGCGCAGTGGCCGCCGGCGTTCTCGACGGGTACCGGGTCGTGGGCGGCTCGCGCCTGTTCGTCTGGGACTACGTCGCCGCGATGCTCATCTGCAACGAAGCCGGAGCGCTGGTGGCCGAGCAAGACGGCCAAGAGCTCGTCGTTCGAGACGCGTCGCCGCGTCGCCCGATCGCGGCCGCCACGCCGTCGCTGCTCGCCGAGCTCTGCGCGGGCGCGCGGTGACGCGCACGCCGATGGCGTCATGGGAGAGTGGAGGATTGCCCCGGGCGCTTAGCTCAGTCGGTAGAGCAGCTCGCTTACAACGAGCAGGTCGTCGGTTCGATCCCGGCAGCGCCCACCACGCCACCCCCTGCGGTGGCCCCATCCCGATCGTCGCGTGCGTCGGGGGGTCGGGATGACCGCCCAGCTCGCTCCCGCCCTCGAAGGAGTCCGCCTCTCGCTGCACGTGCTCGCGGCGACGGTATGGGTCGGCGGACAGCTGACCGTCGTCGGCCTGCTCGGCACCGTGAGACGCCTCGGCGACGATGCTGCTCGGCGCATCGCCAAGGCGTTCGCCCGGCTCAGTTGGCCCGCCTACGCCGTCCTCGTCGCAACCGGGTTCTGGAATGTCGCGGCGGTCCGGGGTGCGCAGCCCGCAGCCTGGCAGGTCCTGCTCGGCGTCAAGATCGCGGTCGTGGCGGTCGCCGGCGTCGCCGCGTGGTTGCACGGGCGGGCCCGGAGCCAGACCTGGCTGGGCGTCTGGGGCGCCGTCGCCGGCCTCGGGTCGGTGGCGGCCCTCGTGATGGGCGTCTTCCTTGCCGGATGAGCGTTTACGACCGGTTGCCCCGTGAGAGGGGGAGACGCCCCCGCCCCGGACCCCCCGGCGGCGGCGAGCTGCTGGGGGACGGAGCCTCGAGGGCGTGCACGAGGAGCGACGCGTAGTACTTGGCGCCCTGCGGGTTCAGGTGCACGCCATCAGGCTCGAAGTACTGGGGAGTCCCCGCGCTGATGCCGTACCAGTTGACCAACGTGGCGCCCGGGTAGCTCCTTGCCACGGTGTCGATGGTCTGGTTCACCGCCTGTTCCCAGGGGCGTGTCTCTCGCGTGTTCACGAGCACGATCCGCTTCATCGGGCCGAGCGAGCGGAGGAGCCGCTCCAACTGTGTCGTCGAGAAGTAGCCGTTCGTGCCCAGCTCGATAATCACGCGGTTGCCGATGTCGCCCCGGGCCTTGAGCTGGGGCACTTGCGCCTGGACCTGGGTGAGCTGTTGGCCGATCTGCGCGTCCACCACCACCCCGGGAAGCATCTGCTCGATGTAGGGGGCGGCGTCCACCATGATCGAGTCGCCGATGACGGTCACCCCTTGCCCTGGCGGGGCGACGGCGGTCGTGGTCGTGGTCGTTGTCGCGTTCGTGGTCGTGGTCGTCCCACCGCCGTGCGGGGTCCCCGCGGTGGGGTGCGTCGTGGTGGTCGACGGATCGATGCGGTGGCGCAACGGCGGGACGATGCTCCGGAGCGCTTCGGAGGGAGCCGATGTGCCCGAGATCACCCCGGACAGCCCGAGCGCGCAGATGAGGAGCGCCACGAGCCCGACACCGCTGACCGCCCAGCTGTGGGTGCTCGGGAGGATCGTCGCGAGCTGCCGGCTGCGCCACCGCTCGCGCCACTGGGCGAGGAGCCGCCCGATCGCGCCGTGCCGGACCGGCTGCTCGACGAAGTGCCAGGAGAGCGCCGCGGCGCCGAAGATGCCCGCGACCTGCAGCGTGTCGCGAAGGAGGCTCCCGTGCGTTCCCTGGGGGGTCGTAAGCACGATGATCGGCAGCGACCACAGGTACATGCCGTATGAGCGCTCACCCACCCAGCGCAGCGGGCCGACGCCGAGCGCGTGTCCCACCCGGGCGGCCGGATGCACGCACACGGCGATGAGGACCGCGCTGAGCAGCGACAACAGCACCATGCCGCCCCGGTAGACGAAGGCGTCGTACTGCCCCGTCTGCCAGTACAAGACGAGGATGCCCGCGAGAGCGGCGCCGCCTGCCGCGTCGAGCACGGTGCGGGCTCGAGGCGTGATGGGGCCGAGCACGCGGCCACGGGGCCACGCGAGGGCGAGGGCTGCACCGATCAGCAGCTCGAACGCACGGGTGTCCGTCCCGTCGTAGACGCGCGTCGGGTCGGTGAAGGGGACGTACAGGAGGGCCATCTCCGCAGCGGAGGCCGCCGCCAGCACGAGGATGCCCCCGATGACGACGCGCCGGTCACGCACCCAGCGCAGCGTGCCGAGGAGAACCAGCGGCCACAGCAGGTAAAATTGCTCTTCGATCGCCAGCGACCACAGATGTCCGAGCACCGCGGGCGGTCCGTCCTGCGCGAAGTACGAGACGTGGTGGAACACGTACCACCAGTTGCTGAAGTAGAAGATCGCCGGCAGGAGATCTGAGCGCAGTGACGGGAGCTGGGCACGGTCGAAGAGGGTCGACCAGGTCACCGTGACGAGCAGCATGACGAAGAGGGCCGGCAGCAGTCGGCGCGCGCGGCGAAGCCAGAACTGTCCGAACGACCTCGCTCCCTCCTTGCGGAGCGCAGCGACGAGAAGATCGGTGATGAGGTAGCCGGACAGGACGAAAAAGACGCCGACCCCGAGCAAACCTCCGCTCGCCCAGCCGAGGCCGAGGTGGTACGCGATGACGCCGAGCACCGCGATCGCGCGGATGCCGTCCAAACCTGCGTTGTAGTGACTCGTTCCTTCGACTGGGCGCGGCATCGGCTAGATGTGCAGTCGGGGGACATGCGCGCGAGCGCTCGCGGCGCGGAACTTGACCACATGTCGATAGTGGCAGGCATCGAGCGACAAGTCGAGAGACATCGAGGTGTCATTCCGGTGTCGTGGCGGCAACATCGGCGCGGCGGCGCACGACTGCCGCATCGTGACCTCGGGCCGGGCCCTGTCGCGACGCGTGGACCGGGTACGCCGCGCCGCGTGCACGGACCTAACCTCGGGTGCGTGGGGGTGCCCCGGCAAGGTGGGTGACGCAACGAGGGTCCCTGCCGCCGGTTTCCGCACGTACCGCTGGACGGATCCGGCACTCCTCGCCATCGCGCTGGTCGCGCTCGCCGGCGGCTTCGGCCAGTTCGGTGCCGTGGCCTCGCTCGGTGACGTCGCCAGGACGTTCGGCCACGTCGGCGGCGGCGCGACCTTCGCGGACGAAGCGGGGCTGTCGGGCACGGTCCTCGGCGTCGGGCTCGCGATCATCCGTGCGGCGTCCCTCCTGGGCCTCCCCCTGGCCTCGCTCGCCGACCGCCTGGGGCGCCGCTCGCTGCTCGGTGCGACGTGCGCCGTCGGCTTGGTCCTCACCGTTCTGACCGCCGTCAGCCCCAGCTACTGGTGGTTCGTGGCGATCTTCGCGCTCGGACGTCCGTTCTTGAGCGCGACCGTGGGCCTCACCCAGGTGAGCGCAGTGGAGCTCACGTCCACCGGTGAGCGCGCGAAGGCGGTATCGCTCATGGCGGGCGGCTATGCCGTGGGTGCCGGGACCGCAGCCATCGTGCACAGCCTGGGGGCACACGCCCTCGGCTTCCGCGGAATCTTCGCCCTGGCGATCGTGCCACTCGTCGTGTTGCCGCTGCTGATGCGCCACGTCATCGAGCCGGACCGGTTCGCGCGGCTCGCGCCGACAGCGCGCGCGGTCGAACCCGTGCTCGGACCCGTCGCGCGCCCGTACCGACGGCGCCTTCTTTTGGTCGCGCTGCTGGCGTTCGGCGTCTCGGTCATCACCGGGCCCGCGAACAGCCTCATCTTCATCTACGCGCAGAATTTCCTGCATCTGGGGGGCGTCCTCACGAGTGGCATGGTGGTCGCCGCTGGGGCAGCCGGCTTTGGCGGGTTGCTGCTCGGTCGTTGGCTGTCCGACCGGCTGGGCCGCCGGCCCACCGTGGCGATGGCGATGGCCGGGATGGCCGTGTTCGGGACCGTCGCCTACGCCGGACCCAAGGGGGCGCTGTTCCTCGGCTACATCGCCGGGGTCGCCTGCGGGGGAGTGTTCGCCCCTGCCGGGGGGGCGCTCGCGAACGAGCTCTTCCCGACCTCGGTGCGCGCATCGGTCACCGGCTGGACCATCGCGGCCGGTGTCGTGGGAGCCGTGGTCGGACTGCTCGCGTTCGGCCTGGTGGCCGACGTTCGGGGGACGACCGACCATTTCGGCGTCGCGGCCGCGGCCGTGTTCCTTCCGATGATGCTCGCCGCCGGCCTCCTCCTCATGCTCCCCGAGACCAAGGGCAAGGAACCCGAAGAGCTGTGGGGGGACCCCTCAGCGCGCGAAGGCGTGGACGCCGACCCAGATCCAGCCGAGCACGACGACGACGCGGAGCCAGGTCCGCCCGTCGAGCAGGTCCCGCAGGAGCGCCGAGGGGCGGGCGACACGGGTCTTTCCGACCGGCCAGGCTCGCCGTGATGCAAGCCACAGGACGCCTGCTCCAAGGGCGATGAGCGCCCAGGCGGCGTACGTGGCGTGCGCCCAGGTCATCTGCGAGCGAGGAACCAGCCGGCGCTGAGCCACGCGTCCCAGCCGAGGGCCTTGGCCGCTCGGCAGTGGAACAGGGCGTCGAGCCCCGAGCTGATGGTGGGATAGGCGGAGCGTGCTCCGCTGTGGAAGTAGGACGCGAGCTCGACGGCGAGGAGCACGGCGGCCACCACGATCCAGGGAGCCGCGCTCCTCGCGTCCGTCGGGGTCGCGGTCGCCGGCCGCCCCGGATCGATGCGTCGCCACGGGCGCGCGGTGGGCCACCACCGCTGCAGGACCAGCGTCGCGGCGAACAGGGCCGCGGGCACCGAGACGGCGATGTCGGCGCAAGTGGTGAACGGCGGGGCTCCCGAAGCCCATCCCGAGTACGCCGCGGCGAGCACGATGGCGGCGACGAGGCCCGCGTGCGCATGGCGGGCGATCACCGGGGCCGGTCGTTCCGGCGGGGAAGGCGGCGGGGTCGTCACGAGGATTGAGGAGCCGGCGCGAGGGTGACGACGATCGGCAGGTGGTCGGAACCGGCGGCAGCGAGGGCGTCGGCAGCGACGACCCGCAACGACCCGCGTACGAGCACGTGGTCGACCTGGCTGTGCGGCCGCCACGCCGGCCACGTCTTGTGACGCAATGCACGCCGCCACCTGGGGAAGAAGAGGCTGACCGGGGGTCCCCACAGGTTCATGTCCCCGGCGAGGACCGCGGGGCCCTCGGGGAGCAGGGCACGGATTCCCCTCGCCAGCGCGAGGTACTGGCGCGGCGCGCCGTACGTGATGTGCGACATGTGCGTGCCGATCACCGTCACGTGCGTTCCTCCGGCGTCGATCGTCACCGCCAGCGCGGCGCGCCGCGCACGGTCGCGGGCCAAGCGCCCGAGCTCGAACGCACGCGAGCTGACGAGCGGCAGCCGGGTCAGCACGGCGACGCCCCAGTGCCCCCGTTGGGCCGTGTCGAACCGGCGCGAGCTGCGGACCCTGGCACCGAAGGGCCGCTCGCTGTCCAAGTAGATCGCATGGCTCTTGCCCCGCCAGTCGAAGGATCGCATCCAGTGCTCGTCAGCGTCCGGGTGGGGGCCGGCGAGCCGGCCGCCGGCGAGGTGGTGCTCGACGACGGCGTATCCCATCGCATTCCCCACTTGCTCGGAGATGCTCGCGCCGCCGTCCGGGGCCCAGTTCTCCTCGAGGACGAGCACGTCGGCGTCGATGCGCCGGCACGCCGCGATCACGTCGTAGGGCCGACCCCACCCGTCGACGCCCGCGTGCACGTTGAAGCTCCCGACACTGAACGTGAACGCGGGAGCAGGACGCGGTTCGCAGCGGCGCACGGCCTCCAGACGATACGCGCGTACGATCTCGCGTCGTGTCCATGCCGGCGCCAGGAGGGAGGCTCGCCCCGTTCGCGACGACGATCTTTGCAGAGATGACGTCGCTGGCCGTCGCCACCGGGTCGATCAACCTCGGACAGGGGTTCCCCGACACCGACGGTCCCGAGCAGATCGCCGAGGCCGCCGTCGCCGCGATCAGGGCGGGCCAGAACCAGTACCCGCCCGGATCGGGGGTCCCCGCCCTCAGACAGGCGGTGGCCGCGCACCAGCGGCGCTGCTACGGGCTCGACTACGACCCGGAGCGGGAGGTCCTGGTCACCACGGGGGCCACCGAGGGCATCGCGGCAGCGCTGATCGGCCTGTGCGAGCCGGGTGACGAGGTGGTCGTGTTCGAGCCGTTCTACGACTCCTACGCGGCGGCCGCGGCGATGGCGGGGGCGGTCTCGAGAATGGTGACGCTGCGTGCACCCCGGTGGTCTTGGGACCCTGAGGATCTGCGCGCGGCCCTCTCGCCGAGGACGCGCCTCGTGCTGCTGAACTCTCCGCACAACCCGACGGGCAAGATCTTCTCCCACGAGGAGTTGCGCGAGATCGCCCGGGTCTGCGTCGAGCGGGATCTCGTCGCCCTGACCGACGAGGTCTACGAGCATCTCGTCTACGAGGGCGCCCACGCGCCGTTGGCGACCTTCGACGGCATGCGCGATCGCACCGTGAGCGTGTCGTCTGCGGGGAAGACCTTCTCGTTCACCGGGTGGAAGATCGGGTGGGCGTGCGGGCCCGCGGAGCTGGTCGGGCGGGTCCGGGCGGCAAAGCAGTACCTCACGTTCGCGACCGGGACTCCCTTCCAGTACGCCGTCGCCGCCGGTCTCACCGCCGGCGACGAGCTCATCGAGCCCCTTCGCCGGTCGTTACGAGCGCGCCGTGATCTCTTCTGCGACGGACTGGAGGCGCTCGGCCTCACCGTCTACCGGCCCGGAGCCACGTATTTCGTGACCACCGACGTCGCGTCGATCGGCGAGGACGACGCGCTGGCGTTCTGCCGCGGGCTCCCCGCCCGTTGCGGCGTCGTCGCCGTCCCCTCGTCGGTCTTCTACCGCGATCCGGCTCCGGGCAAGACGTTGGTGCGCTGGGCGTTCTGCAAGCGGCCCGAGCTGCTCCGCGACGCCCTCGCGCGCCTGGAGGCACTCGGCAGGTGACAGCGACAGTCGTCCCCTTCGTCTGGGTGGACGCGTTCTGCGTCGGACCTTTTTCGGGGAATCCCGCCGGGGTGTGCCTCCTCCCACGTCCGGCGCCCGCGCCGGCGATGCAAGCCCTCGCCTCCGAGATCGGACTGTCGGAGACGGCGTTCGTCTGGCCGAAGGCCGAGCGCTTCGGCCTCCGCTGGTTCACGCCTGCCGCAGAGGTCGACCTCTGTGGTCATGCGACCATGGCAGCTGCCCGGGCGCTGGCGGACGCGGGACGCCTGCCGGGCGGCTCCGTCAGCTTCGACACCAAGAGCGGCACGCTCGTCGCCTCCGTCGACGGCGACGAGGTCGAGATCGACCTCCCGGCCGAGACGCCGCGCCCGGTTGCGCCGCCGCGAGAGCTGTCGTCGTCCTGGCCCGTCGTACGCGCCGCCGCCGGACGCTTCGACCTCGTGGTGGAAGTGGCCGACGCCGACGTGGTCCGCGCCGTGGACGCGGCGGCGCCCCAGCTCGCGTCGGTCCCCTACCGGGGCATCGCTTTGACCGCGGGCACGGGCGCGCACCCGGGGAGCGGCGCCCCCGATTACGTCCTGCGCTTCTTCGCTCCCCGCGTCGGGGTGCCCGAGGACCCCGTCACCGGGTCCGTGCAGTGCGTCCTCGGCCCGTACTGGGGTGGCGCCCTTGGTCGCACCCAGCTGCGGGCCGCGCAGCTGTCGTCCCGCGGCGGAATCCTCGCGGTGAGCGTGCGAGGGGAGCGGGTCGGCGTCGCCGGGCGTGCGGTCACCGTGCTCTCCGGCGTGATCACGGGGGAGGCGGCAGGGCGCCTGCTCGCCGCCGACAGTTGAACGGCCGCTGTGGTATCGATGTGCCCGTGCCGACTCCAGCGGTGAGGACCGTTCGGCCACCCGACGACGCGCTCGCTGGCAGCGCGGGATCGCCCGGCCGCGCCGTGCGACCGGAGCGCAGCCCCGGTCCATGTGAGCGCAGTCGCCGTGGCGGCGACGGGGAGGCTCGGAGGGATGACTGAGGCGAGCAGCCATGCGGACCTCGAGCGATTGCTCGAGGTCCAGGATCTCGACACCGCGATCGCCCAGCTGCAGCACCGCAAGGCGACGCTCCCCGAGCGTCAGGCGCTCGCGTCCCTCGACGCGGCCTTGAAAGACAACGCCCGGCGTGCCGCGGAGGCGGAGTCGGCCCGCGCCGAGCTCGTGGAGCGCCAAGCGTCCCTCGACGCCGAGATCGCGACGACGAGCGCTCGGCGCGAGTCCATCGAACGACGCATGTACTCGGCGCGCGGCGCGCCGGCGCGGGATCTTCAGGCCATGGACGACGAGATCCGGCACCTGCGCCAGCGCAACGACCACTTCGAAGACGCCGAGCTCGAGATCATGGTCGCTCTCGAACCGGTCGACGCCGAGCTCTCCGCCTTGGCGGCAGCGCGCGCCGAGGTGGGGGCGCAGGCCGAGGCGTTGCGCGGCGCGCTGGCTGCTGCCGAAGCGGAGATCGACGACGCGATGTCCGTACAGCTCGCCGCACGTGCGGTGGCGGCCGGCGAGCTTCCTCCGGACCTGAGGGAGCGATACGACGCCCTGCGCGCCCGGCTCGGCGGGACGGGCGCGGCCCGCCTCGTGGGGAACCGGTGCAACGGATGCCACCTGGAGCTTCCCTCGATGGAGGTGGAGCGGATCCGCCATCTGCCGCCGGGCACCGCCGCCACGTGCGAGCAGTGCGGCCGCATCCTCGTCCCGTCGCCAGGACCTCCGCGTCCCGCCTGAGCTCTGTTGGACGCGCTGGCACGCGTCGACGAGCCGATGGATCGACGCAGGTGACGGCGAGCGCCGGGGGCGGGGTGCTAGCCGTCGAGGAGCGCGTGCAACGTGCGCACGAGCACGCGCCGGGCTGCGGCGCTCGACAGGCCCTGTTCCCGGCGCAGCCGCTCCCAGACCTCCCATGACGTGGCGACCTCGATCGCCGCCAGCAGGTCCCCCCTCGCGCGTCCGGCGGCCTCGAGCTCCGAAGAGAAGGTCACTTCGAGCCAGCTGCGCAAGAACGTGTTGGACGTGGTGAGCGCGTGGGCCACGTCGGCATGGCGCGTCGCGAGCAAGACCGCGGTCCGCCTCACTGCGCTGGTCGCGTCGAACAGCTTGGCCCGTTGTGCGGTGGTCCGCGCGATGCGCTGGTCGAGTGGGAGGTCGGACGGCACGGCGCGCAGCCCCCGCCAGTGACGCTCCATCTGCATGCTCATGGCGGCGCGGTACAGCGCGTCCATGTCGTCGAAGTGGTGGAAGACGAGCCGCACCGAGACCCCCGCGCGGGACGCCACCTCCTTTGCGGTCGGCGCGCGCCCCTGCTCGCGCAACACATCGAGGACGGACTCGGCAATTCGCCGACGCGTGCGCGCGCCGCGCACCGTGGGCGTCTCTCCCTTCTCCGCGACACGCTCGCAGCCAGCAGGAGAGGGGACCAGCCACCGGGGCCCTGCCGGACGGCGCGCGTCTCCTCGATCATCTCCTCCGCTGCCGTCGACGCGGCGACGCGGCGTCCTCGCCGAGTCCGCGCTCGTTGCGGGGACCTCTGGGTTCATCTGACTCTCCTGGGGAACGGTTGCCCAGCGGTCCCGCTGCAAATGGACGGCTGTGTCCCGTTGGTCGAAGGATCTTGTGGCGGAGCCCACGGCGCTGCAGGTGCACGTGGTCTGGGCAGCGCCCCCATCCACGCCAGCGCCATCCACGCCCATTCCCAGCCCATCCCGCTGGGGTCTCACTGCGGGAGCGACCTTAGAGCCTCAGCGGATAGGTAGCGATGCCGGTGACCAGCGATTACGCCAGTCAATGAGCTTGGCGGTGAGCAAGAACACGACCGCGAGGGCGAACTGTGCAAGCCGATGGCTCGTCTTGCGATC
>JAJYPY010000056.1 GCA_021794995.1 Actinomycetes bacterium | reverse complement strand
CGCACGGCCCGCCGGCGAGGCGGTCCGTCCGTTGGGTCAGGGGGGACGCGGAGCCCGTAGGGCCCCGAGCACCCGGTATGTGGGGGTTCCATCGTCTTGTCCACTCGGTCAGTCCTCGGGCGACATGGTGCCGAAATCGCGGCGCCACCCGGTAGGCAGCATCAGCTCCAGCACGTCGTCCACCGTCACGATACCCAGGATGTGCTGGTGGTCGGGGTCGAGGACCGGCGCGACCATCAAGTTGAAGTCGGACATCTTGCGCACGGTCGCCCCGAGATCCCAGTCAGGGTGGAGATGCGCGGGCATCGGGCGCACGACGGACTTGAGCGGCACCTCGGGCGATGCTCGTAAGAGTGCGACCACCGACGCAGAGCCGCTCACCGTGCCGTCCTCCCGGACGGCGAAGATGACCTGGAGGGACTCGGGTGCCGCGGTGCTGTGGCGGATCGTGGCGAGGGCGCTTGTGACCGTGGCGGACTCCGGAAGGGCCACGAAGTCCGGGCTCATGAGCCCGCCAGCGGTCTCGGGGTTGTAGCTGAGGAGGAGGCGGACCTTGCGCCGCTGTGGCTGGGGCAGAGCCTCGAGCAGGCGCAGGCGCCGGTCCTGATCTGCTTCCATGATGAGGTCGGCAGCGTCGTCGGGGGCCATGGACGCAAGCAGCCTCGCCGCGTCCTGGTCCGAGCGCGATTCGAGGAATTCGATCTGGTGCTCGGGGTCCAGCTCCTCGAACACGTCCGCCTCGAGCTCGCGGTCCGCCCCGACGGCTTCGATGATCTCCTCGCCTTCCTCGTGGGACGCCGCCTCCACGAGGTCTGCGATCTGGGCCGGATGGAGCCTGGCGAGCTTGCGGTACGGGATGCGCAGGCGGGCGGACGGGACATGGCCGACGAAGGGCTCGATGCTGGCCCAGTCGACGATCCGGGCGGGCTGGGCGCCCGAACCGAGACGGCCGTGCAGCACCCGGCGCACGACACCGTGGGGCGAGGGGTCCACCCCGATGATCTCCCAGCCGCCGTGCACGTGGGCGAGCTCGATCTCGTTCGCCCGGATGAGGCGGCCCCCCGCCACGTTGATGAGATGGCGGGCGAGAAGATCCCGCCCCAGCAGCAGCTCGCCAGGACGGCGCTCGAACCGGCGCAGGTCGACGCGGTTGCCCGTGAACTCGGGCCGCCGCTCGCCGATGCCCGCTATGTTGCGGATGGCGACGAAGAGATCCCGCCCGCCGATGCGCACCACCGCGCCGACCACTGGGGGGTGCGGCGCGCCGAGGTGGACGACGAGGTCTTCGATTCGCCCGATGCGATCCCCCGCCGCGTCGACGAGCGGGCGCTTCACCACGCTCGAGAAGTGGACGATGCGCACGGCCGGCTCGGTCGCGGTCACCGACCGAACGGTAGCGCGCCGGCGGCGCCTCCTGCGCCCTCCGGCTCCGTCCTACCCGGGAGGGTGGCGCCGACCGACGCCGACGGTCGTCTGCGAGGCGGCGCGTCGTACCCGCACGCCCGACGCCGAGGCGTTCACGACGCGGCGACGTCGCCCGAGCGCGGCTCCGTCGGCCGAGACGTCAGCCGAGGCGGCAACGCAGGGCGAGCGGCGGGAGCGAGATGCGGCCGGACGTGTGCGTTCTGCACGCGAGCATCAGGGTGGGATCGGCGCCCCACGAGCCAGCGCCGAGCGAGGGGAACCGACGCAGCGGCCGCCCCGACGGCACCGATCACGAGGGCCACGCGCGGCGACGTCGTGTCGCTGATCCAACCCATGAGCGGTGCGCCGATGGGCGCGCTCCCGATGAAGGCGATCGAATAGAGGGACATGACCCGGCCCCGCATCGACGGGTCCGAGGTCAGCTGCACGATCGCATTGCCCGTCGCGATGAATGCGATGCTGAAGACGCCCATGAAGGCGAGGGCGACGACGGTCAACGGTTCAGTCGGCGAGAGACCGACCAGCGCGATCGTCACCCCGAAGCCGATCCCGATCAGGCCGAGCATCCCCGCTGACGGGCGGCTGCGATGGGCGACGAGCAGCCCGCCGAGCATCGCACCGGCACCCATCGCGACGGTGAACGTGCTGTAGGTCCCCGCGCCTCCGTGGAACGTGTACTTGGCGAGCAGCGGCAGCGTCGTCGTGAAGTTGAACGCGAGGGTGCCCACCACAGCCATCGCCAACAACGGGACGCGGAGCCCACGGTTGTCCCATACATAGCGCAGACCCTCTCGCACCTGTCCCTTCGCCCGGGCGACACGACCGCTCGAGCACAGCTCGGACGGTCTCATGGCGAGCAGCGCCACGATCACCGCGACGTACGATGCGGCGTTCACGTAGAAGCAGGCGGCGTACCCGACGGTGAAGATGAGGACCCCGCCGATCGCTGGCCCGACGACGCGCG
Source organism: Actinomycetes bacterium (assembly GCA_021794995.1). Taxonomy (GTDB): domain Bacteria; phylum Actinomycetota; class Acidimicrobiia; order Acidimicrobiales; family RAAP-2; genus JAJYVT01. The sequence continues at coordinate 12,535 of JAJYPY010000056.1, read as the reverse complement.
CCGAGTTCATGAGGACGCTGTTGAGACTGACGGCGTTTGGCAAGAGCTCGCGCCCCACCATCTCGGAGACGAACGCCTGACGGGTCGGGTTTGTGAGGAGGTTCACCACGCCGAGGAGGGTCGCAAGCACGAAGACCTCCCACATCGTGACGACGCGAAACTCGGTGAGCAGCGCGAGCGCCACAGCGAGCACTCCTGCGCAAGCCTGCGTGATCACGAGGAGCTTTCGCTTGTCTACCCGGTCGGCGACGAGACCGCCCAACGTGCCGAAGAGCAGCATCGGGAGGTATTGGACGGCCGTGGCAGCCCCCACATCGACCCCGTTCCCGTGGAGCTGACGGGACAGGATCAGCAGGGCGAGCGCCACCGTCTGCATCCAGGTTCCCGACACCGAGACGACCTGTCCGATGAAGTAGAGGCGGAAGTTCCTCACACGCAGGGCGAGGAACGTCTGCGCGCCGGCCCGTCGGAGGCGGTGTCTCACCGGTCCTCGATCAGCTGCTCGAGGAGCGCCGCGAGCGCGCAGGCCCGGGTTCGCTCCGGCGCCGTCAGGCGTCCGATCTGTCGGGCGAGGTACGCGTTCTTGAGGCTACGGATGCGCTCGAGCGTGGCGCGTCCCTGACGGGTCAGCCGCACCCGGGTCACCCTCCGGTCTCCCGCGTCGCCCTCTCTGACCACGAGCCCGGCGGCTTCCATCGTTGCCACCACGCGCGTCATCGTCGGGGGCTGGACCTGCTCCGCCTGCGCCAGCTCCCCCAACGTGGGGCTCCCGAGGCGGTTGATGGTCCCGAGCGCCGCTTCCTGCGAGGGGGAGACCCCCGACAGCGACTCCTGGCGCAAGCGCCGGTTCAGACGGGTGACCGCGACCCGCAGGCGCGCGGCCAGCTCGTCATCTCTCACCGGACCTTCCATGCCGGCAGTGCCGGCAGGGCCGGCGTCCACCGGTATCCCCGTGTTGGGCAGTGCATCGGACCCGCTGGCAGGCACGATGCCGATTATACTTAGTTTTTCTAACTAATGGCGCGCCGAAGAGCGTGCATGGGAACACGAGCCGCTCAGACGCGTGGGACGTACGCGCCGTGGCCGAGGGATGCGCTCTCGAAGGGGTCGATTGTCTCTGTCAGTCCGCCGACCACGTCCGTCACCCATGCGAGCCGGTCCTTGATGATGCGCTCGACACCGCCCTGGAGCGTGGCAGAGCTGATCGCACACGAGCTGCAGGCGCCTTGGAGCTGCACTTCGACCTTCCCCGATTCCACATCAGCGGCGACGAGCACCAGGTCTCCCCCGTCAGCCTGCACGGCCGGGCGCATGAGCTCCATGAGGGCTTGGAGCTGGCTGAGCCGCTCGGCGCGCTCGCCGTCGCTCAGGTCCGCTCCTGCGGGTGCCCCTACCGGCGCGGACTCGGCGCGGGGCGCGGACTCGGTCCGAGTGCCGGACTCGGTCCGAGTGCCGGATGCGGCCTGAGTGCCGGATGCGGCCTGGGGTTCGCTCTCGTCCACGCCCCCCATTCTGCCGTGCCCAGGCGCTCCCTCGTGCAGGATGCGGTGCAACGCACGCGCGGATGCGTCCGATCAGCGCCGGTCGTCCACGACGGGCTCGGGCGGCGGGGCCACCGGGACTTCTGCGACGACGTGATTCTCGAGAACGCCCACGCGCTCGATCTCGATCCGGACCGTGTCGCCCGGACGAAGCCAGCGAGGGGGACGGAATGCGGCACCCACACCTGCTGGCGTGCCCGTCGACAGGACGTCGCCTGGCTCGAGGGGAAAGACGGTCGTGAGGTACTCGATCATCTCGGCCGGCCGGAAGATGAGGTCCGCCGTCGTGGCATCCTGACGAATCTCACCGTTCACGGTCGTGCGCAGCGACAACGCTGTGGGATCGCCGACTTCGTCCGGCGTTACGATCCACGGCCCCATCGGACAGTGCGTGTTGAACGACTTTCCCATGGTGAAGGTCGGCGAATGTCGCTGCCAGTCCCTCACGCTCACGTCGTTCAGCACCGTGAACCCCGCGACGACATCCAGCCAACGCTCGGCTGGAACGGACTTCGCACGGCGTCCGATGACGATGCCCAGCTCGCCTTCATAATCCACCTGCTCGGACACCGCGGGCACGACGATGTCCTCAGTCGGGCCGATGACGGACGTGCGCTGCTTGTTGAACCAGTACTGGTGCTCAGGCAGCTCCCGGCCCATCTCTGCCGCGTGTGCACGGTAATTCATGCCGATGGCGAGCACCTTGGGCGGGACGGGCACGGGTGCGAGCAACTGCACCTCGTCCAGCCGGAACCGGCGCGCCGACGATGTCGCTGCGTCTGCGGCCCGCTCGAGCGCCTCTTCTCCCATGCCAAGCAGCGAATCCATCTCGGCGGGTAGTCCAACGGCGGGGTCGGTCAGGTCGATGACATCGTCACCGATGACGACGCCGGTGCACTGCACTGTTGCCGGGCCGGCCGGGGTCTCTTCGGGTACGAGGAACGTGAGAAGGCGCACGGATGGACCCTACCGACTGCGTTGGAATGCCGTCGACCTGGGGCTGGCGTCAACCGAGCGTCACCGACGTCGCCGTCGAAGTCGATGTCGACGTCGTCAAGAGGTGACGCCCGCTCCGCGTGCGTCGGCAACGCCTTCGGACGAGAACTCCTGGAACGCGGCCAGAGCTCGGGGTCCGAAGACCGTGCCGGGGCCACCGTTCATGAGGATCGCGACACCGATCACCTCCGCTACTTCCGCCTCGGTCGCGCTGCGGCGCGCTGCGGCGCGCGCGTGTGCGGCGATACAGCCGTCGCACTCGCGGGTGATGGCGATCGCCAGTGCGACGAGCTCTTTGGTCTTCGTCGACAACGCGCCCTCCGCCATGGCGGCGCGGTGCAGCGCGCCGTAGCCGGCGACCACCTCACCGATCGTCCCGCGGAGCTCCTGGTACGGGCCGCGGACCTCGTCGAGTACGTCGTGGTAGTGCCCCACCGGGCCTCCTTTCGCCGTCGATGGACCCACCCTACGCACGCCCGGGCCCGCGGGCGTCACGCCGTCTGGCGGCGGGGCGCACGGCCGCCGCGCGAGGGGCCGGGGTCAAGCGGACAACCTGTCGGCACCGCCCCGGCCGAACTGCGGCGCCAGCCGGTGCGTGCCCGTCTCCACGGATCGGGACGGCGGGAGCTCCCGGCCCGCGGCCGGCGAAACGTGCGGGCGGATCAGGCACTGCCCTGCACCGATGCGCGCAGTGCCCCGAAGAGCTCGACGAGCCGATCCAGTCCGTAGCAGGCCTGCAGTCCGCTCGGATTCGGCAAGAGCCAAACGGTCACGCTCGCAAGGGTCTCGGCTTGGGGTCCGACCGTGGCGCGCGGTCGGGCGAATGCCACTCGGTAGGCGCCAATGCCCAAAAAGGCGACCGTCTTGGGCAGCACTCGGCGTACCGTGCGCTCCAGTTGCACCGCCCCACGCCGAAGCTCGTCCGGTGCGAGCTCGGCAGCTGCGGTGGTCGTGCGGGAGACGAGGTTCGTGATGCCGAGCCTGCACTCGAGCAGCCTGCGCTCTTCGGCGGCGTTCAGTTGGACGTCGGTGAACCCCGCCAGGTGGAGCACCTTCCAGAACCGGTTGCCCGGATGGGCAAAGTGATGTCCGAGCGCCCCGGACCATGCGCCGGGGTTGATCCCGCAGAACAGCACGTCGAGGCCCGGAGCGACAAGGTCGGGCACGCGGACGCCGGACGAGACCGCAGCCCCGAGATCCTCCCGCGACGGTCGAGTCGTCAGCCGATCCGCTCGATGGGTCGGGCGTCAGGCCGGACGCCGTGCGCCATCTTGGATCGCTCGAACCATTCGCTTGCAGCGCATGCACCACGCCGCGGGAGCGTCCTCGTCGGCGGGATGCACGAGGGCACCGCAACCAGCGCACCGCCAGATGGCCGGTGACTCCAACCCCGACTCGAAGGTCATGTGGCTCCCTGCGACGCGACGCATGTTCGATCCTGCCGTCGGTCCGACTCCCGCAGCAGGTGTGGTTCTGCACTATATGCACCCGAAGCTGGGCCCCCACACACGACGGGGATCCGACACGGCGCGGCCCCGCGCGGGGCTCGGGTGACGCAATTGGCCGATTCGCGGAGGTGGACGGGAATCGAACCCGCCGGACGGGGATCACCCGTCCCACCCGCTTTGAAGGCGGGGAGGCCCACCAGGCGCCTGGACACCTCCGCATGCGAGCGTAGAAGCTGCAGCGCATCGGCGCACCTCGCGCGTCGCAACGCCGGGCTCCGACTCCTCCGCCGCACGAGCGCGCAGACGCTGCGCCATAGCTGTCGAGCGGAGGCAACCGCACTAACGTGAGGGTGCATTCGGTTCCACCGCGACAACGACCGGGTACGACGAGTGCTGACCAAGGAGGAACTGAATGTCTGCCCTGCCCGACGAGCCGCTGGAAGCCGTCGCCGCCAACCGAACATGTGCGGCGCAGCCGGTCATCATCGACGGAGGGCCGAGCTGCGAGGTCGACCTTGGCGGCGAAGGGCGTGCCTACCGGCTCATCGGCGAGGTGGAGGTCGGACTCGACCCAGAAGGCGTGGTCGTCCACCAGAAAAGCGGCCTCATCTATGTGGCGTGCTCACGGTCGAATGCAGTGGCGGTCGTAGACGCTGATCAGCTGCGGGTCGTCGACACCATCGCCGTCGGCGGCGAGCCCATCGACATCACCGTCGATGAGCGGACCGGACATGTGTTCACCGCCGACGCTCGGTCCGACCAGATCTCCGTGATCGACGCATCTGCCGGTCAAGTTGTCGCGACCATCCCGGTCGGCAGCTACCCCGCCGGTCTGTGCATCGATGTGGAGGGCAGGCGCTTGTACTCGGGTGACGCCGCGGGGTCGACGATGAGCGTCATCGACCTCGACCGTCTGGAGCGCATCGGCGTCGTCGAAGCAGAGCTCGGCGCTGGAGCGATCGCTGCCGACCCGCGCAACGGGCGCGTGTACTGCGTGAATTTCGTTGCGTCGTCCGTCACCGTCGTCGACTCGGAGACGCTCGAGATCTTGGGACGCCTTCCGCTGCTTGCCGGGCCGTGCGCCATCGGCGTCCACCAGGAGACCGGCGACGTCTTCATCGCGGACTCCCTCGCAAGCACGGTCACCCGGGTCGATGGCAGCGCGGTGGCAAAGGTGGCGGACATGGCCGTCCCCAATGCGCCCGTCGGGCTGGCCATGGGATTGCGCGACGACCGCTTGTACGTCGGCAACCGCGGGGATGGCACCGTGAGCGTCCTCGGTCTCGACGGGATCGAGTGGTCACGCATCCCGGTCGGTGCTGCACCGGGCGGCGTCTGTGAGGACCCGCTGCATCCCGGCAGGGTGCTGGTCGCCAACGCGGGGAGCGGCACCCTGACGATTGCAGAAGATCTCCTCGACGGACCACCGCCGAGCCGCGTCGAGCCCTCCGTCCACCCGATGGTCGGCGAGACGATGCCGGCTCTGTCGCTGCCCGACCTTTGGACCAAGGAGCTGCGGGACCTCGGCGAGTGGGCGGGGCGCAAGTACGTCATCAACGTCTTTGCCAGCTGGTGAGGCCCGTGCAACGCGGAGGCGCCGGTCATCGAGGACCTCCGCCGACGTGCAGACCGGTCTGGTCTGGAGATCATCTTGGTTGACGTCTGGGAAGGCGTCGGTGCCTATACCGAGGCGCGCACATTCTGCAAGCTTTGGGGCATCGAAGGCACCGTGCTCGTCGACGAGGCCGGCGAGCTCGTTGAGCGGCTGGGAATCCGCGGCGTACCGACCAACATCCTCGTCGACTCGGACGGCACGATCACCGCCGTCGGCGCGTCCACGCCACGCGAGCTCGAGTCCGCGGTCCGCGAGCTCCTCGGTCCGGGGACGACGCTCGGAGATGCAAGCGAGTCAGGCGACTGGCACTGGCAGACCGAGCCCAAACGCATCGAGGAACAGTTGAGCCTCCGGGGAAACCGCTCGGCACAGAGCTGACCGTTGGTTCCCCCCTATCCTCGCGGCCTCACGGGGCCCCGCGGGGCAAGAGCTCAGCCCCTCGTCGGGAGGAAGCCGTATGACACGTCGGTGCCGACGGCCGCCTCGGTGCGCACGAGCTCGGGCACGAACAGCGCCGCGTCGACGGTGCCGACGCCCGATGCCAGGTCGTATCCCGGAGCCGCCGACGATCCGACGACGGTGTGCTCGACCCCGCCCTGGGAGAACGAGACCGTGTTGTCGCCCTGGGTGATGTCGACGATGCCTGGATCGTGAGCTTGCGCCATCGCGTAGAGCGCCGGGTTGATCAACCCGAGGCCGTGATGCGCCTCTTGATCAGCGAGCGCGACGATCCCGGCGAAGATTGGAGTCGCCTCGCTGGTGCCGCAGACGTAGTACCAGCCCGGAGATGTCGGACCAGCGAAGCTCTGGTACGTGTCGACCAGACCCGAGCAGGCCGCGGACATGGAGATGTCCGGGATGCCCCGCGCGTTCCCGACCACCTGAGCGACGTCTTGCTGGTACGAGGGTCGGCTGAAGACAGACGACAGCCCGCCGCCACTCGCGTTGGGGTGCACCGCCGATGTGCCGAAGACGAACCTGTTCACCACCGGCGAGTAGGTATCGTTCCAGACCCGGTCTGGCGCGGTGCGTTGTCCCGACGAGTCGAGGCTCAGCTGGGTTCCCCCGACAGCGGTCACCAGCGGATCGCTCGCCGGCCATGTGACGGCAGGGACCACCGAGTAATTGGTCGCTGTCGCTGTCGCGTAGTCCGTCGCGCCTGTGTCGCCGGTAGCGGCCAGCACCGTGATGCCCGCTGCATACGCCCGTTCGTATGCGCTCCGGAGGGTCTGCAGCGCGGCGAGCGACGAGAACGTGTGCTCGTTTGCACCGAAGCTCTGACTGATCACGTTTCCCAGGTGGTGGGCGATGACGTAGTTCTCCGCCGCCACGATCTGGGGGAACCCGACTGTGCCTTCGGTCTCTGACACCGGAGTCTCGACCAACAAGATGCTCGATCCTGGCGCAATGGCATGCGCCCACTCGACGTCGAGGGTGGTCTCCCCCGCCCAGCCAACCATTGTTGTTGTGCGCGGGTTGTACGCCGGGACGGCCCCAGCAGGTTGGATCACTCGGAACGAGGGAGGCGCAGGCAATTTGAACCGTGCGTCGAAGGTCGCGAGGTCGGCGCGGATCGTCGGCGAGCCGAAGGAGTCGACGATGACGATGGTCTGCCCCTCCCCTTTGACGCCCGCGGCGAACAAGGGGAGCTCGCCGTAGGCGGTCTGGATCTGCGCGGGGTCGTAGCAGGGGATGCGGATCGACGGTGTGGCCACGCACTGCGCTTCGGTCAGGAGCTTGGCTGTCTCGCCCTGACGCTTCGCGATGGGCTGGGTGTGGACCTCATCGGCTCGGTGCGCAGCAGGTGGGACGGCAGACCCGACGGTGAGCCCTGCCACCAATGCCACGGCGGCGAACAGGCCGATCAACGCGGTGGCGCGCAGCCTGCCCATCTCCCCTCCTGACTTCGTCGTGCGGCGCCAACCGTAGCCGGACGAGTCTTCGAGGAAAAGGGTGCTCAGCCTCGTGTTGATCCCTCTTCGAGGGCGGGGCGCTCGCCCGTCAGCAAGAAGCGCGGGCCCGGACCATCCAGGCCTGCGCGGTCCGATGGGTTGTACAGGGCGCAGTCCCGCAGTGACAGGCACCCGCAGCCGATGCACGACGTCAGCTCGTCGCGCAATCGCTGGAGCACCGCGATCTGCTCGTCGAGTCGCGGACGCCACGATGCCGATAGCCGGGCCCAGTCGGACTTGGTCGGCGTACGAGACTCAGGGAGCGTCTCGAGCGCCGAGCTGATCTCCTCCAAGGTGAGCCCGACCCGTTGCGCGATGCGGATGAACGCGACCCGTCGAAGTGCGCTGCGCGCATAGCGCCGTTGCCCCCCAGAGCTGCGCGTCGAGGTCACGAGGCCCTTTGCCTCGTAGAAGCGCAGCGCGGAGGTCGAGACGCCGGTCCGGGCGGCCATCTCCCCGATGCTGAGGAACGTCTCGCTCACGGGGTCACCCTAACCACGACGACACCAAGGTTGGACCTCACTCGAGGTTTCTTTCAGGGAGGGGTGGCGTCGTCAGCGTGGTCGTCCGGCGATCCTGCCCCGAGCGCTCCGGAGGTTGCCTCTACACTGCGGCATGAGGTTCCGGCTCATCGACGATGTCGCAGAATTCGCTCTCGCCGCCGGACCGTTCCTTCGCGTGGAGCCCTTCACGGCCAACGTGGTGTCCGTGCACGTCCAGGACATCGTGGACGGCAGGCGCACACCGTCTCCGGGCTCCAGTTGGATCGTGGTCGACGACGATGGCCACACGGTAGGTGCAGCCATGCACACCCCCCCGCACAGTCTGTTCGTGCCCCGACTGCCGCGCGGGGTGCCTGAGGTGATCGCGGCGGGGCTCGCCGCCTCGGGCCGCGTCCTTCCAGGGGTGAACGGCGAAGCATCCAGTGTGGATCGGTTCGCCCGTGAGTGGCAGGCACGCACCGGTCAGGAGTCCCGGACGCGGGTATCCATGCGCATGTACGTACTCGAGGAACTGCGTCCACCCGAAGGCATCGCCGGACGTCCGAGAATCGCGAGTGCACACGACCTCGAGCGGGTCGCGACATGGCTCCAGAGTTTCCGGGTCGAGGCGATGCTGGGGGAGCCCCACGAAGACCACGAGGCGACGGCGCGACGGCGGGTGGCGGCGGGGCAGATCTGGCTGTGGGACGTGGACGGCGAGGTCGTGGCGCTCGCGGGAGTGAGCGCTCCTGCCCTCGGTGTCGCTCGGGTCGGACCGGTCTTCACGCCGCGTGACCGCCGTGGTCACGGCTACGGCTCGGCGGTGACCGCCGCTGCCAGCCAGGCGGGCATCGACGGCGGTGCGGCGCACGTGGTCTTGTACACGGACCTCGCCAACCCTGTGTCGAATTCGATCTATCAGACGATCGGCTATGTACCCGAACACGACGCAGAGGAGCGTGACTTCATCTCCTGAGGCATTGCGCAAATCGCAGACGCGCGACGTCCTGCTCACCGGGCGTACGGCCCGAGACCCTCTTATCGCTGTTCGCTTGTCGCTTGTCGCACGAGGTCCTCGAGGACCATCGCGACGCCGTCATGGTCGCAGTCCGCCGTCACCTCGTCCACCACGGTCAGTACATCGGAGTGCGCGTTCGCTGGCGCGATCGAGCGACCGGCCCAACGGAGCATCGGCAGATCGTTCGGCATGTCGCCGAACGCGATGACCTCATGTGATCCGACGTGCACCCGTTCGGCGAGGATCTCGAGGGCAAGCGCCTTGGTCACTCCACGAGCCGCGACTTCGATCGGAGCGTCCGGTCCCGAGCTCGTCACCTCCCCGAGATCACCCACCGCCTCCCTCACCCTCTCGACGATCTCCCAATGTTCGCCTCGCTCTCCATGCCGCACGCAGAGCTTGCATGCCGGGAGCTCGAGAAGACAGACGGCGTCCGCCACCAAGGCGTCTCCCGGTACGGTCCACGTGCCGTGATAGTGCGGCTCGAACCCGGTGCCGAGGCTCGACTCGACGGCGATAGCCACATCGGCCAAGAGCGCTCTGAGCCGTACCACGATCTCCAAGGCTGCGGACTGAGGGATCGGATGCTCGGATACCACGCGACCGGCGGCGGTGTCGTAGATCAATCCTCCGTTCGAGCAGATCACGAGTGGATGGCAACGCAGCGCACGCGCGATGTCGCCGACCCATCGGGGAGGCCGCGACGTGACGAGCACGACCTCGATCCCAAGAGCCCCAACTCGTTCGACGGCGGCGATGGTTCGATCGGACAGCGAGCCGTCCGATCGCAGCAGCGTGCCGTCGAGATCGCTCGCGACGGCGCGATACGCTGGCCCGTGATCCTTCACTTCGCTGCCTCCAACCGTACGCTCTCGAGCCAACGTGCAGCTTCCTTCCGGCTCCCCAGTCGCACGAAATGAAGGTGTGCATTGTCGGCAGAGCTCATCGCTGAACCGTAGCGGTGCCGATACTCGGCGTGCTGGGTCCACGCCCAACGCACAATGGACTTCTCGGGGTCCCACGCGTACAGGTTCCGTAAGGGTTCTCGATTTCCGTTCCACAGCACTTCCCGCCCAACGATGCGACGGACGGTCCGGGCGAGGAGCCCTCGCATGACGACACGACGCGGGAGATCGAGCCAGACCACGGTGTCCGCACGTTGCCATACAGGACCTTCGCTCACGACCATCCGGTAGTTGCCGTCGATCACCCAGGAGTCGCCCGACGCGATCGCAGCCACCTCGTCAACGAACGTCGTGGGATCGATCGGTTGCCAGCCCGAGAGATGATGGATCGCATCGAGCTCCACGTGCGGCACGCCGAGCAGGGTCGCAAGACTGCGTGCGAGCTGCGTCTTGCCCGAGCCCGCATTCCCGACCACCGACACGCGCTCCATGCGCGCCCATTCTCTCAAGACGTTCGATGCTCCGAGCCCACCAGCATGCTGCCGCCTCCCTCGTGCTGCCACACGCGGATCCTCCGGGGCTCTCTCGTGACGGGGCGCCATCGTCCCTCGTGGCGGGACTGACCGGCTGGCAAACGGACAGCGCGGCGAACGATCGACCGCCCTTCTCCCCACGGTCGACGGACACTCAGGCCTCCAGCTCCGCGACGAGAACCGATCCGCGCACGCGGAGCCACACGACGCCGTCGATGTCCGCGAGCGACTGTCCGCTTCGCATGATCCGACGTAAGGCGCCCGTTGCGAGCTCTTCGGCCAGCCACAGGGGCTCGTGAGGTTCGGTACCCGGTGGACAGCACCGATAGGCGAAGAGCACGTCAGAGAACTCATCGTGCTGAAAAAACAGCGCCACGGTGCGTGAGTCGGCTCTTCCGACGATTCGCGCCGTGACCACCCGGATGTCGGCTCCCATCCCGTCGGCCAGCGCTGAGAATCGTTCGAACTCCGACCGCTGACGTTCGAGAGCCTGTGTCGTATCGAAAGAGCCGCTCGTTCCACGTGTACCTTGCTGGTCGCTCATCGCCCGTCCGCGGCTACCTGCGGTGTCGATGTGCATCCGCTCGGCGCACGGCGCGTCGCTCGGACTGCGAGGGCCTGTCCAACCGTCTCGATGCCATGGGACTGCGCGTCGCACAGGACCTCGAAGTCATCGCCGCGAAGCCGTCGAGCGATCGCCGACACCCCGGACGGGGCATCAGCCCACCGCTGGTTCGCCACGACCTCGTGCATGAGGATGTGGAGCCTCGGAGAGATGACGGCGCGGCCCGTCCGGATCTCGAGTTGGCCGCCCTGCAGGCCACATCGACGTTCGGCATATGCGGCTCCGACTCCGAACATGACGCACGAAACCACGTCACCGCGCCGACGTCGCCGGCTCAGGCCAAGTCCTCGATGGCCCGCCAGGGGCCGATGCTCCGATCCGAGCGCTATCGCCAACGACGGATCGCCTGACCGAGGGTCTCGCTCACCTCGGTCGTCAACAGCGGAGCCAGGGATGCCGCCGTCACTTCGCCCGAACTGACGTGATCGGGTCGGTGAAAGCAATCCCAAAAGCGCGCCAGGACAGCCTCACCATCAGCGTCGAACGTCGCTGCTGCGAGTCGCAGCCATCGATACTGGTACCAGACGTAGTTGAGCGGGTTCATCGGCCGCTCACCACCGGTGTAGTGCGCCTCGAGGTCGTCGAGCGTGCTGTAGCCCTCGGCACGCATCCGAGCGGCGAGGCGCCGGCTTCCTGCTCCTGCGGTCGGCAGCACTTCCAACGTGTGCAAACTCTCTGGCTGTCTCGTCGCGACGAACGCATGGAGGGCGAGGTTGGCGAACATTTCCCCCAGCCAGAACGTCGGCAACGTGAGACCCCCGAGTACTGCGAAGGAGTGGGCGAGCTCATGGATCGTGACGAGGTCGAAGAACGGCTGGAAGTCCAGGCCTCCTGCGCCGTCGGGATACGTCACCAGCAATTTGGCATAGCCGTGCGGTGACGCTCTTCGAATATCCTCTCCGATCCCGGTCCAGAAGTCGCCGCCTCCTGCGGGCATCATCACAATGCCGGGACGGAGCTGGCCCGCGTCATCGTTGAAGTATGGAAGCCCGTATGGTTGCCGGCTGCGCCAGCGGCTGTGCCAGTCTCCCTCGTCGACCACGATGATCGCGATATCGGGCTCGATTCCCGAAAAGAGACAGCTCAAATAGAGGTACGCGTCAGTGGCGATGCCAGCGGCGGCACGTGCGCGCACGAGTGCGCCATCGCTGTATCGCACCTCGAAGGGGTAGCCGTCCAAGCGAGCGAGCTCCGGACCCGGCGCCATTGGTCACAATGTATCGGCCGGTGGAACTCGCCGACTCTTGGCCTCGACGGCCAACTTGGAAATCGGCGCCCATGTCTCGCTTCGGTCGCAACCATTCACCTCCCCCGGCAGGCTGCGGCCTGCAACAAGGGCCTGACCTCGCGATTCGCGAAGTCGCCTCGAACGTGCTCGAATTTCGGGCGTGTCGGATGCAGATCGTGAGCAGCAGCTCGA
>JAJYPY010000055.1 GCA_021794995.1 Actinomycetes bacterium | reverse complement strand
CACATCCTCGACTCGGCGGCCGGTCGTGTCGACGAGCAGCGCGTCCTCGGCCTGCACGAGCGGCGACACGGCACGCGTGCGGTCGATCTGATCGCGGCGCGCGACGCCCTCGGCGGCTTCGTCGTGGCGACGCCGTGCCCGCTCTTCGGCCGACGCGGTGAGGTACACCTTCAGGTCCGCGCCGGGGAAGACCACCGTGCCGATGTCGCGCCCTTCGACCACTCCCCCGCCGTGCGCGTCCGCCCAGCCGCGCTGGCGCTCGACGAGTGCCGCGCGCACCGCCGGGTTGGCTGCCACGACCGAGACGGCCCGGTTCACCTCCGGCGTCCTGATCGCGCGGGTCACGTCCGTGCCGTCGATCACGACGGCTCCCGGTCCGGCGTCGATCACCGCCCCGCGGGCGATGTCCGCGACACGGGACGCATCGGCCGGGTCGACCCCGCGCTCTAGGGCCGCCCACGCGATGGCGCGGTACATGGCACCGGTGTCGAGCCGCGGGATGCCGAGCTTGGCGGCGAGCAGTCGGGAGACCGTGGACTTTCCCGATCCCGCGGGCCCGTCGATCGCCACGAGGAGGAGCCGCGCCCGGCCGCCGAGCCCGCGCAGGTCGTCGAGGAAGCCGGGGTAGCTGGTCGAGACGCAGTCGAAGCCGTCGATGCGGCTCTCGCCCTCTCCGCTAGCCAGTGCGCCGATGGCAGCCGCCATGGCCATGCGGTGGTCGCCCCCGCTGTCAAATGTCACGTGGCGCAGCGCCCCGCAGCCCTCCACGACGAGATCGTCACCGTCGACCGTCGCCACTGCCCCGAGCCCCTGTACGAGCCGTGCGACCGCCGCGAGGCGATCCGTCTCTTTCACCCGGAGCTCTCCCATCCCGACGAACCGGGTGGTGCCGGCCGCACACGCGGCGGCAATGGCGAGGGCCGGGACCTCGTCGAGCGACGGGATCTCGGCAGCCCTGACGACCGTCCCCGAGAGCGCCCCGAAGCGCGCCGTGATGTCCGCGACCGGCGTCGTGCCGGCAGCGTCTCGCCCACGTCCCGGGGCCCGTGCCTCGGACATCGCGACGTCCGCGCCCATGCGCGCCAGGACGTCGATGAAGCCGGTGCGCTCGGGTCCGGCGTAGACGCCGCGCACCGTGAGCGCGCTCCCCGGCACCACGCACGCGGCGACGACCCAGAAGGCCGCCTGCGAGGGATCCCCGGGCACGATGATGTCGAGCGGCGACAGGAGGGACGCCCGGAGCCGCACCGTCCGCCCGCCGCCCTCGTCGCTGACGGTGACGGTCGCGCCCGCCTCGGCGAGCAGCTCCTCGGTGTGCGCCCGCGTCCGCACCGGCTCGTGGACGACCGTCTCGCCCTCCGCCCACAGCCCGGCAAACAGGATCGCCGACTTCACCTGCGCGCTCGCCACCTCCGGCGTCCAGCTGACGCCCTGCAGGTGACCGCCCTTGATGGTGAGGGGAGGGAGGCAGCGTGCCCCCGCCCCACTCGCCGCCCCACTCCCCGACACGCCCGCCCCGCTCCCCGACACGCCCGCCCCGCTCCCCGACACCGCCGCCCCCATGGCCGACAGCGGCGCAGCGATGCGGTCCATGGGGCGCGCCGACAGCGAGTCGTCGCCGACCAGCACGGTCTCCCCCTCGAGCCCCGCAACGAGGCCCGCAAGCAGCCGCATGGCCGTCCCCGAGTTGCCGCAGTCGATCGGCGCGTCGGGCGCCCGCAGGCACGACCTGCCACCCGTCACGGTCACCACGGACCCGTCGTCATGGACCTCGGCGCCGAGCGCGGCCACCGCCCGGTACGTCCGGCGCACGTCCTCGCCGTCCGACAGCCCCCGGATGAGCGACGTGCCCTCGGCCAGCGCGCCCACAAGGAGCGCGCGGTGAGAGATCGACTTGTCCCCCGGGACGCGCACCTCCCCCTTGAGCGGCGCGCCGCTCCGGATCCGAACCGTGCGCGGCGACAGCCGTGGCTCGCCGTCCAAGCCACCGTCGCTCACGTCAGCACCTGCCCCGTGCTGCGGTATCCGCGCGCCCCGACGGCGTCGCGCAGCTTCGGAGCGTCTGCCTCGTCGACGACGAGCAGGAGCACGCCGCGGGGCCCCTCGGCCGAGTGCGCGATCTCGATGTCGTAGATGTTGATGCCGAGGTCGCCTGCGACGCTGGTGATCTCGGCGAGCACCCCTTCGCGGTCGGGGACCGGCACGCGGAGCTCCGCCAGCCGCTCGGGCCGCGCCCCGCGGGCCGGCAGGTGCCGGCGCGCGCTGCTCGCCCTGCCGAGCACCTCGAGCAGTCCGGTGCGATCGGCGCCGCGTACCCGTTCGCGCATGGCGACGAGGTCGTCGATCACCCGGTCGAGCGAGGCGGAGATGGCCGCCGCGTTGTCGACGCACACGTCGGGCCAGATGCCCGGGTGCCCTGCGGCGACGCGCGTCATGTCCCGGAACCCCCCCGCAGCAAGCCGCAGGAGGACCGCGTCGTGCTCGGCGTCCTGCGCCGCGGCGTTCATGAGGGTCGCCGCCACGAGGTGCGGCACGTGGGAGACGACCGCCACCAAGCGGTCGTGGTCCTCGGGCCCGAGCGCGACCACGTCCGCGCCGAACGACGAGACCACCTCGCGCACGAGCGAGAACGCGCCGAGCGCGGTGGCGGCCGTCGGGGTCAGGACCCAGACGGCGCCCGTGAAGAGCTCGGCGTCGGCGCCGTCGAGGCCGAGCTGCTCCGACCCGGCCATCGGGTGACCGCCGACGAAGCGCGGGTGGGCGACGTCGGCGACGATCGGCGCCTTCACCCCGCTCATGTCGGTCACCACGAGCGCCGTCCGGCGCGTGTCGCCGAGCAGGTCCCGGGCGACGTCGGCCACCACCGACGACGGCGTGGCGACGAAGGCGATTTCGGCCTCCGGGTCGTCGCCCACCGCGTCCAGGGCACCGCGCGCGAGGGCGTCGGCCGCGCGAGAGGGCTCGGCGTCGACCCCCGAGACCCGCCACCCCTGGGCCCGAAGCGCCAGTCCCACCGATCCGCCGATGAGCCCGGTGCCGACCACGAGCGCCCGACGGGCAGGAGGTGAGCCCCCACCTTCCGGACCCCCGCCCCCCGGCCCCCGGCCCCCCTGCTCCTCAGACCGGGAGGTCATCGCGCAGCACCTGTGCGCCGTGGAGGTACACGTGGCGGAGATCGGCCGGGGGACGCTCGGTGTGGACGTGGAGCAGGACGCGGATGCAGTGCGGCATCGAGCCGGGGACCGGGATCTCCGACGCGCACAGAAGCGGCACGGACCCGAAGCCGATGCCGCGGGCGGCGGTCGCCGGGAACATGGAGACGACGTCGGCGGTGGCGGTGAAGATCGCGCTGATCACGTCTGTGTGCGCGATGCCGTTCTTCGCCATGAGCTCGGACAGGAGCTCTTGGACGCGCGCGGTCACCTGAGCTTCGGAGTCCTCGGCGACGGTGGTTGCCCCGCGCAGCGCGCGTACGGTGCCAGGCATGGCAGCGCATGCTACCGGGCGGCACCTCCGCGGTCCGAAGGGCTGCGCCGGCCGCCCCCGCCCTCGCGCCCGCCGGCCCGGCCACCCTCGCCTCCAGCTCCCCCCGCCGTCGCCGCGTAAAGCCCCCGCACCTCGGCGCCGGTGAGGACCCTGCATCCCCCCGGCCGCAGCGTCGAGTCGGTCAGCGTGGCGATGCGGGTCCGCACGAGCCGGCGCACCGGGTGCCCCACCGCGTCGCACATGCGCCGGACCTGGCGGTTGCGCCCCTCGTGGATCACGATGCGCAACATCCCCGGCGCCACCTGCCCCACCACCGCCGGTGCCGTGCGACCGTCCTCGAGCTCGACGCCCTCACGCAGTGCCCGCAGCGCCCCCGCCCCCGGCGCGCCCTCGACCTCCGCGAGGTACTCCTTCGCCACGCCGTGCGAGGGATGGGTGAGGCGGTGGGCGAGGTCGCCGTCGTTGGTGAGCACGATGAGGCCCTCGGTGTCGAGGTCGAGGCGCCCCACGGGAAAGACCCGAGGCGCCGGCGGGACGAGATCGACGACCGTGCGGCGCCCCTCGGGGTCCGACGCCGTGGTCACCACGCCGGCCGGCTTGTTCACGAGGTAGTACACGAGGTCGGGGGCGATGGGGACGGGGACCCCGTCCACGGCCACCGAGTCGGCGCGGGGGTCGACGCGCTGGCCCAGCACGGCGCGCCTCCCGTTCACCTCGACCCTGCCCTCGGCGACGAGGTCGTCGCAGGCGCGGCGGCTGCCGATCCCGGCGCGGGCGAGCACCTTTTGGAGCCGCTCGCCGTCTCCCTGGCGCGGGGTGCCGGCGGGGTCAGGCTCGGGCGCCATCGCCGCTGCCGGCCGACCGCAATCCTTCTTCGAGGTCGTAGGCGGCGTCCACGCCGGGGAGGAAGTCCTCGACCGGGGGGAGCTGGGAGACGCTGTCCAGCCCGAGCCGCTCCAAGAACAGGTCCGTCGTGCCGTACAGGATGGGTTGGCCGGGCCCCTCCGCCCGCCCGACGGCCACGATGTAGCCGCGCTGCTCCAAGAGGCGCACCACGCCGTCGGCGTTCACCCCCCGGAGCGCCCCGATCTGCGCCCTCGAGACGGGCTGGCGGTAGGCGACGATCGCCAGGGTCTCGAGTGCCGCAGTCGACAGCCGGTGCGAGACGTCGCGGTTCGCGAAGCGCTCCACGTAGGGGGCGAGGTCCGGGTGCGTCTGGTAGCGGAACCCCCCGGCGATGCGGGCGAGGACGAACCCGCGCCCCTGCGCGCGGTACGCCGCCGCGAGCCGCTCGGCGGCCGCCTCGACCCTCTCGGTCGGCTCTTCGAGCAGCTCCGCCAGCAGACCGGGGGTGACCGGCTCCACGGCCACCATCACCACGGCTTCGATCGCGCGGGCCAGCTCCTCGTCGGTCACGTCGTGCTCACCCTTCGTAGTCGTCGGCGCCGACCAGGGCGCCCACGAGCGGGTGGGCCTCTCCCACCCACTCGATCTCGAGGTCGCCGAAGCGCTCGGCCTGGCCGACCCTGACCTTCCCGAGCTTGCACAGCTCGAGCACCGCCAGGAAGTGCACGATCACCTCGATCCGCTCGCGCAGGTGCGCGGTCAGCTGGCGGAACGACACCGGGCCGCGGCCGGGCAGCGCGCCCGCGAGCACGGCGACGGTCTCGGACACCGTGACGGTGTCCACCGTGACGTGCGAGAGATCGACCGTCGGCTCGGGCCGCTCGGCGGTCGCGCGCACGTACGCGGCCGCGAGCTGGTGGGGCGTGACGCCCGCCAGCAGATCCGGCGCGTGCACCACGAACCCATCGTCGAGACCCGCCTCCCTGGCGACGGAGCGGGCCGCGTGCTCGGAGAGCACCACGAAGGCGTCCGCGGCCGCGGCGTAGGCCTTGCACTCGAGCAGGCGTGCCAGCAGGAGGTCCCGCTCCTCCCATCCCCCGAGCTCTTCTTCGTCGTCGACGTCGTCGGGACCCGGAAGGAGGCGCTGGGACTTGATCTCCACGAGGATGGACCCCATCAGGAGGAACTGGGAACGCGCGTCCAGCGAGACCTGCTCGGGGTGCTCGCGGAGCACCGCGACGAACGCGTCGACGACCGGGGCGAGCGGGACCTCCAAGATGTCCACCTCGTGGCAGCCGACGAGATGGACCAAGAGATCGATCGGCCCCTCGAAGACCGGCGTGGTGACGTGGGGCGCGGCGCCGCTCACCGGTCGCAGGGAACCCTGAACGGGAGCTGTGACGAAGGTGGTCACCGCCCGACGTTACCAACCGGCTCTTCGCGTGCGGTGTATACCGGCGGCGTGCCCACAGCGCACCGCGACACCGCAGCCGAGATCCGCGCCCACCTGCGCCGGACGGTCGCAGCCATCGCCGAGGTTTCCGAGTCCGACATCGGCTGGACCGCCCGCTCGGCCGAGCTCCCGCTCGTCCACACCCTGAACCAGGTGCACATCAGCGCGCCGTGCTCGGCGCGTGACGCCCTTGCGCTCGCCGACGCGCAGCAGGCGCACCTCGGCTACCGCCACCTCGTCGTCGACGTCCCCGAGGTCGCGGCCGCGCTCTCCGGCGCCGTGGCGGCCTGGAACAAGACCGACCGCGAGGTGCTGATGGCGCTCTCGTCGGCGCCCGCCCGCCCCGTCGACACCAGCCGGGTGAGCGAGCTCAACGAGGAGGAGGCGGCGGTGCTCATGCGGCGCTGGCTCGAAGAGGAGCTCACCGACGCCGGGTCGGACGTCCTCGCGCAGCTCGCCGCGTACCAAGAGCGAGAAGGCCGGGTCTGGCACGAGCGGCGGCTCGGGGCACGAGACCCCGGTGGGGTGCCGGTCGCCCTCACCAAGCTGCGCTCCGACGCTGCCGGCACGGCGTGGGTCGAGGACGTCTACACCGTGCCCGAGGCGCGCGGGCAGGGGCACGCTCGGGCGCTCGTCACCTGCGCCGTCGACGACGCCCGCGCGCGTGGCCACCGCCTCACCTTCATCGTCGCCGACGACCGCGACTGGCCCAAAGAGCTCTACGCCGACGTCGGCTTCCGCCCTGTCGCACAGGTCTGGACGTTCCACCGAGACGTCGGAGCGGCGTAGCGGCCCGGGGCCCGGCACGGCCCGCCTACCATGGCACGCCATGCCGCGCGTGTTCTCGGGCGTCAAGCCCTCCGGTGACTTCCATCTCGGCAATTACATCGGGGCGTTCCGGCAGTGGGTCGCGCACCAAGAGGACCACGACGCGCTCTACTGCGTCGTCGACCTCCACGCCCTGACCGAGGAGATCGACCCGGAGTACCTGCGGCGAAAGACGTTCGAGGCCGCACTGAACCTCCTCGCGGTCGGGCTCGACCCCGCGGTCTGCACGATCTTCGTGCAGAGCCACGTCCCCGAGCACCCGCGCCTCACGTGGCTCCTCGAGTGCTCGGCGAGCATGGGCGAGCTGCGGCGCATGACCCAGTTCAAGGCGAAGGGCAGCGGGCAGGAGGCCGTGCGCGTGGGCCTGTTCACGTATCCGGTGCTCATGGCGGCCGACATCCTCCTCTACGACACGGACCTCGTCCCGGTCGGCGAGGACCAGCGACAGCACCTCGAGCTCGCCCGGGAGCTCGCCCAGCGGTTCAACCACCGCTACGGCGCGACGTTCAGCGTCCCGCAGGCCGCGACCCCCGGCGTCGGAGCGCGGGTCATGGACCTCCAGCATCCCGAGCGCAAGATGTCCAAGAGCGTGGACTCCCCCCTCGGCACCGTCGACGTGCTCGACGATCCCGCGGACATCGCGCGCAAGGTGAAGAAGGCCGTGACCGACACCGACGCCCAGATGCGCTACGACCCGGGGGCGAAGCCCGGGCTCGCGAACCTGCTCGAGCTCATGGCGGTGGTGACGGGCAAGGGGCCCGACGAGGTCGCCTCGGGCTACACCCGCTACGGCGACCTGAAAGCGGACCTCGCCGATGGGCTGGTCGAGCTCCTGCGCCCGGTACGCGAGCGCCACCGCACGCTGTCGGCCGAGCCCGAGTCCGTCCACGAGGTGCTCCGCACCGGCGCCGCCCGGGCGCACGAGATCGCCTCTGCCACCTACGCCCGCGCCGCCCGCGCGATGGGCCTGCTCGCCTAGGTCGAGCCCTCGGCGCTCAGGCGTGCACCACGCCGGCCCACCAGGTGACGAGATGCGACACGACCGACTGCAGCGGGTTCACCTGCGCGAACGACATGAGCACCAGCGCGCCGATGATGACCAGCATCCCGTAGGGGCGGAAGCGGAGGTACCCGGGCCACCATGACGCCGGCAGGAGGCGCTCGATCAGCGCGGAGCCGTCGAGCGGCGGGATGGGGATGAGATTGAAGCAGGCCACCCACACGTTGATGAAGCCCGCGTAGAACAAGATGCGCGCCCCGAGGGACGCTGTCACCGGCCCCGCGTGGCCCGCGGCGAACACCACGTAGAAGAGCACGCCGAAGATCGCCGCGAGCACGAGGTTGGTCGCCGGCCCGGCGAGGGCCACGAGGACCCCGTGGTTGCGCGGGCTGCGCAGCCGCCCCACGTTCACCGGGACGGGCTTTGCCCAGCCGAACCACCCCAGTCCCGCGATCACCGTGATGATCGGCACGATGATCGTCCCCCACGGTGTCACGTGGCGCAGCGGGTTGAGCGTGAGCCGCCCCGCCCGCTTGGCGGTGTCGTCGCCGAAGGCCAGGGCCACCGCGCCGTGGGAGATCTCGTGGAGGATCACCGAGGGGATGAGGACGCAGAACAAGATGATCTGTGTCGAGCTGATGCGGTGGCTGCGCACGAGGATCGCGACGATCGCCACCACCACGATGAGCCACATGACCGAGCGCTGCCCCCCCGGTCGGCGAGCCTGCGGCGCGCCACCACCCGGGGGCGGCTGGGACCCCGACGGTGTGTGCCAGGCGTGCTGGCGTCCCCGTGCGCCCTGCCCCGGAGGCGGGTAGCTCCCCGGAGGCGGGTAGCTCCCCGGCGGGGGGTAGCTCCCCGGCGGGTACGCCGGCGGCGGGTAGCTCCCCAGGGGGGTGGGGTCCTGGGACGCCGAGGGCGGCTCGGCGCTCATGACGTCACTGACGAGATGCGCAGGCGATACAGCGCCGTGCAGCCGGCTTCGCCTCCAGCCTCGCGGGGGAGATCGGATCGCCGCACCGCTCGCAGATGCCGTAGGTCCCGTTCGTCAGGCGCTCGATGGCCGCTTCGACGTCCGCGAGCGCCTCGCGGAGCTGCCCCGCGAGCACCTCGGCCTCGCCGCGCTCGGCGGTGACCTGGCTCGTGTCCGCGAAGTTCGAGTCGTAGTTCAGGCTGCCGGCTTCCCCGAAGCCCAGCTCGGCCAGCTGGGCGCGCAGATCGGCCCGTTCGGCCTCCAGGCGCCCCCGGTAGTCGACGTCCATATCGGCAGCCGCATCGCTCGCCACGGACGCGAGCCTAGACGGATGCAGGTTCTCCGGTGTCTGCGCCCCGCGTCCTCGGTCCAGGGCGAAGGCGGCGGCGGCTCACCCCCGAGCGCTGCCGACACGGGGACGGGCCCGGGGGTGTGCGGCCTCGTAGGCGGCGCGGAGATGCTCGCTGGTCACCTTGGTGTACAGCTGCGTCGTGGTGACCGACGCGTGGCCGAGCAGCTCCTGGACGACCCGGACATCGGCCCCGTGGGCGAGCATGTGGGTCGCGCAGGAGTGGCGCAGCGCGTGGGGGCCGATCGGGATGCCGACGGCGGCGCCGCGGGCCTGCACGATGCCGAAGGCGCCCTGGCGGGAGAGCCGCTGTCCGCGCATGTTCAAGAACACCGCCTCCGCGTCGCCCTTGCGTCGCCACCGCGCGGGTGCCATGCGCGGGCGCCCCTCGGGCTCCAGCCACCGGCCGAGCGCGCGGGCGGCGTGGCCCCCGAGCGGGACGAGCCGCTCCTTGGAGCCCTTCCCGTAGAGGCGGACGAGCCCGTCGCCCCCGGCGAGGTCCGTCAGGTTGAGCCCGACGACCTCGGAGACCCGCGCGCCGGTGCCGTAGAGCAGCTCGAGCAGCGCCTTGTCCCGCCGCGACGCCGGGTCGTCCCCCGACACCGACTCGAGGATGCGGGTCACCGCGTCTTCGGTGAGCGCCTTCGGCAGGCGGAGGGGAAGCCGTCCCGCCTCGACGTCGGCAGTCGGGTCGTCCGGCGCGAATCCCTCGTCCACCAAGAAGCGGTGGAGGCCGCGGCACGAGGACAGCGCACGCGCCACCGAGCCGACGCTCTGGCCGGCGCCGCGGAGCTCCGCGACGAAGTGCTCCACGTCGCCGGGGCGGGCGTCCCGCGCGACCCGTCCGCGTGCGGCGAGCACCTGCTCGTAGCGCGCGAGGTCCCTGCGGTAGGCGAGCAGCGTGTTGGCGGAGCGGCCCCGCTCGACGGCCAGCCAAGAGAGGAACTCCTCGCAGGGCTGGCTGAGCTCGATCACGTGCCGTGGGCGGGTCCACCAGCACCGCCCCCACCCCCACCAGCACCGCCCCCGCCAGCGCCCCCCCCGAGCGCACTGCGGGCGAGCAGCAGCCCGATGATCGTCGTCGCATCGACGAGCCGGCCCTCGGCGACGAGGCGCTCGGCGTCGTCCAGCGGCACGCGCTCGACGGTCATCCAGCGCTCCTCGACGCCCACGGGCGCCGTGGCGCAGGGCACCATGGCGGTCGCGAGGAACAGGATCGTCCGCTGGTCCGACGAGCCCGGCGCGTTGGCCACCGAGGCCAGCCGTCGCAGCTGCCCGGCCGCCAACCCGGCCTCCTCGGCGAGCTCGCGCCGTGCGGTCGCCTCCGGGGCCTCGCCGTCGACGTCACGGGTCCCGGCCGGCAGCTCGAGGAGCGCCTCTCCGACGGCCGCACGAAACTGGCGCACGAGCGTCACCGTGCGGTCCTCGTGCACCGCGACGATCGAGACGGCGCCGGGGTGGTGCACGACGTCGCGGTCGAACTCGCAGCCGTCGGGGCCCGCGACCGTGACCGTCCCCACGGAAAAGACGTGGCCGTCGAACTGCCGGCGCTCCGAGACGAGGCGGAAGCCGTGCGTGCCGCCGTCGCGAGCAGCGATGGCCTCCCCGCGACCAGCGATGCCGTCCCCGCCCACGGCGTCAGGCGACGGGATCGAGGTCGCCGATGTCGATCAGGCGGGGCTCACGTCCCTCGGCCCGCTCCAGCGCCGCGCCGACCAGGGCCCGGAAGAGCGGGTGCGGGCGGTCCGGGCGGCTCTTGAACTCGGGGTGCGCCTGCGTCCCCACCCAGTACGGGTGCGCGGGCAGCTCGATGAACTCGACGAGGCGGTCGTCGGGCGACGTGCCCGAGCAGCGGACCCCCGCCGACTCCAGCCGGGCCCGGTAGCGCGGGTTGACCTCGTAGCGGTGGCGGTGGCGCTCGGTGACGGCCCCGACGCCGTAGATCGCGGCCACCTGGGAGCCGGGGGCGAGCATCGCGGGGTACGACCCGAGCCGCATGGTGCCGCCCTTGTCGACGACGCCTGCCTGGTCCGCCATGAGGTCGATGACGGGATGGGGGGTGCGCGAGTCGAACTCGCGGGAGTTCGCGCCGTCGAGCCCGGCCAGGTGACGTGCCGCCTCCACCACCATCACCTGCAGCCCGAGGCACAGGCCCAGGCACGGGATGCCGTGCACCCGGGCGTAGCCCGCGGCCGCCACCATGCCCTCGATCCCCCGCTCGCCGAAGCCGCCGGGGATCACGATCCCGTCGAGGTCGTGGAGACGCTCGCCGGGCAGGAGGTCGGGGACCACCTCGGCGTCGATCCAGTCGAGCTCCACCTGGACCCCGTGGTGGAACCCGGCGTGGCGCAGCGACTCGACGACCGACAGGTACGCGTCCGGCAGGTTCACGTACTTGCCGACGATCCCGATGCGCACGGGCCGCTCTGCCGTCTGGACGCGGTGGACGAGCTCCTCCCACTCCCCGAGCGCGATGGGGTGGTCGCGCGGCTCGATGCCGAGCGTCCTGCAGACCACCTCGTCGAGCCCCTCTTCGTGGAGGACGAGCGGGATCTCGTAGATGCTCTGGGCGTCGATGGCCGAGATCACCGCTTCGATCGGGACGTCGCAGAGGAGCGAGATCTTGCGCTTGAGCGCGTCGGAGATGTCCTTGTCACTCCGGCACACGATGACGTCGGGCTGCACGCCGCGGCTGCGCAGCTCGGTGACCGAGTGCTGGGTCGGCTTGGTCTTCTGCTCTCCCGACGGCGCGAGGTAGGGCACGAGCGTGAGATGCACGTAGCAGACGTTCTGGCGCCCGACGTCCCTGCGGAACTGGCGGATCGCCTCGACGTAGGGGACGATCTCGATGTCGCCGACCGTGCCGCCGATCTCGACGATCACGACGTCGACGTCGTCCCCAGAGAGGCGCAGGACACGCGCCTTGATCTCGTCGGTCACGTGCGGGATGACCTGGACGGTCTTGCCCAGGTAGTCGCCCCGGCGCTCCTTGGAGATCACCGACGAGTAGATCGACCCGGTCGTGGTGTTCGAATTCCGGCTCAGGTTCTCGTCGATGAAGCGCTCGTAGTGGCCGAGGTCGAGATCGGTCTCCCCGCCGTCCTCGGTGACGAAGACCTCGCCGTGCTCGCCGGGGTTCATCGTCCCGGGGTCCACGTTGATGTAGGGGTCGAGCTTGCACATCGTGACCCGCAGTCCGCGGCACTTGAGGAGGCGCCCGAGGGAGGAGGCGGTGAGCCCCTTGCCGAGCGAGCTCGACACGCCGCCGGTGACGAAGACGAACTTGCTCACGGCAGCGGGACCACCGGACGCGGCCGTTGGAGGAACCGGACGTGCACCGCGCCACGCTAGTCGCAGGCGCCCGCGCCGGTGGTGGACACCGCCGCGCCGGTGGTGGACACCGCCGCGCCGCCGGGGGACCGGCCGATGCGCAGCAGCTCCTCGGCGTGCGCGCGGGCCGTCGCACTGTCGGGATGCCCCGACAGCATCCTCGAGAGCTCCACCACCCGCCCGGGGCCGTCGAGCACGTCGACCGCGGTGACGGTCCTCTTCCCGTCGACGCCCTTGCGCACGGCGACCTGGTGGTCCGCGAAGGCCGCGACCTGGGGCAGGTGCGTCACGACCAGCACCTGGCGGGTGGCGGCCACCTCGCGAAGCGCTCGCCCGAGCGCGAGGGCTGCGGCGCCTCCGACACCGGCGTCCACTTCGTCGAAGAGCATCGTGGGCGCCCCTCCCTCCACCACGAGGCGCAGCGCCAGCATGGTGCGGGCGAGCTCCCCTCCCGACGCCACCCGGCTGAGCGGCTGTGCCGGCTCGCCGCGGTTGGCAGACAGGAGGAACTCGACGGCGTCCCCAGCGCCCTCCCCGACGGTCACCTCGAAGACCGCATCGGGCATCGCGAGCGCATGGAGCCGCTCGCCGACGGCCGCGGCGAGCGTGGGCGCCGCCTCGACGCGGACCTGTCGCAACGCAGCTTCGGCGTCCGAGACCGCGGTCTCCAGCCCGGCGCGGCGGACCTCCAAGTCTGCCGCCTCCTGCGCTGCTGACTCGAGCGCCGAGAGCGCCTCGTTGGCCGCGTCCGCGAACGCCCGCACGTCGGCGAGCGTCTCGCCGTACTTGCGGCGGAGGTCCGCGAGGACCCGGCGCCGGGCCTGGACCTCGTCGAGACGCGCCGGGTCGTCCTCCCAGGTCTCGATCACCCCCCGCAGCTCGCCGGCGACGTCGTCCACCTCGGCGATGGCGGCGCGCAGGCGCTGCTCCCACGCGCCGAGCGCGGGTCGCCCCGAGAGCGCCGCGACCGCCGCACCGAGCAGCCCCGACGCTCCGCCGTCGAGGGCGTCCGCGCCGTCGTGGCCGTGCAGGGCGACGAGCCCCTCTGCGGCCGACGCCCGGATGGCCGCCATGTCCGAGAGGCGCGCTGTTTCGAGCGCCAGGGCCGCGTCCTCGTCGACGTCGTCGATGCGCGCGGCGTCGATCTCTGCGATCTGGTAGCGCAAGAGGTCCGTCTGGCGCGCACGCTCACGTGCGTCGCCGCCGAGCGCCGCGATGCGGGCGCGCACGTCGTGCAGCGCGCGGCGCGCCGCGACGAGCGGCGCGAGGTCCGCGCCGCAGGAGGCGTCGAGCGCGTGGCGCTGGCCCGACGTCGTGAGCAGCGACTGCTTGTCGTGCTGACCGTGGATGTCCACGAGCCCCGCGCCGGCGTCGGCGAGCGCGTGCAGCGGCGCCATCCGGCCGTCGACCCACGCGCGGGAGCGGCCGTCCGCGGGGATCGTGCGGGCGAGGATCACGCCCTCGTCCCCTGGGCCCTCGAAGCGCGCCTCGACCAGCGCCTCCTCGGCGCCGGCGCGCACGAGTCCCGGGACGGCGCGTCCGCCGAGCACAAGCCCGAGGGCGTGGACGAGCAGGGTCTTGCCGGCGCCGGTCTCCCCGGTGAGCGCCGTCATGCCGGGCCCGACCTGCAGCGTCAGGTCGGAGATGACCCCGAGGTCGCGTACGTGCAGCTCGGTCAGCACCGCGGTGCGCTCCCCTGCGTCCGGCTCACCCCCGGCCGCCGAGCGTCAGCGCCCGGCGGAGGGGTCCGGCGAAGCCGCGGTCTTCGGGGGACACGACGCGCAGGCGCTCCGGCGCGATCCTGCAGGAGACCTCGGCTCCCGGAGCCAGGCGCCCTGCCGCCCTGCCGTCGATCACGAGGACCGCGGGACGCTCGGGGAGCACCCGCACGGTCGCCACCTGATCCGCGCGCAACACCAGGCTCCGCTCGATCGCCAGGTGCGGCGCGACCGGCGTCATGACCATCGCCGCCAGGCTGGGGGCGAGCACGGGGCCGCCCGCCGAGAGGTTGTAGGCGGTGGACCCCGTCGGCGTCGCCACCAGCACCCCGTCGGCCTTGTAGGAGAGGAACTCCTCGCCGTCCACGGCCGTCGCGAAGCGGACCATGTGGCCCGGCACGGTCTTCTCGGCCACCATCTCGTTCAGCGCCACCCACCACCGCCGTCCCTTCGGAGAGATCAGTCCGTCTCCATCGAGGGAACGGTCGTCGCCGGCCTCTGGAGTGAGCTCTCCGGACACCGTGACCGCGAGGACGATCCGCTCTTCGATGCGCGGGCCGTCGCCGAGGACCTGCGCCACGCTCTCGCGCAGCGCCGCGGGCTCCACGTGGAGCAGGTAGCCCAGCCGCCCGAAGTTCACACCCAGGATCGGCACCCGCGCCGCGTACGCGAGCGGGACGAGACGCAGGAACGTCCCGTCGCCGCCCATGCTGATCGCCAGGTCGACGCCGCGCAGGTCGGCTCCCGAGAGATCGCCCGCCGGCACGCGCCCCTCGGCGCGCGCGGCGGGGGCGAGGCGCAGGAGGCGCGCGGTGTGGCCTTCGGCGCGCATCCACTTGACGGTGTCCTTCGCCAGCGTCGCCGCGTCGGCGCGCGCCGGGTTCACGAGGATCGCGAGCGTGGCCACCGGTGCCCCGCTACTCCGCGGCGCGCGCGACCGCGTCGCGCAGCCAGCGGTCCGCGTCGGCGTGTGCGGCGGCGTGCGCGGCGGCGTGCACGAAGAACTCGACGTTGCCCGAGGCACCGGTGATCGGCGAGCGCATGGCGCCAATGATGGCCGCTCCTGCGTCCTCGAGGGCCGATGCCACCGCGCGCAGCGCCTCCAGCCATCGCGCGGGGT
>JAJYPY010000191.1 GCA_021794995.1 Actinomycetes bacterium | reverse complement strand
GCGCGGGGAGCGGGCGTGACGGGGGTGGAGGCGGCGGCGGGGGGGGCGGGGGTGGCGGCGCCGGGGCGGGCCGGAGATCGGCCCCGCAGCGGATGCAGATGCTGCGCGCGACGGGGTTCGGCTCCTTGCACGCAGGGCAGTCGATGGTCGCCACGTCGACGCGCCCCGCGGTGCCCGGGAGGCGCCGGAGGCCGACGCTTCCTCCCTCGCCTCCACCCGCGCGGACGCGCTCGCCGCGGCTCCAAAAGAGCGGGAAGTCGCACACGCGGCAGAACGCGTCCGCCTCACGGGAGAGCTCTTCGAGATAGCTGACGGTGCCGCAGGTCGGGCACGTGACCTTGGTGCTCACCCCGGCCCCTCCTCCGCCCGGGGCCAGATCGTGCGGCCGTCCACCGCGATCTCGCAGCGCACGTTCGCGGGCACCTCGTCGGTCACGAGCGCGACGAAGTCGTCGTCGCTCATCCACCCCGTCGACTGCACGCCCACGCGCACGGCCGGTGCCGGGGCGTGCGCGACCGGGTCGGTGCCGTGGCGTACCCCGCCGCTCTCCTCGACCACCACCTCTCCCCCGGTCACCGCGCGGAGCAGCACCTCGAGGCCGTGGCGCGTCCCGCGCCAGGCCAGTGCCTTCCCGCACTCTCGCACGAGGCGGCGCTGGACGTCGGCGGGGAGGGACGGCTCGATCCAGGTGATCCCCAGCCACGACGCGAGCCACGACAGCGCCGGGACGGGCGCGACGGTCGGGTCGACCACGTTCGGGATGTTGTCCGCACCCTCCACCAGCGACGTCGCGACCTCCTGGAACATCGAGACGAAGCGGACGAACAGCTCGTCGTCCAGCATGCCCATGGGAAGCTGGGCGAGCATCCAGTCGCTGCGGCGGGTCATCGCACCACCACGTGATGGCGCGCGGAGAGGAACAGCGACTCGCGGTCGAGGTGGACGAGTTCCTTGCCGGAGCCGTGGCGCACGCCGGTGCGCAGGTCGTACTCGAAGAGGAGCACCTCTTCCACCCGCTCCACGCCTTCGAGCGCCTGGAGCAGCTCGGCCAGCGTGGAGGCGTTCAGGTCCGCGTCGAAGGGCCAGCCGTCCTCGGCGTTGCCGCCGGCGAGCGGGTCCAGGTAGCGGTAGAGGAGGTCGAGCGCGCGCTGGCGGACGAGCGCGGCAGGACGCCCCGGCAGCGCCTGGACGAGCGCGGCGACCGAGATGCCTTGGTAGAAGGGCGTGCCGATGTCGATCGTCGCGCCGAGCAGCCGGCGGGGGTCGAGGTGCGCGGTGATCGCGTCGACGAGCGGGTCGGGCAGGGCGAAATCGTCCAGGTCGCGCTCGTCGGGGCGGCTGGTGAGGCGCGGCACGACGAGCAGGCGGACCGGTTCGCGAGCATGCCGCGGCACGAGGCACTTCACCCGCGCCACTTCGGAGGAGGCCTCCAACGTGAGGCGCTCGAAGTCCCGCACGGTCACCGCGCGCTGCCCGGTGCGCAGGCTGAGCGGTCCCCGCACCTTGGCGTTGGCGGGGGTCTCCGCGTCGACGCCGCCGCTCGCGGGCACGAGGTTGCTCACCCTGTCGATGTAGGCGATCGTCGTGCGCAGGACCGAGAGGGTCCCGGCCCCGACGTTGCCCGAGGCCCCGCCACCATGGCGGTAGCGGCCGATCGCGATCTCCGCACCGTCGGGCGGCACGGCGCCGTGCTGGCGCACCGAGCCGTCGGCGTAGCGGACGGCCGGGCCGAACGAGACCGTGCCCGACGCGTCGTCGATCGTGTAGTGGCGGTCGCCGGGGCCCGACGCGGCGAAGTCGGCGACCTCGGTCCAGGTCTCGCTGCGCGCCGCCGTGACCACCCGGATCTCCTCGCCGTCGCGGCGCACGAGCACCGGGGGGTGCGCGAGCTGGAAGGTCTGCCCGGGGCTCCCGTCGCTCCGGCCGAGATGCTCGGGGCCCACGATCACGGCATGCTCGGCCGCGACCGTGCCACCGAGGACGTCGGCGCGCAGGCTGCGGATGCGCGGCGATGCGTGGTAGCCGGCCTGCCCGTCGCGCGGCGCCACCAGGCGGACCCGCACCCAGTGGGCCCTCGTCCCTCCGAGGGAGAGCGGTGCAGAGCGCCGCGGGAGGCGGAGCTCGATCTCCCCGTCGCGGTTCAGGCCGCCCGTCGTGTCGGACTGGACGGGAAGGCTGGCCCACATCTCCCCGGTCCACGCCTCCCATGCGAGCGGCGGGTCGCGCGGGTCCACGCCGATGCCCTGGATCTCCGCCAGGATCGACAGCCGCAGCACCGCGCCCGCAAGGCTTCCCTCGACGCCGACGTAGAACGCGTCGCCGGGGGCCGGCGGGTCCGAGGTGAAGCAGACGACGTCGCTCCCGTCGAAGCGCAGGTCGTCCCAGACGTCGGTGTAGCGCTCCTCGGCCGCGGCCGAAGCGGTCTTTGCGGCCACGGGCTCCAAGGGCGCGATCACGAGATCCTCGATCGTCGTGAACGCGACGCTTCCCCCGCCCCCCGCGTCGCCGGCGGTCGCCACGACGGTGCCGGACGGCACGACGACGGGCTGGTCGCGCACGGTCGAGAGCCAGAAGGTGAGGTCTGCGCGCGCGACCGACGGGGGGAACGGCTGGATGCCGACGAGGTCGAGGAACTTCGTGTACAGCCGGTCGGGCACCTGGTTCAGCCGGAACAGGACCATCTCGCTCATCCAGGCGAACAGCTCGATCAGGGCGACGCCCGGGTCCGACAGGTTGTGGTTGGTCCACTCGGGGCAGTACCGGGGGATGAGACGCTTGGTCTCGTCCACGATGTCTTGGAACCGTCGGTCGTCGAGCTCGGGTGCGGGGAGGGGCATCAGGCTTCCTCTCGGTCGGTCGCCTCGCGGGGGATCACGTAGAACGGGTAGACGAGGTTCCGGCGGTCGTTGGTGGCCCGCATCCGGTAGGTGATGTGGATGCGTACGAGCGCCTGCTCGACCTCGTCGGGGAGCACGTCGACCGTCTCCACCTCGATGCGCGGCTCCCACTGCGCGAGCGCCTGGCGCACCGCCTCGGCCATCAGCCCGACGGTGTTGGCGTTCACCGGCTCGAAGAGGAGGTCCCAGATGCGGCACCCGAACCCGGGACGCATGACGCGCTCGCCCGGTGCGGTCGAGAGGACCACCCGGATGGCGCTGTCGGTGCTCTCGGCGGAGTCGGCGAGGGCGAGCGACCCGCTGGCGTCGATCGCGAGCGGGAAGCGGATGCCGCGTCCGATGAAGGAGGGGTCGGGTTCGTTGGGGGTCATCGTCGCTACCCGCCGTTGATCGACACCGGCGTGCCGGTGAGTCCGAGAAGGGCTTTTGCCTGGACCTGGACCGAGGTGCCTGTCACGCTCAGCGTCCCGTCGCTCGACAGTGTCAGGGTCCCGTCGGAGGCGATCGTGATCTTGGGTGCGCTGAGCTGGATCTGCTCCGTGGCTTGGATCTGGACCGAGGCCGCCTTGACCGAGATGGCGCCGGTGCCCTGGGCGACGGTGATCG
>JAJYPY010000054.1 GCA_021794995.1 Actinomycetes bacterium | reverse complement strand
GCGCGCGCCGCGGCGCGCGCCGCGCTGTCCGCGCTCCCTGCCCAGGCGCAGCGCACCGTGCGGATGCGGCGGCGGGACGCGTCGATGCGGGTGGTCGGCTTCGACGAGCTCGGGGCAACCCTCGACGAAGCGGCGGAGCGATTCGCGCGCGCCGAGGACGAGGGGCGCCGCTTCCTGCTCGGCCTGCGGGCGGAGCCCCCGCCGTGGCCGGCGGACCCCTTCGGCGACGCGTATCGAACGTGGGTGTGGAACCTCTACGAGCGCGTCTCGGGACGGGGCGCCTACTCCGTCGGGCACGAGGCGTCGCCGTTCGACTTCGACGCGGCGCTCGCCCGCCCGTACCCCTTCGCCACGGGATCCTCGAGCGTGGTCGGCGACGACCTGATCGCGCGCGGCTGTGTGGTGAAGGCGCTCGGTCTCTCCGTCCCGGCGCGGATCGTCGAGCTCGGGCCCGGGTGGGGCAACCTCACGGCCGACCTCGCCGCGATGGGCCACGAGGTGGCGGCGGTCGACGTCGACGAAGGGTTCTGCCGGCTCATCGCCCGCCGGGCTCCGGGCGTCCGCGTCGTGCACGCCGACATGCTGTCGTTCGCCGAGTCCCCCGATGACCGCTCCTACGACGCGGCCGTGTTCTTCGAGTCGTTCCACCATTGCGCAGACCACCTCCGGCTGCTCGAGCTCCTGCATGGCGTGGTACGGCCGGGCGGCGTGGTCGTCTTCGGCGCGGAACCCGTCGACCTCCTCGCGTACCCCTGGGGTCCCCGGCTCGACGGCCTCTCGTTGTGGTCCACCCGACGCTACGGATGGCTCGAGCTCGGTTTCGACGAGCGTTACTTCGCCTCAGCGCTGAAGCGCACGGGCTGGACGCTGCGGACCGTGGAGGGACCGGTGCCCGCCGCGCGCGTCTTCGTCGCTACGACAGCAACGCGCGCGTCAGGGGTACTGTGAGCCCATGGCTCCACGAACCCCACTCCACGTCACGGTCACCGGCGCTGCCGGGCAGATCGGCTACTCGCTCCTCTTCCGCATCGCGTCGGGTCAGCTGCTCGGTGAGGACCAGCCCGTGGTCCTGCGGCTCTTGGAGATCGAGCCGGCCATGAAGGCGCTCGAGGGCGTCGTCATGGAGCTCGACGACTGCGCGTTCGGGTTGCTGGACGATGTCGTGGCGACCTCCGACCTGAAGACGGCCTTCGACGGCACCTCGTGGGCGCTGCTCGTCGGGTCCGTGCCACGCAAGGCGGGCATGGAGCGCGGCGATCTCCTCGGCATCAACGGCGGCATCTTCAAGCCCCAGGGCCGCGCGATCGCCGAGCACGCCGCGTCCGACGTGCGCGTGCTGGTCGTGGGGAACCCGTGCAACACGAACTGCCTGATCGCGCGAGCAAACGCCCCGGAGGTGCCGTCCGATCGCTGGTTCGCCATGATGCGTCTCGACGAGAACCGGGCGAAGAGCCAGTTGGCTCGCCGCGCCGGAGTCCCGGTCACCTCAGTCACGCACATGGCGATCTGGGGCAACCACTCCTCCACCCAGTTCCCCGACTTCGCCAACGCCAGGATCAGCGGGCGCCCAGCGCCCGAGGTGCTCGACGAGCGCGACTGGCTGGAGGGGGAGTTCCTCACCACGGTGCAGACGCGAGGCGCCGCCATCATCAATGCGCGCGGCGCATCCTCCGCCGCATCGGCTGCGAACGCGGCGATCGACACCGTGGTGGGGTTGCGGACCTCGACCCCTGCGGGCGACTGCCTCTCGGTCGCGGTGGCGAGCTCCGGGGAGTACGGGATCCCCGAAGGGCTGCAGTTCGGCTTCCCTGTGCGCGCGGACGGCGCAGGCGGCTGGACGGTCGCCGAGGGGCTCGAGCACGACGCGTTCGCGACCGAGCGCATCCGCGCGACCACCGAAGAGCTCGTGGCGGAGCGCGCCGAGGTGGAGGCGATGGGCCTTCTGGGCTGAACCTAGCGGGACGGGGGGGCGCCGCGCGCCGGGATGTCGATTCCTGCGTTGGTGAGAAAGCTCAGCTTCTTGGCGACCGTGGTCTGCCAGACGACCATCTCCTCGTCGAAATGGGAGCGGTTCCCTTCCTCGCACGCGTGCTCCACTTCGTCGAACGCCGCGTCCTCGGCGTCGAGCAGCTGGCGGTACTGGAGGAGGAAGTGGTCGTCGATCGGCTGATGCACAGTGCGCCTCCCATGCCATGTCGTGGGCCGCCGGTCACGGGCCCGTTCCCGAGAGACTAGCTACGAGGTCGTGCGCTTCGACAGTGCGTCCAGCCGCTCCACGGCCGCCGCCATCAGGGCTTGCCCCTTGACCAGGACCGACAGGTCTCCTCGCACCTTCACCCGCCCGGCGGCGAGCAGCTTGGCGGGGTCGAGCTCGCCTTGACAGAGCGCGAAGGCGTCGCCGAAGGACACCGACACGGTCACCTGCGGTGCCGGCTCGTCGGGCGACGCGTGGCGGAGGGAGATGCGCCCGTCGGTCACCTCGAGCACGATCCGCACGGTGCCGCCTGGGCCTCCGTGGACGACCTGGACCATGCGGAACGACACGCCGGGCTCGGCGTCGAGCCCGGCGACCGCCTCGTTGAAGGCGGAGATCCACTCCGTCGAATACAGCTGCATCGTGCTCGTCAGCGCGGGTGCGCCGCGGCCTCCTCGGGTGAGCGCTTGTGACGGCGCAGGATCTTGCGGCCGAGCCACGCGACGGGGTCGTACGACGCGTCGACGACGCGCTCTTTGAGCGGGATGATCGCGTTGTCCGTGATCTTGATGTGCTCGGGGCAGACCTCGGTGCAGCACTTGGTGATGTTGCACAGTCCGAGCCCCATGCGCTGGCGCAGCAGCTCGCGCCGATCGTTCGTATCGAGGGGGTGCATCTCGAGCTCCGCGTAGCGGATGAAGAAGCGCGGCCCCGCGTACTGGCGCTTGTTGTCCTCGTGGTCGCGGATGACGTGGCAGACGTCCTGGCACATGAAGCACTCGATGCACTTGCGGAACTCCTGGCCGCGCTCGACGTCCACTTGCTGCATCCGGTAGTCCCCGGGGGCGGCGGGCGGCGGGGCGAACGCCGGCACCCGTCGGGCGACCTCGTAGTTGAAGCTGACGTCGGTGACGAGGTCGCGCAGGATCGGGAAGGTGCGCATGGGGGTGACCGTGATCGGGCCCTCTGGCAGCTCGTCGACCCGGGTCATGCACATGAGGCTCGGCTTGCCGTTGATCTCCGAGGAGCACGATCCGCACTTGCCGGCCTTGCAATTCCACCTGCAGGCGAGGTCGGGAGCGAGCGTCGCTTGGATCCGGTGCACCACGTCGAGGACGACCTCGCCCTCTTCGGAGGGGAGCGTGTAGTCGACGAGGTCGCCGCCACTCGGGTCGCCGCGCCACACGCGCAGCGTCACGGTCGGCTCTTCCTCTTCTGCGGGTCCCGGCTCGAACGTGCGCGGCCCGGCTCCCGCGTCGTCCAGGGCGGCAACCTCGGCCCCTGTGGTTGTCGCTGTCCACGCGCCCGCGGGTGTGGGTTCCGGCATCGCGTCGGTCATCAGTGTCCTTCCTCGAGGAGCTCGCGCAGCTCTGCCGGCATCTCCGACAGGGGCTCGGGGCCGATGTGGATGGGCGCGCCATCGCCGCGTTCGCTGGTCTGGCGCTGGACGAAGTTCAGCTTGCCGAGCTCGGGGTCCGGCGCCGGGAAGTCGTCGCGCGTATGGCCTCCCCGGCTTTCTTTGCGCGCGAGCGCCCCTTGGGTGATGGCGGTGGACACCGTCAGCATCGACGGGAGGTCGGTCGCAAGGTTCCATGCCGGGTTGTACGCGCGGCCTCCGGCGACCGACATCTTGGCCGTGCGCTCGCGCAGCTCGCCGAGCTTGTCGAGGGCCTCTTCCAGCTCCGAACCCGTGCGGATGATGCCGACGAGGGACTGCATCGTCGACTGGAGATCGTGGTGGATGTCGTAGGGGTTCTCGCCCCCGTCACGTCCGAACGGTGCCAGCGCGTCGGCGAGCACCGCGTCGACCTGCGAGGGATCCGCCGACGGCGGTTGGTCGCGGCCCTCGGCAAAGTCCGACGCGCCAGCCCCTGCGCGGCGTCCGAAGACGAGCAGGTCCGACAGCGAGTTTCCCCCGAGCCGGTTGGCACCGTGCATGCCGCCGGCCACCTCGCCCGCGGCGAACAGGCCCGGGACGGTGGCCGCCTGGGACTCGGGGTCGACTCTGACACCGCCCATCATGTAGTGGCACGTGGGGCCGACTTCCATCGCCTCGGCGGTGATGTCGACGCCCGCGAGCTCCATGAACTGGTGGTACATCGACGGGAGGCGTCGCCGGATGTACTCGGGGGAACGGCGGCTCGCGATGTCGAGGAAGACGCCGCCGTGCGGACTGCCGCGGCCCGCCTTCACCTCCGAATTGATGGCGCGCGCGACCTCGTCACGAGGGAGGAGATCCGGGGTGCGGCGGTTGTTGGCGTGGTCCTCGTACCACGCGTCCGCCTCCTCCTCGGTGTCCGCGGTCTCCTCGCGGAACATCTCGGGGATGTAGTCGAACATGAAGCGGCGACCCTCGCTGTTCTTGAGCGCCCCGCCGTCCCCGCGCACCCCCTCGGTGACGAGCAGCCCGCGCACGGAGAGGGGCCAAACCATGCCGGTGGGGTGGAACTGCACGCACTCCATCTCGATGACGTCGGCGCCCGCCCACAGGGCCATGGCGTGGCCGTCACCGGTCGACTCCCACGAATTCGACGTGTACGTGTAGCAGCGCCCGATCGAGCCCGTCGCGAGCACGACCGCCTTCGCCTCGAAGACCACTGCCTCTCCAGAGGGCCGCCAGTAGCCCACCGCGCCCGAGACCGTGCCCGAGTCGTCGTGGAGGAGCCGGAGGATCTTGCACTCCATGAAGACGTCGATGTCGCTGCTGACGGCCTTCTGCTGGAGCGTGCGGATGAGCTCGAGTCCCGTGCGGTCGCCGACGTGGGCGAGGCGCGCATAGCGGTGCCCCCCGAAGTCGCGCTGGGTGATCCTGCCGTCGGAGGTGCGGTCGAAGAGGGCTCCCCACGCCTCCAGCTCGTAGACCCGGTCGGGCGCCTCCTGTGCGTGGAGCTGGGCCATGCGCCACGAGTTCAGGTACTTGCCGCCACGCATGGTGTCGCGGAAGTGCACCTGCCAGTTGTCCTCGGGGTACACGTTGCCCATCGCCGCCGCGACGCCGCCTTCGGCCATCACCGTGTGCGCCTTGCCGAGCAGCGACTTGCACACGAGTGCGGTCGACAGGCCTCGCGCTTTGGCCTCGATGGCGGCTCTCAGCCCGGCGCCGCCGGCGCCGATGACGATCACGTCATAGCGGTGGGTCTCGTGCTCGGCCATCCGGCGCTCCTCAGAACAGTTTCGGGTCGGTGATCGTGCCGCTCGCCACCAGTCGGACGTAGAGGTCGGTGAGGGCGACGAAGATGAGGCTCGCCCAGGCGAATTGCATGTGGCGCCCGTTCAGCGGGGTGAGGAGCTTCCACAGCCGGTAGCGCACCGGGTGCGTGGAGAACGTCCGCACGTGGCCTCCGCAGAGGTGGCGTGCCGCGTGGCAAGACACGCTGTAGAGCCACAACAAGATCGCGTTCACGCACAGGACGAGGGTGCCGACGCTGACGCCGATGCCGCCCTCCCCAGGCATCCGGAAGGCCATGACGGCGTCGATCGTCAAGATGACGTTGAAGAACACCCCGATGAGGAAGAAGTACCGGTGGACGTTCTGGAGGATGAGCGGGAAACGGCTCTCGCCGGTGTACCGCCGGTGGCCGTCGGCGACGGCGCAGTTCGGCGGCGACTGCCAGAAGCCCCTGTAGTAGGCGCGGCGGTAGTAGTAGCAGGTGAGGCGGAACCCGAGCGGGCCACCGATCACGATCAGCGCCGGGGTGATGCGCCACCAGTTGGCGACGATGGCCGTGCCCTTGGCTCCCGCGACGCAGCTCCCGGCGATGCACGGCGAGTAGAAGGGCGAGATCAGGTCACGGTGCATGGCGATGCCGACGTAGTAGTCCTTGTTCACGAAGACCGCCCACGTCGAGTACACGACGAAGACGGTGAGCACGGTGACGGTGACGAGTGGCTGGATCCACCAGCGATCCTGTCGAAGCGTCGGCGCGTCGGGCCCCCCCCTCGGGGCCCCGATGACCACGGGGGTCACGGTCGTGTTGTCCAGCGTCGTCACGCCGCCCTCCTCCAAGAAGCTCTCGTAGCCGCCCGCACCTTATTGCCGCCCGCCGTCGCCGACCAACTGACGCCCCATCGTCGCACAAGGGCGCGCCGCGTCCCGCGCCCGTGTCCCCGCGGGCGTGTCCCCGCGGGCGGGGCGCCCGGGGGGTCCGCCTAGGCTCGGAGGGCGTGCCTCCCGCAGCGCCCGCCTCGCCGTTCCCGTCACCGCCTCCCGCCGAGCCGCTGGCGCGCACCATCGGAGCGCTGCGAAGCTCTGGCTGGCGGTCGGTCCCCGTCGCCGACGAGCTTCGCCGCAACGCGGCGCGCAGGATCGCCGCCGGCGAGCCGATCGTCGGAGGCATCGTGGGGTTCGACGACACCGTGGTGCCCCAGCTCGAGAACGCCATCTTGGCCGGGCACGACATGATCCTCCTCGGCGAGCGCGGCCAGGCGAAGACCCGGGTGATCCGGGCTCTCGTGACACTGCTCGACGAGTGGCTCCCCGTGGTGGGGGGCTCGGAGATCAATGACGACCCCTACCGGCCGGTCTCTCGCTACGCCCGCCTGCGTGTGGCCGAGGAGGGTGACGACACCGCGGTCGATTGGGTGCACCGCAGCGATCGCTACGGAGAGAAGCTGGCAACCCCCGATACGTCGATCGCCGACCTGATCGGCGAGGTCGACCCCATCAAGGTGGCTGAGGGGCGCTACCTCTCCGACGAGCTCACGCTGCACTACGGCCTCGTCCCGAGGGTGAACCGGGGCATCTTCGCGATCAACGAGCTGCCCGACCTCGCGGAGCGCATCCAGGTGGGTCTGCTGAACGTCCTCGAGGAGCGTGATGTGCAGATCCGCGGGCACCGCGTGCGTCTGCCACTCGACGTCGTGCTGGTCGCGACGGCGAACCCGGAGGACTACACCAATCGCGGGCGGATCATCACGCCGCTCAAGGACCGCTTCGGCGCACAGATCCGCACCCACTACCCACGCGACGTGGCCACCGAGGCGGCGGTCATGCGTGCGGAGGCGAAGATTCCCGCCGCCGGCGTCCCCGTCACGGTCCCCCCCTATCTCGAAGAGGTCGTGGCCGAGATCAGCCAGCTGGCGCGGCGGAGCCCGCATCTGAACCAGCGCAGTGGCGTCTCGGTCCGCCTCAGCATCGCCAACTACGAGACCCTCGTGGCCAACGCCCGGCGCCGTGCACTGCGGACCGGTGAGCCCGAGGCGGTCCCCCGGGTGAGCGACCTGGCGGCGCTCGTGAGCTCCACCCAAGGCAAGGTCGAGATCGAGGCGCTCGAGGAGGACAAGGAGCAGGAGGTGATCGCGCAGCTGGTGTCGGGCGCGATCGTGGCCGTCTTCCGCCGCCGAGTCGTGCTCGAGGACCCCGCGGGCATCGTGGCGGACTTCGAGGCAGGGAAGGTTGTCCACACCGGAGACGACCTCCCCGCGACGGACTACCTGGCGGCGCTGCGCGACGTCCCGGCACTCGAGCCCGCGGCTCGGTCGCTCGCCGGTCGCGACGCCGGCGGGTCGCCGGGCGCACTCGCCGCGGCGATGGAGCTCATCTTGGAGGGCCTCCACCTCACCAAGCGGCTCAACAAGGATGCGTCGGGACCTCGGGCGCTGTACCGGAGCCGGCGCTGATCCGCCGGTGAGCGTCCGCTACGACTACTCGGCCTGGGACGGCTCCCAGGCACGCTCGGGCATCGGCTCCGACGATGTCCTGGGCGAGCTCACCGACGAGCTGCTCGCCAGCGGTGACCTTGACGCGGCGCTGCGCAGGCTCCTGCGCACGGGTATGCGGACGGCCGACGGTGAACGTGTCATGGGCATGCGCGAAATGCTCGACCGGCTGCGCCGGCGCCGTGCCGAGCTGCTTGCCCAAGGTGATCCCACCGGACGGATGGCGCGGATCTCCGAGGCACTCGACGAGATCGTCGCGCAGGAGCGGGCGGCGATCGACGAGCTCGAAGACGAGGCACGCACCTCCGGCGACGCGAGACGCTTCGAGGTGACCTCCGAGGTTGCAGCCGAACGGCGGATCGCCCTCGATCTGATGCCCGCCGACGTCTCAGGACGCGTCCGCGGCCTCGGGCAGTACGAGTTCGTCTCTTCCGACGCGCGCGAGCGCTTCGGCGAGCTCCTCGACGCGCTCCGCAACGAGGTCGCCGAGACGTACTTCCGCGGCATGTCCGAGGCGCTGCAGTCGGCGGACCCCGAACGGCTCGCCCGACTGCGCCACGCGTTCGACGCCCTGAACACGATGATCGAGCAGCGCTCGAGAGGAGAGCCGCTCGATCCGAGCTTCGAGGCGTTCATGGAGGAATTCGGCGACCTGTTCCCCGGCGCGGCGTCCCTCGAAGACCTGCTCGAGCAGCTCGCCCGGCGCATGGCCGCGGCGGAGGCCATGTGGCGCTCGATGTCACCCGAGCAGCGCACCGAGCTGCAGGCGCTCGCAGCGTCGCTGCTCGAGGACATGGACCTGCGCTGGCAGGTGGAGCGACTCTCGCTGAACCTCCAGCGAGCCGTGCCCGGCGCGGGGTGGGGCCAGCGGCACCGCTTCTCGGGTGACGCTCCGCTCGGGTTCGACGACGCGACGGACGTCGCCGAGCAGGTCGCCTCCATCGAGCGTGCCGAAGAAGTCCTGCGCTCCGCGTCGTCGCCCGCGTCGCTCGACGAGATCGATCTCGACGACGTGGCCGATCTCGTCGGCGAGGACGTCGCCCGCTCGCTCGACCGGCTGGCCCGCCTCGCGCGCGAGCTCGAAGAGGCGGGCTACATCGAGCACCGCAAGGGCCGCACCGAGCTCACGGCGCGGGGCGTCCGACGCCTGGGACAGCGCGCGCTGTCGGACCTGTTCGCCCAACTGCGCCGGGACCGGCTGGGCGACCACCAGGCGACGTGGTCGGGTTCGGGTCACGACCGGGAGGAGACGTCCAAGCCCTACGAGGATGGCGACCCCTTTGCGCTGGATCTCGGCCGCACCGTGCACAACGCGGTGCGCCGCGGCGGCGCGGGAGTGCCGGTGCGCCTCGACGCGGCGGACTTCGAGATCGTCGAGACCGAGGCGCTCAGCCGCTCGGCGACGGTCGTCGCGGTGGACCTCTCCATGTCCATGCCGATGCGCGACAACTTCGTGCCCGCCAAGAAGATGGCCATGGCTCTGCACGCACTGATCTCGACGCGATTTCCCCGGGACTACCTCGGCATCGTCGGCTTCTCGGCGGTCGCCCGCCAGATCAGCCCCGAGGAGCTGCCGACCGCGATGTGGGACTACGTCTACGGCACGAACCTGCAGCATGCCCTCCTGGTCGCGCGCACGATGCTCGCCCACCAGCACGGGACCAAGCAGATCATCGTCGTGACCGATGGCGAGCCGACCGCCCACATCGATGCGGACGGCGAAGTGCAGTTCACCTACCCGCCGGTGCCAGAGACCCTCCAGCGCACGATGGCCGAAGTGGTCCGTTGCACGCGGGCGGGGATCACGATCAACGTCTTCGCGCTCGACGTCGATCGCACGCAGTTCCCCTTCGTCGAGCAGATCGCCAGGGTCAACGGCGGCCGCACCTTCTCGATCACTCCCGACGCGCTGGGGAGCTACGTCCTCGTCGACTTCCTCGCACACCGCCGGTCGTTCCGGCCCGCCGGCTGAGCCGACGTCAAGTGGTCCGCGACGCGACGCGCCCTTGCAATCGTCCCGCGGGTATGACATCGTTGTAATTACAACGTTGCCACTACGTGGCGAGGGGAGGCGGGCCAGTGGACCTTGTGACGCTGCTCTACGGTCGCCAGGAACGCAGCTGGCAAGCACAGGCCAACTGCATGGGGGTGGACCCGGATCTGTTCTTTCCGGAGCGCGGGGCGTCCACCCGGGAAGCCAAGGAAGTGTGCAGGGGGTGCGTCGTGCGTGAGGACTGCCTCGAGTACGCGTTGGCGAATGGCGAGAAGTTCGGCATCTGGGGCGGGATGAGCGAGCGCGAGCGCCGGCGCGTGCGCCGAGCGCGTGCCATGCAGCGCCGCACCGAGGTCGCCGCCGGCTAGTCCGGGTGCCGCCGACGGCGGCGTGACACGGCCTCGAGGCGCGCCTCGATGGTGCGGTCCGTGCCGAGGTCGAGCTCGGCCCATCGGTGCCGGGGCGCCGCCTCCAGCACCGACGCAGGGAGCAGTCCGACGAGCTCGCAGCGGGCGACGCGCGCCCGTGCCGGGCGAAGGAGCGCCGTGGCCGCGTCGACGACCTGAGCGGGGCCCACGACGTACGGGTCGATCAGGTTGCACGAGATCTGCACGCCCGAGGCGAGGTCGAAGCCGAGCGCCCTGACCGCCGGGCCGCGCAGCGCAGCCGCGACCGACCGCGCCAGCGTCGCGTCTGCGCCGGTCACCCACAGGTTGTACGCGACGAGCACCGAACGCGCGCCCACCGCGGTCGCCCCAGCGGTGGGATGCGGGTCGGCTGGCCCCCAGTCGGGCGCCAGCATCCCGAAGGCACCGCGGCGCACCTCGGGCAGCGACCGCACGGTGCCACCCGGCAAGGGACCGTAGGCAAAGCATGGGACCCCCATCGCGCCGGCGAGCCACGCACCGAACGCGTCGCGTGCGACGACGGCTCGGTCGAGGTGGCCGGGTGGGGTGAGGGGGACGAAGGGGACGACATCGAGCACGCCGAGGCGAGGATGCGCCCCTTCGTGTCCCGAGAGGTCCAGCGCCGACACCGCGGCGCGAGCGAGGGATCGGGCTGCGTCGAGCACGTCGTCGGCTGTGCCGGCCAGGGTGAAGACCGACCGGTGATGGTCCGG
This sequence comes from Actinomycetes bacterium, assembly GCA_021794995.1. Lineage (GTDB taxonomy): Bacteria > Actinomycetota > Acidimicrobiia > Acidimicrobiales > RAAP-2 > JAJYVT01. The sequence continues at coordinate 4,225 of JAJYPY010000054.1, read as the reverse complement.
GTCGGCATGCAGGTCGAGGAGGAGCCCTCCGCACGCCTCTGAGAGCGCGGTCAGGGCGCGGGGGTCACGCCCTTCGCTGACGTTGGCGACGCACTCGAGGATTGCCAGCGCTAGGACGACCCGGAGGAGGCGGCGATCGGAACCCGCCGGCGGCGCAGGATGCGCCGGCGCTCCCGCTCCGAGCACCCGCCCCATACCCCGTGATCGATCCGGTTCGCGAGGGCGTACTCGAGACACTCCGCGGTGACGGGGCAGGTCGCGCAGATGCGCTGTGCTGCCTGCACGCCCAGACCGTCGCTCGGAAAGAAGACGGCGGGCGGGATGTCGCGGCACTTGCCTTGTGCCATCCAGTCCGTGTTCATGGGGACGCTCCTTGTCGACCATCGAGTGTAGTCGCGGTGCAACGGAATTGACACGGTCCCTTCCGGGGCGATTGCGTGACGGGGATGGCGCGTTGCATCGGGCCGTGCAGGCACGTGTCGCACGGTGGCAGCGCCCTGTGGCCGCCGCGAGGACGCAACGCAGGTCCTTGGCGACCTCTCCGGACCCTGCGGGTGGGGGATACGCTGGTCCGATGGAAGAGCTGAGCACCGAACAGGCCACCGAACCCGTCGGCCACGTGCGCGTCGTCTACCTCGGACCGGTCGCGCCGCACTGGGAGGTGCAGTCCGACTACGGCGACCCCGAGATGATCGACGCGTTCCGGGAGCGGGTACTGGCCAGGCTCGTGCTCCTGCCTCCGCACGACCCGCAGTTCCGCCGCAACCGGGAGCGCGTTGTGCGCGACGCCGAGCGGGAGAATCTCGCGCTCGAATGGGATCTGGGGTTTCCCGAGGAGGGCGACGGCGCCGAATAGGAATCGAGCGGGACCCGCCGGCGACCCGCTCAGGGGTCGGACAGCTCGGGAAACGAGATGCGCTCGAGCCACAAGCCCGGTGCGTCGACCTCCGCAGGGGTGGGCAGGTGGCGCGGATCGCTCCACAGCCGCGTCAGCCCCTCTTCGCCCGCGCGCTCGACGACGCCTCGCACGAACGCCGCGCCGCGGTCGACCTGGGCGCGGGTGAGATCGAGCCCGAAGAGGGTGCCCGCGGCCTGCTCGGAGGCCGACTCCTCGATGCGGTAGCGGTACCACGCCTCGCCCAGTGGCGCGGCGGCGCCGGTGAGGGTGGTCGCGAGCTGCCGCGTGACGTGGTCGACGTAGGAGGCGACCACCGTGGTGATGGCCACCAGGTCCTCGGAGGTGCGACGCTGTCCGGGGGTGAGCAAGTCGGCGAGCAGCGCCTCGGGGTCCGAGAGGATCTGCTGGAGTGCTTCGGGGTCGCCGGCCCTGCTGCCGAGGCGCTCGGCGAGGCCCTGGTGCGCCGTGACCATCTCGGCGGTGAGGGAGTTCACCAGGGTGTCGATGCGCTCGGCGACGTGGGGACGGCTGAGCACTGCGTGCGCGGTGAGCTCGTGCACGCAGACCCACAGCCGGGTCTCGTCGAGCGGGAGGCTCCACTCCTCGGCGAAACGCGTCACGTTGTCGGAGACGATGAGCACCTCCGAGCTCGACGGCCAGGGGAGGGGAAGGGCGTACTGGCCGAGGGTCCGCTGTGCCAGGTGCCCGGCGGCCGATCCGAATTGCATGCCGACGAGCACCGGTCCGAGCGTGCTCGCGAACTGGGCCAACAGCGCCTCGATGTCGCCGGCACCTTCGAACGGTGCGGGAGGGGCGGGGGCAGCTCGCTGCGCCTCCACCATGCGGCCGAGGACAGGTGCCCACGCGTCGAGCGCCCGCAGCGCCCACGCGCCTCGCCCGACAGGCACGAGGACCGGAGAGCGGTCGAACGGGAGCCCGGTCGTGTCGGTGATATGGAGCTCGGCGACGCGTGCGAGCTCCTCGAAGCGGATGCGGGCGATCGGGTCCGCGTTGTGCTCGGGTTGACCGTCCGTCGCGACGCCGAGGGCGAGCGAGCGCGCGGCGTCGAGCCACGCGGACTGACTGCCGGGCGCGCCACCGATCACCTTGAGCAGATCCTGCAGAAGACCCTGGAACGGGTCGTTCATCGTCACACGTGCATGCTATGGCGAGGGGGCGAGCTCGACGACCGCACGCACGACCCGTGTGCCCCGCGTCGCCTGGAGGGTCACCCGGGTTCCCGGTGACATGGCATAGAGCATCGAGCGCAGGTCGGCGCTCGAGTGCACCCGCCGTCCGTCGACGCGCACGATGACGTCGCCGGGGTGCAGTGCCCCTGCCGCAGCGCCTCTGGGGTCGACCCAGACGACCAGCGCCCCGGCGCGACCTCCCTGGGGTGTGGTGTCGGTGACCCCCAGCCAGCCGTGGCGCACCCTGCCGAGCGTCTCGAGCTCGTTGGCGACACCCATGACGAAGGACATGGGGAGGAAGGAGCGCTGCGCGCCCTGCGCCCCGTCGAGGATGCCGACCATCCGTCCCTTCTTGTCGATCAGGGGCTCGCCTGGCATCGCCGGCACCGACGGTCCGTTGACGCTGATCTGTGCGATCGCGCTGCTCCCGGCGGACGTGACCGTCGTCGTGCCGTGGACCGTGCCGCCCGCCGCCGGACCGGGCTCGCCGACTGAGGTCACGGTGCCCGACGACCACTTCGCCGTCGGAGCCGACCTGGCACCCGCCGTCTGCATCGCGACTGCGAGCTCGGTCATGCCGGGGGAGACCAGGTCGGGGTCCTCCACTTGACTTGAGGCGAGGACGGGGAGGCTGCCCGATGCGGTCGTCCCGGAGAGCCGGAGGAGAACGATCTGGGACACGTGGTCGGTCGCGATCACCTCACCTTGCATCGAGCGGCCCGTCGCGCTGACCACGCGGACGCGGCGCGCACCGTCGAGCGCGGCCACGGTCGTCGCCACGATGCCGTCGCCGACGACCACGCCGCACCCGCTTGCCCCGTGCCACGACGACAATGGCGACGTCGTCGCCGGCCGTGACGTCGCCGCCGCCGCCGGCCGTGACGTCACGGCCGGCCGAGCGGGCCCGATCGAGACGACCGCTTGGACCGCGTCTCTCGCCAGGGCCGGGGACAGGGTGCAGCACTGCGTCACCGCCGCGGTGCCGATGGGCATCGAGTCGGCGTCGACGGACACGGGCGTCGACCCGGTGTTCACCAGCAGGAGCGCGCCGAAGACGATCGCGGCGAGCGCCATGGTGCCGACGACGAACGCCGTGCCGCGCCGCCAGCTCTCTGGGCCGGAGAGGACGGCAGCGACGGTGGCGTGCGACGCCTGTAGCTCGGAGGGGTGGCGCCACGTACGAGCCTCGGGTGGCACCCAGCCACCTCCTGAGGACCCGGATCCTTGGTCGTGTGGATCGTCTTCGGAGGGCCCCCACTGCACGCACCGAGGTTACCCAGGACCCTGCCGATGTTGGCATCGCCCTGTCCTGCGTACCATTGCGCCGATGTCCCGGGATCTCGCGATCGACCTCGGCACGGCCAACACGCTCGTGTACGCCAAGGGCAAGGGCATCGTGCTGAACGAGCCCACGGTCATCGCGATGGACACGCGCAGCAAAGGGGTGCTGGCGATCGGCGACGAGGCCTGGCAGATGATCGGCCGGACGCCGGGGTACATCGTCGCGGTCAGGCCGATGCGCCAGGGGGCGATCACCGACTTCGAGATCACCGAGCGGATGATCCACGTGCTGCTGCGGCGCGTCGGAGTCAGCAGGATCAACCGCCCCAAGGTCCTCATCTGCGTCCCGTCGGCCATTACCGCCGTGGAGCGCCGAGCGGTCAAGGAGGCGACCCGGAGCGCCGGCGCGTCAGCCTGCTTCTTGATCGAGCAGCCCGTCGCGGCGGCGATCGGGGCAGGCCTTGCGATCCACGAGCCGGTCGGCTCGATGGTGGTCGACGTCGGGGGAGGCACCTCCGAGACCGCCGTCATCTCTCTCGGCGGGATCGTCGCGATGCGTGCATTGCGGTGCGGGGGCTTCGACCTCGACGCCGCGATCCAGGCCCACGTGCGGGCGAACTTCGGTGTGGCGATCGGAGAGAGGACCGCCGAGGCGGTGAAGTTGGCGATCGGCTCCGCATCGGCGTACGACGACGAGCCTGATGCCGAGGTACGCGGGCGGGAAGTGGCCACGGGCTTGCCGCGGACCATCGTCATGAGCTCCGCCGAGGTGCGCTCCGCCGTGGAGGAGCATGTCGCCCAGATTCTCGAGTCGGCGGCCAACTGTCTCGGGGACGCTCCGCCCGAGCTCGCGCAG
>JAJYPY010000190.1 GCA_021794995.1 Actinomycetes bacterium | reverse complement strand
GAGACGGAGGGACTGATCACGAGCATCGGTCGGTGGGTGCTGGCCGAGGCCTGCAGGGACTGCGTGGCTTGGCGCGATGCGGGGGAGCCCGGCGTCGGGGTCAGCGTCAACGTGTCGGGGATGCAGCTCAGCGACGTCGAGTTTCCCGGTGACGTCGAGCATGCCCTGAAAGAGAGCGGGCTCCCGCCCGACGCGCTCACCGTCGACGTCACCGAGACGCTCTTCATGACCGATCAGGCCGGCGCGCGAGACGGGCTGGACCGGCTCCGGGCGTTGGGCGTGCGGGTTGCCATCGACGATTTCGGCACCGGCTATTCGTCGCTCTCGTGGCTGGCACGGCTTCCGGTCGACGTGGTGAAGGTGGACCGCAGCTTCGTTGCCGCGCTGGGTCTCGTCGATCGCCAGGCGGCGATCGTGGACACGATGATCTATCTTTCGCACAAGCTGGGTCTTCTCGTGGTCGCCGAAGGGGTGGAGACCGACGCGCAGCTGGCGAACCTTTCGGATCTCGGCTGCGACGCGGCGCAGGGCTTCCTGCTCGGCCACCCCGGACCGCTCACCGGCCCCCAGGCAACCCCGATCGCGGGCCCCCGGGCGGCCCCGCTCACCGGCGCCCCGTAGGCGGCGCCCGCTCCACGCGGCCGGGCAACGACGATGCGACGGTGCCGGAGGCGGGGTGCCCGGCGGGAAGGTCCCACACCCAGGCGCCGAGCTCCCGGCGTGCGGTCCTCCCGACGGCCTTCGTGAAGAGCGCGACGGCACGTGCGGGGTCCCGACCGCGGATCGTCACGACGACGACGTCGACGTGCCACCGGGCGATCGCCGTGCGCACGGCGCGGACCTCGTGGGGTGTGCCCGCGGGCAGATGGCCGGCCGCCCGGGCGGTGAGCCGCGCGAGCACGTCGTAGGCCTCGGGAGGAGGACGGTCCGAGAGCGGACGCCCGCCCGGCCCGGGGGCCTTGACGTAGCCGCCGGCGAGGCGGAATGCCATGCCGTCGAGGGCTTGCCACACCATCGGCGCCGAGCTCCCGTCGAGAGGGAATGGGAAGGGATAGGACAGCACGACCGATCCCGGCCGGATCTCCGGGGCGGCGACGAGGTACCACCGGGGGAGTGAGACCGCCCTCGTGGTGAACGGCACCTGGTAGGTCCACCACATCGACCCCACCGCCGCGACGGACACGACCGCCGTGCACCCTGCGACGACGTGGCGCCGAGACACCCAGCGAACGCCCCGTGCCCACTGCGCCCCCCGAACCCCCCGCGCGCCCGCACCCAGCGCGACAGCGCGGTCGGCCCCGATGCCGATCAACAGCGCCACGCAGAGGTCGGTCATCGCGCTGAAGCGCTGCGGGATGATGTCGTCGAGGAGCGGCCAACGCGAAAGGGCGCGCCACGGCAGCCACACACTGCTCACATGCCCCGGCGAGATCCGCAGCAGGATGCCGAAGGACAGCACGGCCGCGATGCACGCGCCGGCGGTGAGGACCCACGCGCTGCGGCGGCGCCACGCGAGGAGCAGCGACGCCAGAGCCAATGCGAGCACGATGGGACCGAGGTAGGAGGACGGGGGACCGCGCAGTCCCTCGTAGCCGCCGAAGCGCAAGAGTGTCGTCCCCGGCGAGCGGTACCGCCCGGCGTTCCACCACGCGTCCAGCACGTTGCCCTCGATGGACGCCCCCGGCCACAACGGCCCGCGCAGGTGCTCGGGGCCCGCGAGGAAGGCCCACACGGGCACCGCCAGCACCACGGCGCACACGCCGAGTGCGGCTGCGCACGCGCGGAGCAGCTCGCCAGACGGCGCACGCGCCGGACGCGGTGCTGCACGCAGCGCGAGCACGACGCACGGCACGCCGACGACGACCAAGATCGCCAGGATCTCTGCGGAGAGGAAGAACTGGAGGACGAGGAGCGCCCCGGTCGCCAGCCCCCAACGCGTCCGGCGCGCCCCCGGCCCGAACAGGACGTGGCGGGTCGCGACGAGAAGAAGCGGCGGGACGACGAGGAGGGCGAGCCCGAGATGGCCGAGCGCGAGGTTCGTCACGACGAACGGCGAGTACCCGAACAGCACGCCCGCGAGAACGGCTGCGGGGCGCCAGGCGACGAGCTGGCCGCAGGCGAGCCAGCAGGCCCAGGCGCTCAGCGCGGGGCACAGCGTCAGGGCCACGTTGGTGGCGACGATCGGTCCGGCGGTCCACGTCAGGGGGGCGAGGACGAGACCGACGGGCACCGAGCTGGCGTTCACGAGCAGGTTCACCCCCCGGGGGGCGTGAAGGGCGGAGGAAAAGAAGGGATCGAGCCCGTGCGCGAGTGCGTACGCAGGCCATGCGACAAACCACACGGTCTGCCCGGAGTCGCCGCACGCGCACGCCAGCGTCGAGCCGAGATGGCCGTCCCACGCGTGCCACCACAGGACGACCCCGGGGATGCCGAACGCAACGATCGCAAGCAGGTGGCGTCCGAGGCGCAACGAGCGCGCACGAAGAGGACGCGGTCTCGGTGCCGCAGGAGCTCGCTCGTCAGGCGGTCCGGATCCCGAGGTGTCCGGGAGCACCGCCGGCGCCGTCGGGGGCCCGAGGAGTGCTGGCGGCGGCACCGCACCATCTTGTGCCGCACACGAGTTGTCGCGCCGCCCGGGCTTCTGGGCGCCGTCCTGGGTCCTGCGTAAACTTGACATAATGGCCCTTATCGGCGGTTCAGGGGTGACGGGCGTGTCCTCGATCCTGGGTCCCCCGTGCCGGCTCGGCGCGGCAGCCTTCATCCCCTCCCACCACCAGGCGCCATCTCTCGAGAGGGCTCGGCCGGTAACGTGCGCCGGATGCACGCACGCCACGGATCACCTGTCCGCGCCCGCCGGCTCGCCGCAATGGGCGTGGCAGGGCTCCTCTCGCTCGCCGGAGTGGCGTGGAGCGGAGGGACGGCGTGGGCCGCGTCGCACTCCCCCGCCCATCATCCCAAGGGACACCACCACGCCTCCCCCCGGGACGTGCACCACACGCACCGCAAGGACCACAAGCACCACGCGCCCCGCCTGCCCGAGATCGGGAACGCCACCACGATGTCGGCGGAGCCGGTGGTCCACGCGACGAAGGGGCCGCGGCCCAGGCGGCTCGAGGTGAAGAACCTGGTCGTCGGCACCGGTGCCGCGGTCACGCGCGCGAGCACCGTGACCGTCAAGTACGTCGGGGCGAACTACGCCACGGGGAAGGACTTCACAGCGGCGACCTGGACGTCTGGCCGTGCGACGACATTCCCGCTGAGCGGGGTCATCCCGGGCTTCGCCGAGGGACTCGTCGGGATGAAGGTCGGGGGACGTCGGGAGATCGTCATCCCGCCGAGGCTCGGCTACGGCCGGTCGGCCCAGGGTCCCATCACCGCCAACGAGACGCTCGTGTTCGTCGTCGACCTCGAGGGCGTCAAGGGCTAGGCGTCGCGCCACCGGCCGCACGCCGCGGCGTCGTGCCGCGCCGCTCGGCCAGCTCGGCCCGATGACGGCGGCGCGCGTCGGCGAGGGAGCGGCGCGCCGTGGCCACCTCG
>JAJYPY010000053.1 GCA_021794995.1 Actinomycetes bacterium | reverse complement strand
GGCGCTCGGACGGGCGCTCGTCGCGCGATCGCGGCGCGCGGGCGAGCGGGCACAGGTCGACGGCACCTGGGTCGTCGGAGAGCCGCTCCCCTTTGGCCTGCGCGACGCAGGCGACAGTGAGTGCTATGAACCGTGAACCGAAAACCGTGAACGACGACACGAAAGGATGCCACGTGACCGAACCGCCGTTTCGCTGGGGCCTCGTTGGACTGGGGAGGATCGCCGACACGGAGATCGCCCCCGCCATCGCCGCGGCTGCCGACCACGAGCTGGCGGTCGTCGTCAGCCGGGACCACGAGAAGGCCGAGCAGTTCGCCCGGGCCCACGGTGCAGGTCGAGGCACGGCGTCGTACGACGACCTCCTCGCCGACGACAGCGTCGACGGCGTCTACATCGCGACGCCGAACGCGTTGCACTCCCAGCAGGTGATCGCCGCCGCCGCCGCCGGGAAGCATGTCCTGTGCGACAAGCCGCTGGCGACGAGCGTCGGCGATGCGGAAAAGGCCGTGGCCGCGTGCCGGGACGCGGGCGTCGGCCTAGGCGTCATGTTCCAGACGAGGCGCTTCCACGGCATGCCTGAGACGGCAGAGCTGGTCCGCACTGGGGCGTTGGGCCGGGTGGTGCTCGCCCAGGTGGAGATGAGCGCAGGGCGCAACCTGCCCAAGGGATGGAGGACCGACCCGGCGCTCGCCGGGCTCGGCACCATCAACAACGTCGGAGTCCACGCCTTCGATCTGTTGCGTTACCTGCTCGGAGCAGAGGTCACCGAGGTCACGGCGATGGTGGACCGGGACGAGGGGATGTCGGTGGACACGGCGGCCGCCGTGCTGCTGCGTTTCGACAGCGGCACGATCGCCTACGTCAACGCGAACCAGGCGGTTCCCCACTCTCAGGACGACGTCGTGCTGTACGGCACGCAAGGGCGCGCGCTGGGCCGGAACCTCAGCCGGCCGAACCACCAGGGATCGCTCATCGTGACCACTGCGAGCGGGGAGACGCGCTCGGAAGGCACGACGACACCCGGCTACCGCTTGACGCTCGAGGCCTTCGCGCAGGCGGTCCGGGAAGGAAGGGAGCCGAGCCCTTCGGGCGTGGACGGGCTGCGCAGCGTGCAGCTGACCGCGGCCATCGCCACGGCCCTCGACACGCGCAGCATCGTGCAGGTGAGGCCGTCACCCGGATGACCCGGATGACCCGATCGGGTACGGCCCGATCGGGTACGGCCCGGTGTCCGATGTCGCGACCGCCGACCGACCGATGCCGACCGCCCGACGGCGACCGCCCGACGGCGTCGTCACGGTCGGCGTTGTCGCGGCCGGGACCTCAGCCAGCGGGCTCCCGGTCCAGCCAGGCGACGAGACCCGCTGCCTTGACCCCCGCCACGGCACACGCCTCGTCGTTCTCCGACGTGTCGCCGGACACCCCGACCGCACCGGCCAGGAGGCCTGTCGGACGACGGATGGGAACGCCTCCGGCGACCGGCAGCATGCGTCCTCCCGCCAAGACGCCGAGCGAGGAGAAGAACTGCGGCATGCGCTGCGCGCGTTCGACGAGCTCGTGCGACGGCCAACCCATGGCCAGCACTCCCCACGCCTTGGCGAGCGCCACCTCCGCCCGCAGAATGCCCGAGCCGTCCGACCGCTTCAGGGCAACCACGTGCCCGCCGGGATCGAGCACGGCGATGGTCAGCGGAGCCAGCTCGAGCTCTGCGCCCTGGGCGAGCGCGACGTCGACGATCGTCGACGCCTCGGCCAACGTCACCGCGCCCCCGCCGGAGTGATTGGCGTCACCCGGCAAGGGTGATCTCCTGCACGGGGAAGGTCGTGATCATCTCGGTGCTGTCCTCGTGGACGATCAGCATCTCTTCGATACGGACCCCGAAGTCGTGCACCTTGCCGTGCTGGGTCTCCAGCGCGAACACCATCCCGGGCTCGATCGTCTGTGGGTAATCGAGCGACCAGATACGCGAGATCACCGGCATGTCGTACTGCGCAAGTCCCAGCCCGTGGCCCCACAGGTTGGCTGCGGCCTCGTCCTCGTCTGCGTACCCCCACGTCTCCATGGCCGAAGGCCAGCGCGACGCGATCTCCCGGGTGGTGGTCCCCGCCTTCACGGCATCGATCGAGTCGTACAGCCACTTGAGGGCGGTGTCGTAGTACTGGCGCTGCTCATCCGTCGGCTTCCCCCCGACGCAGTAGGTGCGGTAGTAGCAGGACTTGAAGCCGTTCCAGGTGAGCGCGGCAAGGTCGATGATCACCAGCTCCCCCGGGCGGATGATCCGGTCGGAGAAGTTGCGCCAGTTCGGCCAGGCGTTGGGCCCGGAAGAGACGATGACGTCCTCGACGTCCTCCATCCCGGGGATGTCGTAGAGGTACTTCATCCCGAAGGCGGTCACCTGATTCTCGGTCAGCCCTGGCTTCAAGAACTTGGAGAATTCGTAGTGCAGGGCGTCTCCAATGGCGCCGACGATGCGCATGGCTTCCTGCTCGTCGACGTTCTTGACCGAGCGGGCCTCGACCATCGGGGTCATCCCGTCGGCCCAGGTGATCCCGGCGCGGTCGAAGGCCCGGATCATGTTGATGTCGATGAAGTCCACACCCATCGGCTGGTCCTTCACCCCTGCCTCTTCCAGCGCCTCGAGGAGCGCCTTGGTGAACTTCGCCACCTGGGACTCCGACGCCGGGCCGGCCGCGCCCTTGATCCACGAGTAGGAGTGGCGAACGTTCTCCGGGCGGAGCCACGGGGAGTGCTTCCTCACGTGAATGCCGATGTCGCCCTGCTCGAAGAGGATCGGCTCCCGGCCCTCCACCAGGATCGCGTACCGCAGACCCGGCTTCAGCCGGTTCCATCCCGGGGTGAGCGTCGAGGTGATGTAGCGGACGTTCTCGTCGTACATGCACAAGATGGCGCCGAGGCCGTGACGGCGCATGGCCGCCCGAGCTCGCTCGAGGCGGAACTCTCGCATCCGCGACCAGTTGATGCGCTCCTGCCAGTCCATGCCCACGGACCCAAATGAGGCCATCTCTTTCAGTCCCTTCCTTTTTGTCTGGAGTCTTCGAAGTCGACCGCTACTGCAGTCCCCAATGCGCGTCGCGAGGTGTCAGCCGATGATTTCCTCGGCGATCGTGCGGACATCGTCGTCCTCGAGCAGGCCGTGGAGCTCGAGCGACCTCGCCTTGACCCGCTGCAAGATGGCGTCGCGCTGCTCGTTGGTCGCCTTCATTCCGAGCCGCTCGAGCGCCTCGGTGACGTTGTCCGCACCGCTTCCCTTGCCGAGGACGAGGCGCGGGGCCCCTTGGCCGACAAGGCTCGGGAGGTAGGGGAACGCCTCGGTGAGATCCTCGTCGCGGACGTTGCGCACCCAGGTCGAGATGATCCCAGACTCGACGTCGAAGAGCCGGCTTCCCGACACCGAGCGGTTCGACGGCTGGGAGACGCCGGCCAGTTCATTGACAAGGCGGGCGAGCGGAGCCAAGGACTCGGTGCGAACGCCGATGTCGCGGTCGTAGAGGGTGAGGAGAGCCAACACGGTCTCTTCGAGCGGGGTGTTGCCCGCCCGCTCGCCGAGACCCGACACCGTCGTCTGGATGACGTCGGCACCCGCGGCGGCGGCGATCACACTGTTCGCCACGCCAAGGCCGTAGTCCATGTGGAAATGCGTCTCGACCGGCACGTTCAGGCGCTCGCGGCTCACCTTCACGAAGCGCTCGACGGCGTGCGGCGTCAAGACGCCGAAGGTGTCGACGAGGCCGAGGCCATCCAAATGCCCGTCGGTGGCCACCTTGGCGACCAGGTCGAGATAGTCGACGACGGACGCGCGCGTGGCATCGATCGGGAAGAACGAAACTTTGAGCCCTTGCTCGTGGGCGTACGACGTCGCCGCAACCGAGAGCTCGACCGCCCGCTCGACGCTCCAGCGGTACCCGAGCTCGATGAGGTGCCGGCTGGAGGGCACCTCGGTGACCACCCCGGTCACTCCGCAGTCAACGGCCATCTTCACGTCGTCCACCGTGCAGCGGGAAAAGGCGTAGATCTCGGAAGGAAGGCCCAGGCCGACGATCTGCTCCACCGCCCGCCGGTCCTCCCCCGAAACGGCAGGCAACCCCGCTTCGATGCGATGCACGCCGGCGGCGGCCAACGCCTCGGCGATGCGGACTTTCTCTGCGGCGGTGAACACCACACCTGCTTGTTGCTCCCCGTCGCGCAACGTGACGTCGTGGATCTGCAAATCCGGAGCGAAGGCGAATCCTCCCGCCACTTCGACGTCGTGGTTCCACGGGCTGGTGAACCACTTCTCGGTGTGCCACCGCTGCCCGCCGTCGGTTGCCATCGGCACCTCTCTCGTCTCGTCGTGTCGGTTCTGTCACTCCGGCCTGGCGCGTGCCACGCATCAAGCGACGCGGCCAGAGCCCGTCGCCGTCGACCGTGCCGGCGGCGACGCGGCGGTCAATCTATCATCATCACTTGGACGCAGCAACGCATTAGAGCGAACCGGAAGGCGGGAGGAACTGCGGCCCGGAGGAGGACGGGGGGCAGCGACGGTCTCAGTGACCCGCTCCCCACCAGTGCCCCGCATGGCAGGACTGCGTCGACGCATCGACCTCGCGCACCTGGAGCAGGACCCGCAGCGTGCCGTCGAGGTGCCGGAGCACGGCCTGCGCGGCGGCGTCCGCCTCCCCCCTGATCATGGCTTCGAGGATCTCCTGATGCTCGGCATTCCCTCGACGGAGCCGTTCGGGGGCCGAGAGCAGCGAGTGCGTCACGTACAGCGACGACAGTGCGTGGAGCTGGCGGAGGATCGCGGCCAGATGCGGGCTGCCGCTCGCCCACTCGATGACGCTGTGGAACCGGGCGTTCGTCTCCGCCCACACGGAGAGGTTCTCGATGTCGTGCATGGCGACCACGAGCTCCGCCGCCTCCACCAGGCTCTTCTGGGGTGCATCCTTTGCGGCCCTGACCACCGCGATCGGCTCGAGAAGCTTGCGGAGCTCGTACACCTCGACGAGCTCGCTCCGGCTCAGCTCGCGGACGGCGGCACCGTGGCCGTCGAACTGGACCAACCCCTCGGCCGCCAGCTGGCGAAGTGCCTCGCGCACGGGTGCCGTGCTGACGCCGAGCGCATCGGCGATCCTGGGCTGGACCAGGCGCATCCCGCCCACCAGCTGCCCGGTCGTGATGCCGCGCCGCAGCGTTCTGGCCACGCGCTCTTGGACCGGGCGCCTCGCGCCCTCCGCATCCGGCGCGCCTTGCATCTCGGTCTCCGAGGCCCAGCTCCCGGTGGAGCTTTCGCGCATCCGTCCTCCCTGACAACCCACCGGTGTGGCTCCGGCCCCGCCGTCCCGCGAACCCTATCGTCGACCCCGCCCCCGCCGCATGTCGAGCCGAGAAGGACGACGCCGAGCGATCGGCCGAGCGAGCGCCCACGTAAGCGCCCACGTAAGCGCCAGCATGGGCGCCAGAGCGGAGCAATTGTGCACAGTGGCCAGCCGGAAGGCGAATAGGCGCGTCGACGATTAGGATGACCCGCCAATGAGGTATCTCAAGCACGCTGTCGAATCCGCAGAGGAAGACCGCCGGGCCGTTCGAGAGCTCGTCGCCTCGATGCTCGACGAGATCCGGAGAGAGGGTGAACCGGCCGTGCGGCGGTACGCCGCCGAGCTCGACGGCCACTCGCCCGCCTCGTTTCGGGTGTCCGACGAGGAGCTGGCGTCGGCGGCCCAGCGCATCCCGGCCGAGCTGAAGGACGCGATCGACTTCGCGCAGGCACAGGTCCGCCGGTTCGCCGAGCTGCAGCGTTCGACGCTGACGGACCTCGAGTTCGAGACCCGCCCGGGCGTCGTCCTGGGACATCACCACCTTCCGGTCGGATCCGTGGGCTCCTATGTCCCCGGTGGCCGTTACAGCCTGATCGCATCCGCCTACATGGCCGTCGTGCCTGCCAAGGTGGCAGGCGTCGAGCACGTCGTCGTGTGCACCCCCCCGAGGGCCGACGGGACGGTCCATCCCGGGCTGCTCTACGCGGCGGCGTCTGCCGGAGCCGACGCGGTCTACGCGCTCGGAGGCGTCCAGGCCCTTGGCGCGATGGCCTACGGCGCCGTGCCAGGCCTCGGGCGCCTCGACATGATCGTCGGACCAGGCAACCAGTACGTCGTCGAGGCGAAGCGCCAGCTCTTCGGTGAGGTCGGGATCGACCTGTTGGCCGGACCCACCGAGATCGGGATCCTCGCCGACGAGACGGCGGATCCGTTCTTGGTCTGCGCTGATCTCGTCGGCCAGGCGGAGCACGACCCGATGTCACGAGCGGTGCTCGTCACCACTTCCGAAGAGCTCGGCCAGGCGGTCCTCGACGAGATCGACACCCACCTCAAGTCCGTCGCGACCGAGGAAGTGGCGCGGGCGTGCTGGGAGCATGGGGGCGAAGTCATCGTCGTCGCCGACGAGGACGAGCTCGTGCGCGTGTCCGACGAGTACGCCCTCGAGCACGTCGAGATCCACGTCGCACACCCGCGGAGTCTGATCGGGCGGCTCAGGGACTACGGATCGCTCTTCGTCGGGGAAGAGACGACGGTCGCCTACGGGGACAAGGTCAGCGGTCCCAACCACATCCTGCCGACCCGTCGCTCGGCCCGCTTCACGGGCGGCCTGTGGGTAGGGAAATTCCTGAAGACGGTGACGTTCCAGTACATGGACGAGCGTGCATCCGTAGAGATGGCCCGGCACTGCGAGGTGGAGGCCACCGCCGAGGGGATGGTGGCGCACGCCCGCACGGCGACGATCCGGATCGAACGCTACGCCAATCACCGTCCATGAACCCCCCGGACAGGGACCCCGACGGTCGCGCGGGAGGGGATCTCAGCGGGCGCACCGCCGTGGTCACCGGCGCAGGACGAGGCATCGGCCGTGCGATCGCGCTTGCGCTGGGCGCTGCTGGCGCCGACGTCGTCGCGTGTGCCCGCCAGCCCGAGTCCGTCGCACCGGTCTGCGCCGACATCGAGGCCCTCGGGCGCCGGGCCGTCGCCGTGGAGGTCGACCTCCGCGATCCCGCGCAGATCGACCGGATCCCCGAAGTGGCGCTCGCGACGTTTGGCAGGATCGACGTCCTGGTGAACAACAGCGGACAGAGCGGTCCCTCGGCGCCGCTGTGGGAGGTCGCCCCCGACGCATGGCGCGACACGCTCGACGTGAACCTCACCGGTGCGTACCTGTGCTGCCGGGCGGTCCTGCCCGCCATGATCGCGCGCCGGTCCGGGTCCATCGTCTTCATCGGATCGGTGACCGGGAAACGGCCATTGCTGCACCGTTCGGCGTACGCGGCCTCCAAGCTCGGGTTGGTCGGGCTCTGCAGGACTCTGGCGGTCGACGCCGGGAGCTACGGCATCCGCGCCAACGTCGTGTCACCCGGGTTCGTCGAGGGGCAGCGGATCGACTGGGTGATCGCCCGGCAGGCGGAGGCCCAGGGGCGGTCGCTCGAGGAGGTCCGCGCTGAGGCCGAGAGCGAGACGCCCCTCAAGCGCTTCGTCCGCCCCGAGGAGATCGCCGATGCCGTGGTCTTCCTGGCCGGTGACCGCTCCTGCGCCATCACGGGGGCCGATTTGAACGTCGCGGCGGGCCTGGTGATGTACTAGTTCGCTGTACTAGTCGACGCTGACCGCGGCGTGATCTCGTGCCGTCGAGCCGCGCACGACGAGGGTCGGCGCGAGACGCACCTCGTTGCGCGGGAGCGCCACGCCGCGGATTGCGTCGAGCAGCATGCCGGCGGCGTACGCGCCGATGTCGTAGTGCGGAATGCGCACCGACGTGAGGGGCGGGTCCAGCCTGTCGATGTACGGCATGTCGTTGAATCCGACAATTGACACGTCTTCGGGACAAAGAAGGCCCGCGGTCTCGGCGGCGGCGTAGCACCCGAGTGCCAACATGTCGTTGGCTGCCACGATCGCACTGGGCGCGTCGGCGCACGCGAGCACCTCGGCGGCGCAGCGTTCCCCCTCTTCGATGGTGAACCCCTCGGCGAACGCGACCAGCTGGGGGTCGACCACCGCGCCGGACTCTGCCATGCTCGAGACGAAGCCGCCATAGCGGGCGTACCCCGTCGACATCGACTGGGGACCCGCCACATGCGCGATGCGCTGGTGGCCGAGTCCTCGAAGGTGCTCCACCACCATCCGGATGCCGGCGGCGTCGTCGACCGAGACCGACGGAAAGGTGTGGTCCTTGACCACGCGATTGACGAGCACGATGGGGATGCCCTCGTCGCCCAGCGCCGTGAGACTCGGATCGTCGCGGCGTGCGGTCGCCAGCACCAATCCGTCCACTCGCCGGTCGACCATTCCCTCGAAGATCCGCTCCTGGCGCACCGGGTCGTTCTCGGTGTTGGCCAGCAGCGCGACATACCCCTCTTTGAACAACCGATCCTCGACTCCCCGGACCATCGGAGGAAACAGGGGATTGTTGATATCGGGGATGATGATGCCGACCGAGTTCGTGCGGTGCGTCTTGAAGCTGCGGGCGAGAAGGTTCGGCTTGTACCCCAGCGCATTCGCGGCCGCAACGACGCGTTCGACGGTCTCGGGCCGCACGAGCGAACGCGTGGCCTCGTTCAGGGCACGTGACGCGGTCCCCGGGTGCACCCCCGCCGCGGTCGCGACTTCCCGGAGCGTCACGGCATCTTTGGGCACCCTGCCTCCATCGAAGGCCTCCGCGATCACCGACCTGCGCCGGACCATAGCGCGGCGGACGGCACGAACGGCGGTTCCTCGACCCCTGCCTGCGCCAACGCCCATCGGCCGCTCGAGGGGGGAACGGCCCCGCGCGCGGGTCAGCTCGGTCCTGCGAGCGCTCCGAGTCCGCGTGCGAACGTGTGGACGCGCGCACAACCGGTCGCCGTGACTAGCAGGAGCTCGCCGGTCTGGACGCCAGCTGTCCCCTCGGGCGTGACGACGTTCGGCTGCACGACGACCGTCATGCCTTCTTCGAGCACGAACGACCCGTGCTGTGGCGTCCTGCCGCCTCCCGGCACGACCGGCGCGTGGTACCCGCCAACGAAGCCGTGCACGAGGTCGTCGCACGTCGAGAAGCCCGACTGCTCGGCGAGGCGGGCGGCCTCTGCCAGGTCCGCTCCCGTCACGCCGGGCGCGACGATCGCGGCAAGCGCATCGAACGTCGCCATCGCGACCGCGTGGAGCT
Organism: Actinomycetes bacterium; assembly: GCA_021794995.1. GTDB lineage: Bacteria > Actinomycetota > Acidimicrobiia > Acidimicrobiales > RAAP-2 > JAJYVT01. Next base: position 6,167 of record JAJYPY010000053.1, on the reverse strand, counting down.
CTGCGTACAGTGCCGTCGGAGGCTCCTCGACGGTGAACGTGCGAAGGAGCTGACCCGGATATCCCCACCATGCGGCACTCACCTCGCATGCGACCACGTCGCCCGCGCGGAGGCGCCGATCGGTGGGCCACTGCGCGGGCACGCGCACGGCTGGCGAGCGCATCGGCGTCGAACAAAAGTAGTGGATGTGCGTCGTCCCCCCCGAGGGGAGGTACGCGCCTTCGGCCAGCGCCACGAGCTCGGTCTCCGACGTCCCCACGCCCGCGCCTTCGGCGACGGCACGCACCGCGGCGTCGGTGAGCCCGGCACCACGCCGGATCCAGTCGATCTCCTCCGGGGACTTCACGAGCCGGAGTTGCAGGTACGCCCGGTCCATGAACACGAGCTCCGCACCTGCGTCTCGAAGGATCGTGGCGGCGGAGGCGCCGAGCGGCCCGAGGATGCCGACACGGGTGGCCCGCCGTCGCACGAGACCGAGCGCGTCGACAACCGACGCGAGCGTCGAGTCGCCGCCCCAGCGCACGTCGCAGTCGAGGGCGATGCGGCGGGCGGTGTCAAGGTGGTTCGCGAACTGCACGAAGAGGACGGGGACGGCGTCGCCGGGTGACCAGCACAGCGCCGCCTCTCGGGTGACCGGCCACTGCGACAGCCACTGCACGGCAGAGCCATTGCGCTCGGACCCGTAGACGAGCAGGACGTCGACCCGCTCGCGCTCCGCTTCGGCGGCCACGGCCCTCCACCGGCGTGCCATCTCGCCGGCGGAGAACCGTGGGTACCCGCCGTACTCGCCCCCCACCGTGAACCCCCTCCCACAGCCCGGCGCTCGCCGGACGCCGGGAGGTTACACCTGCATGCGTGCCCGAACCCGTGCGCCGCGCGCCACCTCGCGCACGTCTACTTCTACTTCTTGCCGCACACCACGTACGGCTGCAGCGTCATGACCTGACCGCCGGTCATCGACGAGGTCACGACCGCGACCGTGCGCCATCCGCTCGCCACGGGGTACGAGGATTCGAGTGCGACATCGACCGGGGCGTGCGATCCGCTCCCCGCTGCGCCCGAGCTCGAACCTGAGCCCGAGCTCGAGCTCGAGCTCGACGGAGCGCTGGCGGCGGATGTCGGGGAACCTGCACCCCCTGAGCCGCTCGACTTCTTGGGCAACGAGGCCAGCACGCGTCCGCCACCACCGAGCAGGACGGCGCCGCTCGGGCAGGCCGTGGTCGCGCTCAACGTGGTGCCGACCGCCGGATCAGCCGCCGACTTGAGCAGCGTCCCCGTGACGACGCTGCTCCCCGCGATGGTTCCCGCCGGACCTTGTTTGCCGGTGCGTCCGCGCGCCCCGGCCGGCCCCGCCGGACCCGCCGGACCCGCCGGCCCGGTCTTCCCCCGCTGGCCGGACACCCCGGCGGGGCCCTGCGGCCCGATCAGCCCCTGGACTCCCTGAGGCCCGGCCACACCTTGGACGCCTTGCGGTCCGGGAGCACCCGCCACACCCTGCGCGCCCGTCTTGGGGGACTGAATGAAGGCCATCACGCCGAGCGCCATTCCCCCGGCCCCGAGTGCCATCGCAGCGGCGAGCAGGGCAATGAGCGGTCCGCGGCCCCACGTCGAACGGCCTCGCGACGCGGCCACGTCGGACGACATCGTCCCTGGAGGCACCACCATCAGCCCGGTCGCCTCGTCGGCTCCGCTCCATGCTGCCTGTCCCTGGGCTCTCGCCATCGTACGCTCCCGTCCTCGACATTCCAGTCAGTCCAGTCGGTCCAGCCAGCCCTGGATGGAGCGACTGGACCGACTGGACCGACTCTCTTGCACATCTCAAGGGTGACGGCACAGCTGGGGAATCTCGCCGGACGCGCGTTACACTTTCGTGACAGACGGTTCTCGGCACGACCGTCTCCCGCTGCATGTATCGGTCCCGTGCACGCGCGGTGTACGTGCGGTGCCGGGATGCCCACGAAGGAAGGTGCGCGACGTGGCACGTCGGATTCTGTTCATCGAGGACGACGACCACATGCGCAGCGTCTTGTCGCTCTCGTTGCAGCACGAGGGGTACTCGATCATCGAAGCGCGAAGCGGTGAAGAGGGACTGCGCGAGCTCGAGCGCCACGGTGCGGACATGGTGCTCGTCGATCTTCGCCTCCCGGACATGGACGGCTTCGAGGTCACCCGCGCGATCCGGCGCACGACCAACGTGCCCATCGCGATGGTGACCGCGAGCGGCGACACGCACGACGTCGTGGCCGGCCTGGAAGCCGGTGCCGACGACTACGTCGTCAAGCCGGTGGTCGCAAAGGAGCTGTCGGCCCGTATCCGAGCGCTCCTCCGTCGCAGCGCCGCGCCGTCCGGGCCCGAGTCATCGGTCCAGTCCTTCGGCGACGTGGAGCTTCATCGGGAAGCCGGCGTCGTCACTCGTGATGGCAAGGAGGTTCCGCTGACGCTGACGCAATTCCGCGTGCTGTGCGAGCTTGCGGACACGCCCGGGTGGGTGGTCTCGCGCGCCCAGCTGCTCGAGCGCATCTGGGGGTACGACTTCTTCGGCGATGACCGATTGGTTGACTACCACATCAGCGGGCTGCGCACGAAGATCGAGCGGGACGCGGCAAACCCCGAGCTGATTGTGACCGTCCGCGGGCTCGGGTACAAGCTCGTCCCGTGACGCCCCGGGATCCCGCGGCGCCGATCGACAGCGGTCACGACGCCGGCACGCCCGGCGTGCCACGACCTGACGAGCCGGAGCGTGCCCGCTCCCGCCGCCGGCGCTACGGGCTCCAGGCGAGAGTCATCATCGCCTTTTCCGTGGGAGCCGCACTCGTATCCGCCGTGCTCGCCGTCAGCACCTTCTACTTCGTCCGACGCGACCTGATCGACCAACGTGTCACGAGCGTCCTGCGCGAGACGTACGTGAACGCTCGTCTCGTGAAGGTGGAGCTCGGCGCGCCGTCAGCAAAGATCGGCGACATCTTGTCGAGCCTCACGACCACCAGCGGCGCACGTTCCTTCATCTTCCGCAATGGCCTGTGGTATTCGAACTCCGCGTCGATCAGCGGCACCGCGATCCCCGCTGCACTGACGCACAGCGTCGTTCGGGGAAACGTGGCCGACGAGCAGACCATCCTGAACGGGGTGCCCACGTTGATCGTCGGCGTGCCGATCCCCGCCATCGGCATCGAATATTTCGAGGAGCACCCCCTGACAGACCTCGAGGCAACCCTGCGCGTGCTCGGGACGGTGCTCACCACCGTGGCAATCGCCACGACCGTCGGCGGCGCCCTCGCGGGGTGGTGGGCGAGCCGGCGGCTCGTGCGCCCCCTGAGCGACGTCGTCGCCGTCGCGACCGAGATCGCCGGAGGAACGCTCGACCGACGCCTTCCGGACGATCCCGACCTCCAGCCCCTCGTCACCTCGTTCAACGACATGGTCGGCGCACTCGCCCAGAGGATCGACCGCGACGCCCGCTTCGCATCGGACGTGACCCACGAGCTCCGATCCCCGCTCACGACGATCGGGGCGTCGATGGAGCTGCTCAGCGCCTACAAGTCCCGCCTCCCCGCAATCGGCGCGACCGCCCTCGATACGCTGCACGTCGAGGTGGACAGGTTCTCCTCCATGGTCGAAGAGCTGCTCGAGATCGCCAGCATCGATGCTGGCGCAGCGGTCCTCCACTTCACCGACGTGCCACTCGGTGAGCTGGTCTGTCTGACGATCGCGGGGTACGACCCGCAGATTCCGGTCTCGATCGCGCCAGACTTCGACGGCATCGAGGTCCGAGGCGACAAGCGCCGTCTCCAGCAGGTGCTCTTGAACCTCCTCGACAACGCCGAGACACACGGCGGCGGTGCGGTCGCGGTCTCCGTCGAGCTCGACGGCGCGTGGGCGGCCATCTCCGTCGACGACGCCGGGCCGGGAATCGCGCCACACGAGCGCCTCCGGGTGTTCGAACGCTTCTATCGGGGGGCAGCCTCCGGGCGGCGTGGCGACACCGGCGGAACGGGTCTGGGGCTCGCCCTCGTCGCCGAGCACGTCCGGGCGCACGGAGGGTCCGTCTACGTCACCGACAGCCCAGCGGGTGGGGCCCGCGTGACGGTGCGACTCCCGGTGCAGGCATGACACTGCGCCACTGGACCACGCGTGGTGCGCGGGCGCTGCGGGCAGCGATCCTCGTCGTGACCGCCGCGATCGCGCTGTCATCGTGCGGCATCGCCGCCGACAGCGCACCCCACATCGTGAACAAGAACAGCGTCCCGTTCGGCCTGCTTCGACCCTCGCCGACGACGACCCAGGCGACACCGCCGGGCGAGTACGTGACGATCTATCTCGAGGGGGCCAAGCATCTGGTGGCGGTGAGCAGGAACCTCCCTGCGCCGGTCACGGTCGCAGCCGTGCTCCACGCGCTCGGCGACGGGCCCACGTCCCTGCAGGCGGCACATGGTCTCCAGAGCCCGATCTCCACCGCGAGCCCGATCACGCTCTGGCGTGCGCGACGCACCACGGTGACCGTCAGCGTGTCCTCCACGTTCACGAAGCTCGCGGAGGAGGACCAGACCATCGCCGTCGCCCAGCTCGTCTACACCCTGACCGCACTTCCCGGCGTCGAGTCGGTCAAGGTGCGCATCGCTGGAAAACGCGCCAAGGTGCCGACGGCCAAGGGGACATTGAGCGGCGGACCTCTCCAGCGCTCGGCCTACGCCACACTCGCCCCGATCTGACGGACCTTCAGGACGACCCCGGTCAGGACGACCCCGGTCGTCACACGGACACCGGTGCCGCGTCAGTCGTGTGCCGGTTCCCTGGCCTCGGCGTCGCGCACGCGCTTGACCATCAGCTCGAGAAGCGCCCACATCGTCTCGGGATGCGACACGGCGAACGGACGGAATACCGGCTGGGTCAGCATCAGGCAGCGCAGCGCGGTGTCGGCGACCACCGTCGCCGAGCGGGGAGAGCGGTCGATGAGGGCCATCTCGCCGAAGAAGTCTCCCTCCTTCAGCACTCGGGCGATCCTCCCACGCACGGTCACCGTGGCCTGCCCCTCGGCGATGACGGTGAAGATGGTTCCGAAATCGTCCTGATCAGTCAGCACCGACCCTGCGGGGAAGGTCCGGTCGTGGACGTCCTTGGCGAGCTTGTCGAGCTCGCGCTTGGACAGCATCGAGAACAGCGGGACCTTGGAGAGCACTTCGGCCGAGGTCGACATCGCACGCGATGCTACGCCACCACCACGCGTGGAGCGAGGCTCATCCTCCCGTGGCGGGCGCTCAGGCAAAGCGCAGCACGAGGACATGACCGACGCGCTCGGTGATGGCCTCGAAGGTCGCCGCGCCGTCGCTCGACCGCCACACCTGGCCGTCGCGCGTACCGAGCGCCACATGTCCGTCACGCGCCGCGAGCGAGCCGGTGTCCAGGTTGAAGGGAAACGACGCGGGCAGGCCGCCCCCGCACGGCTCGGGCACTCCCCCGAGGCGGCAGCGGTACAGGCGCGCGTCCGACGTGCTCGGGCCCGTCGATGCGGCGACGTACGCGGTGTCGCCGTCCAGTGCGACCGCTCGGCAGTAGCTCGCGTGGAGGCCCTGGGCGGTCCAGTCCCATGACCTCCCGTCGTCGGTGCTCCATCCGAAGCCTCCGGCCGCGGCGGCCACCACCCGACCGTTCGGCGCCGCCACGACCTCGTGGACGTCGGCAGGGGGCGCCACGACGTTCTCCCATTGCGCTCCCCGATCGGTCGAGCGCCACACCCCTCCGACGTGCACGTTCACGAGCCACGTCCCCGCGTCCGTCACCGCGATCGATCGGAGGTCGGGAGTCACTCCGGCAGGGTTCTCCCATTCCTCCCGGCCCGCAACGTGCTCGAACGCGTCCACCGCCGAGACCGTGCCTCCTCGCGGATCGACGACCGCGAGGTGCGCTCCCGCAAACCCGACGAGGAGCGACCCGTCCGACACAGCAAGGCTCTGGGCTGGCGGTCCGGGCTTCGGAAGCTCGGCGATTGGCACGAGCTCGAACTCATCGATCCCTGCGATCCGCTCGCCGTCGAGGAGGACATACGCCGCGGGCGCCGCGGGCGCCGCGGGCGCTCCTGCAGCGATCGCCGTCACAACGACGTCTTCGGCGAGGGAGTACTGGCGATCGAGGTCCTCGAGATGTCGGGTCGTGCCGAGGAGCAGCATGCG
>JAJYPY010000003.1 GCA_021794995.1 Actinomycetes bacterium | reverse complement strand
GGCCCGGGGCGCCGGCGCTGGGGCTCGTCGTCGGCGCCTTCGTCTCGCTCGCGTCGCCCGGCGTCGCCGACGCCCTGGACCAGTGCGCGGCGCTGGGCGCCACCACGATCGCGGTCGTGCCCTACTTCCTCTTCGACGGCCTGCTCGTCGAGCGCATCCGCACGCAGGCTGCGACGTGGGCCGCGGGGCGCCCCGACCACGTGGTGGTGACCGGGGGGCACATGGGCGTCGACGCGCGCCTCGTGGCGCTCGCCTGGCAGCGCTACGACGAGGTGCGCAGGGGCATGGCGCACATGAACTGCGACGGGTGCCTCTACCGGACGCCGCTGCCGGGGTACGCGCACAGGGTCGGCACGCGGCCCGCGGTCTGACGATGCCCGAGCGCAACCCGCTGCCGTTCGACCCGATCGACGAGGCCCGCCGCCAGTGGAACGCCCACGGCTGGGACGCCGCCGCACCGGCGATGGCGGTCGTGACCTCGATCATGCGCGTCCAGCAGATCCTCCTCGGGCGCGCCGATGCGGCGCTGCGGCCCCTGGACCTCACCTTTGCCCGCTACGAGGTGCTGATGCTGCTCTCGTTCTCGCGGCACGGCGCGCTGCCGCTCGGAAAGATCGGCGAGCGCTTGCAGGTCAACCCTGCGAGCGTCACGAACGCGATCGACCGGCTCGAGGAGCAGGGACTCGTGGCGCGCGTGCCCAATCCCGCGGACGGGCGCGGCACGCTCGCGCAGCTCACCGCGACCGGACGGGCGCGGGCCTCCGCCGCGACCGACGTGATGAACGCCGGAGTGTTCTCCGACGTGGGTATCGACGAGGGGGGTCTGGAGCAGCTGTTCTCGCTGCTGCGCGGGATCCGGCGCGCCGCCGGCGACTTCGCCGCGTCGCGCGTCGCGGACGCCGGCGACGCGACCGGTCAGCGGCGAAGGGCCGACCAGGCGCGTGCGGCCAGGACCCACGCCGCGCCGATCGTGCCGACGTAAAAGCCGATCGGCCAGTTCGTGACGTAGGAGGCCGCGATGGACGCCCACAGCGTCACGAGGGCGATCGCCACCGACAAAGCCATCGCGCCGATCGGCGATCGCACGACCGCGCGCGCGGCCGCCGGGGGCCCCACCATCAGGGTGAACATGAGGAGGGCGCCGACAACCGGCACGGCCGTGGTCGTGACGAGCGCCACGAGCACGAGGAACAGCATGTCCACGAGACCGCTGCGGATCCCCCGAGCCGCCGCGGCCTCGGCCGAGACCGAGGTGAGCAGCAGCGGGCGGTACATGACGGCGACCGCGAGGAGGGCGGCCCCCGCCAGTCCCGCCGACAGCCACAGCTCGGCGTCGGTCACGCCCAGGACGTCGCCGAACAGGAGCGCATAGATCTGGGCCGCGTACTCGTTGCTCCAGCTGAGGAACAGCGCGCCGAGCCCGAGCATCGTCGCGACCACGAGCGCGGTCACCACGTCGCGACGTCGGCGCCGGCCGAACCACCCGATCGACAGGGCGGCCACGGGAGCGAAGACCGCGAGCCCGACGACCGAGCTCACGCCGATCAGGCTTGCGCCGGCAGCGCCTGCGAACGACGACAGCGGCACCCCGTGCACGACGAACGCCGCGCTGCGTAGCACGACGAACACCCCGACGACGCCGGCGACCACCGCCACGATCGTCCCCACCGCCCAGGCGTTGGTCATGATCCCCGAGAACATCAGCGCGCCCGCCGAGCAACCAGCTCGACGCCCAGGTAGGTCACGAAGACGATCGCCACGACGAAGAAGCTGATCGGCCATCCCCGGTGCGCAGGGGGCCAGTGGTCGCTGGCGTAGGAGAGCACGATCCCTGCCCACGTCGCGATGAGTCCGATGACCGCGGCGCCCGCCATGGCAGCTCCGGGCCGTCTCGTGAGGCGCAGCGCCGTGGCCGCGGGGCCGATGAGGAGTGCCGGGGAGAGGATCGTGCCGACGACCATGGAGGTGAGCGACACCGTCACGCCCACCAGCACGAGGAAGCCGAGCGCCACCGCGCGCACCGGCACCCCGCGGGCGGATGCCAGGTCGGGGCTGACCGAGCTCAAGAGGAGCGGCCGGAAGACGACGACCACGCCGAGCACCCCGGCGGCGCCGAGACCGGCCATCTCGGGGACGGCCTGCGGGCTCGCGGCGAACAGCGAGCCGAAGAGCACGGTGATCGTGGCACCGGTCGTCGTCGAGGTGGTCGTGTCGAAGTAGAGCAGCAGTGCGGAGAGCCCGAGCGCGGCGCCGAGCACGACGCCCGTCGCCACGTCGCGGCCGCGCCGACGCTGCACGCCGAACAGCTCCATGGCGCCGGCGACGACCGCCCCGACGCCGACGAAGCCCCACAGCGGGTTCACGTTGGCGAGGAACGCCCCCGAGCCACCGAGCGTCCCCAGGTCCCCGAGGGCGTGGCCGGCGAAGGACTGGCCCCGGATCACGACGAAGACCCCCACGACGCCCGAGACCACGGCCGTGACCGCACCGGCCGCGAGCGCCACGCGGACCGGGTCGCTCTGGAAGAACCCTGTCATGTGCCCGCCCGTCCCGCCGTTGCCGTCAACGCACCTGGACGTCGTGTCCGCCGACGACGACCACGGTGCCGTCCACGTCGAGCACCCGCACCGGGTAGCGGTAGAGCTCGCTCAAGACGTCGCTGCGGACGACTTCGCCGGTCGTCCCGCTCACCGCTCTGCCCTCGGCGAGGTAGACCACGCGGTCCATGTGCGGCAGGAGGGCGTTCATGTCGTGTGCGGACAGCAGGACGGCCAGGCCGCGTTCTTTGGTCAGGCGCGCAACGAGCTCCACGATCTCGTGCCCGCTTTTGATGTCGAGGTTGGCGAGCGGCTCGTCCATCACGAGCAGCGGCGGATTGCCGACGAGGGCGTGCGCGATCAGCACCCGTTGCTGCTCGCCCCCCGACAGCGTCCCCACCCGGGCGTCGGCGAACTCCGCGGCGCCGACCGACTCCAGCATCTCGTCCACCCGTGCCCGGCGCGCCCGCGAGGGCATCCGCACACCGAAGCGCTCGCCGTCGATGCCGAGCGCGACGAGGTCACGGGCGCGCAGCGGCGCGTCGGGCTCGATCACCACCTTCTGCGGCACGTAGCCGACATGTCGTCCGAGGTGCGCCACCGACCCGCGGTCAGGGGAGAGCAGTCCCAGCACGACACGGAAGATCGTGGTCTTGCCGGCGCCGTTGGCGCCGATCAGCCCGACGAACTCCGCGCGCTCGACCGAGAAGCTGACGCCGTCGAGCACCCGGCGGGTGCCGAAGGAGACGTCGACGTCCTCCAACCGCACGACGGTGCTCACAGCGTGGGCGCAGAGGTCCCGTGCGCAAGGGCGTTGATGAGTGCCCGCACCTCCGCGGTCATCCACGTCTGGTAGTCGTAGCCCGGCGTCGGCATCGTCTCGTAGACGCCGACCACCGGGATGTGGTGCTGGCGCGCGATGGCGAGCAGCGACTGGGTCACGGTGTCGGTCACCTGCTGGTTGTACACGAGTGCCCTGACCTTGTGGTCCTTCAGGAGGTTCTGCTCGGTCGCGAGGTCCTGCGGCGAGGGGTCGACGCCGTTCATGACGTCCGACTGGAACGCGAACGGCGTCTTGTCGTCGATGCCGGCCGCCTGGAGCATGTCGTCGGCCACCGGCTCGGTCGTCGCCACCGGCGCGTGGGGGAAACGACGCCGCAGTGCGGCGATCGCGGCCTTCCACGGGGAGAGCGACCGGTCGAAGCGTGCGAGGTTCCTCTCGAACACCCTGCGGTGGGACGGGTCCAGCGCCGCGAGGTCCTGTGCGATCTTCGCCGCGACGACCGGCATCGTCGAGGGTGCATACCACAGGTGGGGGTTCGCGATGGCACCCGAGCGGTGGAGGAGGCGCCGGACGACGATCACCTTGCGCCTCGCGTTCGGAGACGCCGCCTCGATCGTGCGCATGAAGGTGTCGTAGCCGGCACCGTTCTGCACGACGAGCGCCGCGTTGGCGATCTTCTGGGCCACCTGGGGGCTCGCCTCGTACGTGTGCGGGTCGGTGGCGGGGTTCGACATGATCGCGGTGACGCGGACGTCGCGGCCGCCGATCTGGGCGATCACGTTGGCGTACTGGTTCTCCGCGCCGATCGCGATCACCTTGGACGACGACGCGAGGGTCGCGTGCACACTCCCGACCGGCAGCCCGACCGGCAGCCCGACGAAGAGGGCGAGCGACGCGACGCCCCACCTGATCCGCCCCGACCGTCCCGACGCTCCTGACACCTGACCACCCTCCTGGGGTCGCTCTCAGTCAGGAATGATAATCACTCTCAGTCGGTGCCATGCCGGCGTCGCACACCGCGCAGACGCCGACCAGGTCGAGACGGTGCTCGTTCACCACGAAGCCGGTGCGGGCGGCCACCAGCCGTGCCGTCTCTCCGAGCGTGTGCTCCAGGGTGGTCGACGGGGGGACGTCTTCGACCCGACCGCAGGTCCCGCAGACCAGGTGGTGATGGTGCCCGGAGATCTCCTCGGCGAGCTCCACGCGCCAGTGGTCGTCCGCCGTCGCCACCCGGCGCACGACGCCTGCGTCGATGAGCGCCGTCACGTTGCGATACGCGCTCGACTGCGGGAGCCCAGGGGCGCGGTCGAGGATCTCGGGGACCGTCAGCGGGCGGCCGGACGCGGCCAGCGCCTCCACGAGCAGCCTGCGCATCGGCGTATAGCGCTGGTCCTGGGCCTCCAGGCGCCGCTCGACCGCCTCGTGGAGCAACATCGGCCAATTCTACGGGCCCGGGTCACGCGCCGGCCGCCGGTCCGCGCGTCATGATGCCGCGATGGACCAATCGGACATGTCCGGGCGTGGCGCGCTGTCGGGGTGCCTCGTCGCGGACTTCAGCCGCGTGCTCGCGGGCCCCCTCGCCACCATGTTCCTCGGCGACCTCGGCGCGACGGTCGTGAAGGTGGAGCACCCGCGCGGTGACGACACGCGCCGCTGGGGGCCGCCGTTCAGCGGGAACGAGAGCACCTACTACCTGAGCGTGAACCGGAACAAGCGCAGCGTCGTCCTCGACCTCGCCACCCCCCAGGGCGCCGCCGACGCACGCGTCCTCGCCCGTCGCGCGACAGTCCTCGTCGAGAACTTCCGTCCCGGGCACCTCGCGCGTCTGGGTCTCGGGTACACCGCGCTCGCCAAGGACAATCCGGGCCTCGTGTACTGCTCCATCTCGGGATTCGGGGGCGCGGGCACGGCGGGCGCGACCCTCGCCGGGTACGACTTCGTCGTCCAGGCGATGAGCGGCCTCATGGACATCACGGGGCCCGAGGGCGGGCCGCCCACCAAGGTGGGCGTCGCGGTCGTCGACGTCCTCACCGGGCTGCACGCGGCCATCGGCATCCTCGCCGCACTGTCCGCCCGTCACACGACCGGGGTGGGCCAGCTCGTCGAGGTCAACCTCATGTCGAGCGCACTGGCGTCGCTCGTGAACCAGGCCTCGGCGTACCTGAACGCCGAGACGGTTCCCCACGCGATGGGCAATCGTCACCCGAGCATCACGCCGTACGAGACCTTGGCGACCCGCGACGGGATGGTGGCCGTCGCGGCAGGCAACGACGCGCAGTTCCGAGCGCTCTGCGCCGCGCTCGGCGACCCCGCGCTCGGCGAGGATCCGCGCTTCTCGACGAATCCCCTGCGCGTCGCCCACCGCGACGAGCTCGTCACGCGCCTCGAGGCACGTCTCGCCGGAAAGAGCGTCGTCGAATGGGTCGCGCTCCTCCGTGCACACGGGGTGCCGTGCGGGCCGGTGAACGACGTGGCCTCCGCGTTCAGCGACGCCCGGAGCCTCGGGCTCGACCCGACGGTCGTGCAGCACGGCGGCGACCGGAGCGACGCGGTGCGCACCGTGGCGAGCCCCCTCAGGCTCTCGGCGTCCCCCGTCGCCTACCGCCGGCCCCCGCCGGCGCTCGGCTGCGACACCGACGACGTGGTCGCGTGGATCCGGACACCGGACGCCGGCCCGCTCGACCCCTCCTAGCTCAGGGTCGACGGCTGCCGGAGCTTCGCCAGCTCCTGCTGGACGAACCAGTCGTGCTCGACCTCGTCTCGCTTCGCCTGGCGCGGGGACCAGCGGCCCCACATGAAGAAGACGAGCGGGACGAAGAGGATCTCCCCGGCGACGCACACCCACCACCAGTGCTGCCACTGCCCCGGCGTCACGGCCGCCGCCGCGACCACCTGGTGCAGCTGCGACGCGTGGGCACTGAAGAACGCCGCTTCCCCCTTGATGTGGGGATCGTGCGCCACCGCCAGCAGCTTCTTGAGCCCGACCTCCTTGATCGCCCTGGCAAGCAGCGGAGCGGGGATCTTGGCGACCGGGTACCTGGCGAGCTGGGCGAAGAGGTGGGGGTGGGCGAGCACGATCTTCACCGTGGGATCGGCCTTTTCGATCGCGAGTGCCTTCTTGCCGAGCGCGCCGTACTGGACGAGCGCGTTGGTCGAGGAGACGACGAAGGGCAGCACGAACACCGAGACGGCCACCACGGCGCGGATGATCCAACCCCACACGGCCAGACCGTGCGCGGTCAGCGCGGGGCTCTTCCGCTCGACCGCCTCGGTGAAGCTCGCCATCCAGGGTGCGTACGCGATCCCGAGGAACCCGGCCATGACCGCGACGATGAGCGCGAGCTCCGAGTAGCTCGTGTGGGGCTCGGTCGCCTTGCCCAGGTACACGATCGTCATCACGACCGCACCGACGCCGCCCACGAGCATGAACGGCTTCCTCACGCGGAGCCGGTCGGACACGATCCCCACCACGACGAGGGCGACGGCGTCGGCACCCCACCACCAATTGCCGAGCGCGTTCGCCTTCGCCGCCGAGTAGCCGAACACGGTCTCGAAGTAGACCGGGTTGAAGCCCACGGCGGTGAAGTAGATGAGCAGGAAGGCGCTGATCGCCACCGCCGACAGCACGATGTCGAGCTTCACCACCTGCCGCCACGGGTGCCGAAGGCTCGCCTCGACGTCGATGCCCTTCGCCCGAGCTTCGACGAGCGCCCGGTCTCGGAGGCTCACCATGAGCTGGTCCCGCAGGGCCGGGGACAGCTCGCGCAGGCCAAGGAGTGCCGCGAAGAAGACCACCATGCCGACGGCACCGCAGATCACGAACTGGTCCTGCCACGCCACAAGGTGGCCGAGCGTCTGGCTGGCGACCTCGGCGACCACGAGGCTTCCCACCACCGGCCCGAGCGTCCAGAAGCCCATGGCAGAGGCGCGACCGAGCTGGGGAGAGAAGTCGCGTACGAGGGCGGGGGTGGCCACGAGGACGATGCCTTCGACGAACCCCACCGCGGCGGTGATCACCGCGTAGGTCCACGCGTTGGGCGCGTTGGGGACGCCCACGAGGGTCAGCAGTCCGGTGACGCCGAGACCGTAGGCGACCATGTTCGCCCGCCCCCAGCGGTCGGCCAGCCCTGCCAGCACGGACGTGAACGCGCCGACCGCGTTCCCGACCACGATGATGTCGACGTAGAAGCGGAACGACATGTGGTAGTGCGCCAGGATCTGCGGCGCGACCGCTCCTGCCACGTAGAGCTGGTAGTAGAGGATGATCGTGGAGACCACGACGATCGCGAGGAACATGACCCGCTTCGCCGTGTTCGGGTAGTGGTCGATCTGGCGATGCCACAGTGCCCGCGCCACCTTCGTCGGACCCGGTGACGCGTCCATCGGCTCCCCCCTCCCACTCAGCGGTGGTGCCCCGTCCCGCTGTCACTCCAAGGGTAGTCCCACGGACCGTGCGGCGTCGTGGCACCGGCGTTCGCCGTCTTCTCCCGCCAGATCGTCGGCCGCGGGTCGCTCGCTGGCCGAGTGCGCCCGCAGGATCACCGGGACGCCGTACGCGCCGGCCGCGAGCACCGAGGCGGCGAACATCAACGCGATGCCGAAGACCCTCACCACGGAGGCGGCCTCGGTCATGAGACCGCCGAGCCCCGCGACCAGGAGGCAGATGCCTCCGGTCCAGCCTGCGATCCGTGCGATACGCCCCATGCGCCGGACCTTCACCAGGTACACGACGGCCCCGAGCCCGACCAGCAGTCCGACCGTCGCGTGGACGCCGTAGACCGCCGCCCCCTGCGAAGGCAGCCAGCCGCTCGGCCGGCCGAACGGGATGAGGATCAGGCCGAGGATCCCCAAGAGGAACTCGACCACCACGCCCGCGACGAGGAGCGCCGCCCAGCGTCCCGTCTCCTCTTCGACGTCGGTCGATGCGAGCGAGCCGGCGGGCGCATCCGGCGCCGCAGCAGGACCCCCGCCAGGCGCGTCCCGCGCGCGCCAGCGCCTCGCCCGGTAGGTCTCGGGGTCCTCGTGGACGAGGTGCCACCAGCCGAAGATCGCGAGGAGTCCGAAGATCGGCCACTCGATCGAGTACACCCAGCTCAGCTGGTTCCCTGCCAGGGCCCTCGTCGCCTGCCACCATCCGGCGAGCGCGCACCCGGGCGCGACGACCAGCACCTCGAGGTGCAGGACGAGCGCGCGTGGGGACAACCAGCGCGCCTGGGCGTGCCGGCTCAGCGCACTGCGCTCCGCCGTCCCCCCCGCCGCGCCGGCGGCGCTCAGGGCGTCGAACGTGTGCGTCATCTTGCGCTCGGCGACGAAGCCGCACAGCGGCACGGTCCCTGCAGCGAGGACGAGGAGCATCTGCCACTTGGGGATGCCGAGACGTCGCGTCAGCGCGAACGCGCTCAGCAGATAGACGATGTAGAGGAAGCCGTGCAGCGTGCCGACGACATGCACCACGGCCGGCTGGTGCGCTGCGAGCTGAAGGGGAACCCCGACGAAGACGAGGACGACGAGGAGGACCGCGGTGGTGAGGGCCATGACGCGGAACCGCACCAGGACCCCGCGCTCGGGACGCGCTGCGGACGCCGCTCGTGTCCTCCCCGACCGTGCCCTCGTCACACTCAGCCCTCTTCGATGATCCGCACCCGCTCCGCCAGGAACCCCTCGGGGTCGTTCGCGCGCTGGACCAGCAGGTCGTGGAGCTCGGGATGGGTGAGGACGAGGAACCGCTCGTGCTTGATGGCGTCCACCACCATCTCCCCGACGGACATCGGATCCGCCGGCGTCATGCCCTTGACCGGAGGGCGCATCCGCACCGCCGCACCCGAGAACGTCATCTGCTGGCGGATGTTCGTCACGACCGGACCCGGGCACAGGCACGTCACGCCGATGTGGCGCGGGTGCAGGTACAGCGCGAGGGCTTCGGACAGGGCGATCACTGCGGCTTTGCTGACCGAGTACGGCATCCGCTCGTACTCGTAGGCGAACATCCCAGCCGCTGACGCGGTGTTCACCACATGCCCGCTCCCCTGCTCGAGGAGGAGTGGGAGAAAGGTGGCGTTGCTGCGGACGATCGACAGCAGGTTCGTGCTCATGCTGCGCTCCCACTCGTGCAGCGGGATCTCCTCGGGCAAGCCCGCCGCGACGACACCCACGTTGTTCATCACGATGTCCACCCTGCCGAGCCGCCGCAGGATCACGTCGCGCGCGGTCTCGAACGCGGCCTGGTCGGTCACGTCGAGCACCATCCCGAAGCACTCGGTGCCCTTCCACGACGCCTCGTCGGCTACGGCCATGGCACGGTCCCTGTCGATGTCTGCGACCGCGACGTGGGCGCCCGCGGCCGCCATCGCCAGCGCGGCCCCGCGGCCGATGCCACTGCCACCCCCGCTCACGAACGCCACCTTGCCTTCGAGACTTTCCATCATGCGCGGCATCTTTCCAGGTCTGCGCGCAGGCTGCGCTTGCGTGCCAGGATCTCGAGGTTCCAGGTGGCGACCTCGCGCACGAGGGGAACCCGCACCAGCGCGCGGGCGACCTCGGGAAGGTAGCGCGGCCGGGCGTCGACCACGTCGAGCAGCGGATGCGCCGAGAGGTACCCGAGCACCTCGCCGACGTGCAGGGCGAAGAGCGACTGCCCGAAGACGTTCTTCGGCGCATGCCCCGTCCTGGAGACGTAGTGGCGCCGCGCCCGATCGCCCCCGAGGTAGTGCCACGGTGACGTCTCGTGTCCTCCCCACGGTCCGTACCAATTGGTGAACGAGAGCCACATGTGGCCGTTCGCGCGGAGCACCCGGGCCATCTCCTCGATGACGCCGTAGGGATCGGCGACGTGCTCGAGCACGTTGGACGAGACGACCAGATCGGCCGAACCCGGGGCAAGAGGCAGGCACCGCGCGTCGGCGAGCACCGCTCCGGCGGGTGGCGGACCTCTCCACGACAATTCGGCGAGGTCCGCATCCACGGGGAGGCAGCGAGCCCCTCCGGCACGCAGCGCGCGGGTCAGGTACCCTGCGCCGGCTCCGACGTCGACGGCGAGGATCCCCTCGAGGGGAATGCGTTGTGCGAGCAGCGCGACGGCGTCTCGGGACAGCAGGTCGTAGAAGCGGTCGGGGTCGCGCTGCTCGAACCGGAAGGACCACAGCAGCTCGAAGGAGCGTGCGACCGAGCGTCGGCGCGGCGGGGCGGTCACGGACGCGGCGGCGACAGGACGGCATCGAGGAAGGACGCCGCCCTGGTGTACGCGTCAATCCGATTCGCCAAACGGGCCAGCCCGTGGCCCTCGTCGTCGTAGACGGCGAGCTCGCAGGGCACACCGCGCTCGCGTAGGCGCGCGACCAGCTGCTCGGCCTCGCTCAGCGGGACCCGGGGATCGTTGCGCCCGTGGATGACGAACAAGGGAGCGTGCATCGCATCGGCGTTCCGCAACGGCGATGCTCGCTCGAGGAACGCGCGGTCGTCGACCAGCGAGCCGTACTCGCGCTCGCGGTGCGCGCGCCGGTAGTCCGACGTGTGCTCGAGGAACGTCACGAGATCCGAGATGCCGACGACGTCAACGCCCGCGGCCCACAGCTCCGGCTGGAACGCAAGGCCCGCGAGGACCATGTACCCGCCGTAGGAGGCCCCGCACAGCGCGGCGCGCTCCTGGTCGAAGCCGGCGTCACCCAGCCACGCGTGGATCGCCGCGAGGTCGCGCACCGAGTCCAACCGCAGTGTGCGGTCGTCGAGTGATGCATACCGCTTGCCGTAGCCGGTCGATCCGCGGACATTGGGGATCACCACTCCGTAGCCGCGGGCGACGAATGCCTGCGCAAGCGGATTGAACGCCTGCGTCGCCTGCGATTCGGGACCGCCGTGCACGATCACGACGACGGGAGGCGCAGGATGCATCCGTGCCGGTGCGAGCACGAAGAAGGGGATGCGCTCGCCGTCGAACGCTGCGGTGTGAGTGACGTCGAGCGCTGCCAGGGACGATGGATCGATCGGAGCGGGGCTCGAGGTGAGCCGCCTAGCGCCCGGCTCCCCGCGCTCGAACACCCAGACGTCACCCGCCTGGCGCGGCGTCGAGAGGGAGAAGTAGATGCGAGAACCGTTGCGGTCCAGCTTGGGCGGAGCGATGTGGGCGGCGTCGACGACACCGGCTTCGGGAAGCGGGACGTCTCCGAGGTCTTGGCACGTGCGTGCGTCGAGCAACCGGAGACGATTGGCGCCCTCCTGGTTCTCGATCACGAGGAGCACACGTCCGTCTGGACTCGCGACGACGGTGACGTCCCAGTCGCCGCTCGTCCCCAAGGTGGTGGTCTCGCCCGTGAGCAGGTCGTGCCGGGCGAGGACGGAACGGTCGCTCCCGACGTTCGAGGTGAAGCACAACTCGGTCGGTCCGACCCAGGCGGCTGACCCCACCTGCGCCGCCTCGTCAGGATGCGGGAGGACGATCCGGTGGTCGCCGGTGCGGACATCGACGATCAGGAGGTCCTCGTCGAGCGGCCGGTTCCCCGGTTTGATCACCGTCACGTAACGGCCGTCGGGCGAGTAGCCCGAGGACGGCTGGCACCAACCCCCACCGGTGTACACCGCGCGGTGCTCGCCTGAGGCGAGTGTGCACACCCACAGGTCGAAGTCCACGCCGTTGCGACGGTTCGACACATACGCGATCTCGTCTCCCGAAGGGGCGGCGCCTGCGAGATGGTGACCGAACGCGGGAGCGGCGGTGAGCGCGCGCAGGTCGGACGGTGCCACCACCGGCCCGTCGGCACGACGGTCGAGGTCGACGAGATAGAGCTGGTGGTGCTCGTCGCCTGTCGCGTCCACCTGGATCACCGCGTGGCGCCGGCCCGGCACGTACAAGGCCGCACCGACCGGGTCAGGCAAGTCCGTGAGAGGCCGCAGCCCTCCCCAAGACGTGTGCTCGTAGAGCTGCATCGTGCCCGTGAGGTCGCTGCGGACGAGGAGTCGCCCGGCGGCTTCCGGCGCCATGTCCACGTCGGCGAGGAAGGCGGACCTGGACTCGAGGAGCGCCCGCAAGATGTCCGCCACGGCGACATTCTGTCTGACGCACACGGCCGCGAAGTGCCACAGTGGGCGGCGTGAGCGGGTATCTCTTCCGCCGGTTCGTCCAGGCCGTCCTCGTCGTGCTCGGGGTGATCCTGATCGTCTTCTTGCTCTCCCAGGTCGTCCCCGGAGGCGAGGCGCGGGCGGTCCTCGGACCGCGGGCCACCGTCGCCCAGGTACGCCAGTTCGACCGCCTGAACGGCCTCACAGACCCGTTGTGGCTGCAGTTCTGGCACTACCTGGCAGGCTTGCCGCAGCTCCGCCTCGGGTACTCGTACAAGTTCACGCAACCCGTGTGGGCGATCATCCGGCAGCGCCTGCCCAAGACGCTGGTGCTCGTCGGGGTCTCGATCACGCTGGCGCTGCTCATCGCGATCCCGCTCGGCGTCTTCCAGGTCGTGCGGCGCCACAAGCCGTCCGACTACGCCCTGACCAGTGTGTCCTTCGTGCTGTACGCAGCGCCCACATTCTTCATCGGGACCCTGCTCATCATCTGGTTCGCCTTCGACCTGCACGTCCTGCCGGTCGCTCCTCCCTCGGACGCATCGCCGTGGGCGGTCTTCACCGATCCTCGCGCCTTCGTCATGCCGGTCTTGACGCTCTCGGCGACGACGATCGCGGCGTTCAGCAGGTACATGCGGTCGTCCCTCCTCGATGCGATGGCGGAGGACTACATCCGCACGGCACGAGCCAAGGGAGCCACGAGCCGTCGCGTCCTCTACGGCCACGCGCTGCGCAACGCGCTGATCCCGATCATCACCCTCATCGGACTCTCGTTGCCCGCCATCGTGAGCGGCGCGGTCATCGTCGAATCGATCTTCAATTACCCCGGGATGGGGCTGCTCGTGGTCCAGGCCGCGGAGAACACCGACGTCCCGCTCGTGCTCGGCACGACCCTCGTGGCGACGGTGGCGACCGTCACCGGCTCGCTGCTCGCCGACATCCTCTACGTCCTGGCAGACCCGCGGATCCGCTATACGGGTCTGCCTGCCTGATCGGTCATCCGCGCCGCGGGCTCAGCGGTCCCCTTGTGCGAACTCGAAGCCGAAGCGGCCCTTCACGCACAGGTTGCCGCTGGTCACGTCGTGATCGAGTGGCGAGGTCACCTTCACGATGCGGTTGTCCTGGACGTGCAGCTCGAGGGTGCAGCCGACCCCGCAGTAGGGGCAGATCGTCGAGGTGACCTCCTGGCGAGACTCGTCCCACTCGCCCCGAGCCCGCAACTCGTGCTCGCTCACGAACATGAGCGCACCCGTCGGGCAGACGCCGATGCAATTGCCGCAGTACACGCAGGCCGACTCCGGGAGGGCCACGTCCATCTCGGTAGAGATGCGCGCGTCGAAACCGCGGCCGGCAACGGCGATCGCGAACGTGTGCTGCGCCTCTTCGCCGCATGCCTCCACGCACTTGTAGCAGAGGATGCATTTGGCGTAATCCCGCACGTACTGGTCGTTGTCCCGCTTGACCGGCTGGGCCACGGTGGCGACCAGACCGCCCTCGAGTGGTTCGTGGTGCCCGGCGTGCGCGCGGTCGCGCGCGGACGGCGGCGCCGCCTCGCCGTGACGATCGGGCCGCGCCCCGTACTCGTCGATCCAGCGATGGACGTCGCCGCCGGCCGTGGAAAGGTCGACGGAGGAGGCCAGCAGCTCCAGCACCATGCGGCGGCTGGTCCGGACGCGCTCGGAGCCGGTGTGCACCACCATTCCCGCCGCCACCGGACGTGAGCAGGCCGGCACCAGGGCTCGGGACCCTTCCAGCTCGACGACGCATACCCGGCAGACGTTGACGGGCGCCAGAGTCTCCAGGTAGCAGAGCGTCGGCACCTCGATGCCCACGTCCCGGCATGCCTCGAGGATCGTGGCCCCCTGCCAGGTGGTGACGGCCTGCCCGTCGATCATGACCTCGACCTGGCGACGCAACGCCACCGGTGCCACCGTCGTCATCCCCCCTGCCCCCCTTTCGTGCCGTGCGCGCCGCCGAGCAGGCCCCGCTGCAGGGCGGAGGACACCAGGCTGCTCGCCGTCTGCCCCAGTCCGCAGATGGAGGCGTCCCGCATCACCGCGTCGAGGTCGGCGAGGAGGGCCAGCTCGTCGTCGAGCGTGCCGAAGGGTCGCGCGGCGACCAGCCGGCCGAGCACCTCCTCCTGGCGCTGGGTGCCGACCCGGCACGGCACGCACTGGCCGCAGGACTCGTCCCGGAAGAACCGCGCCACCCTGGCGACGACGGCCGTGACGTCGCCCGTGTCGTCCAGCACGACGACCACGCCCGACCCCAGGGAGGCACCGGCCGCCCGGGCGCCCTCGAAGGAGAGCGGGAGGTCGAGGTCCTTGGGACCGACGAAGCTGCCAGCAGCTCCGCCGAGGAGGACCGCGCGCAACGGGCGTCCCTCGGCCACCCCGCCGCCCAGGTCGAGCAGCGTGCCCAGTGACGTGCCCATCTCCACCTCGTAGAGCCCGGGGCGCGCGACCCGGCCGGACAGGCAAAACAGCCTGGTACCGGTGGATCCCGGCGTCCCCACCCGGGCGTAGGCGGCACCCCCGAGCGTGAGGACCTCGAGCACCGAGAGCAGCGTCTCGATGTTGTTCACCCCGGTCGGCTTGCCGAACAGCCCGCGCTCGACGGGGTACGGCGGCTTGTTGCGAGGTTCGGGCCTGCGTCCCTCGATCGAATTGCACAGCGCCGTCTCCTCACCGGCGATGTACGCGCCGGCCCCCCGACGTACCTCGAGATCGAATCGCAGCCCGCACCCCATGATGTCCTCGCCGAGGAGCCCCCGGATGCGGGCCTGGCCGGCCGCATGCTCGAGGCGGCGGGCGGCCACGGGGTACTCCCCGCGGACGTAGACGTAGCCCATGTGCGCACCGGTGGCGAGGCCGGCGATCGTGAGCGCCTCGACCAGCGCGTACGGATCATGGTCGAGAAGGACCCGATCCTTGAACGTTCCCGGCTCCGATTCGTCGGCGTTGGCCACGAAGTAGTGAGGACGAACGGGTTGTCGGGCGACCGCCTCCCACTTGTCGCCAGTCGGGAAGGCGGCGCCGCCCCTCCCGAGCAGCTTGGCATCCTTCAGCTCGGCGATCACGCCGGCCGGCCCGAGCTCGATGGCCCGTCGCAGGGCCTCGTACCCGCCGGCGGCCCGATAGGCGTCGAGGGAGGCGGGGTCGACCCGTCCCACCCGGCGCAAGAGCCGGAGTCCTTGCGCGCCGCGCTGCGGCACGAGGGCGAGCGGCGCCGGCAGCTCGCCAAGATCGAGGTCGGGACCCGAGGCGACGAGCCGGTCCATGTCGCCAGTGACAAAGGGGGCGACCGAGGTCCGCCCGCCGCCGGCGCCGGCCTTCTGGACGAGCGCGGCAGAGCCATGCTCGCAGTGGCCCAGGCACGGACTGCGCTGCCAGGTGACCGACGTCCCGGTCCCGGCCGGCCCGAAGCGAGCCGCCAGCTCATCGGTCGGGTCCCCGCCGCACGCCGCCCGGCAGGCCACGTCGTCGCAGACGTGGACGACGACCGGCGACCCCGATTCGAACCTGAACAGCGCGTAGGCACTTGCCACCCCGAAGGCGTCGGCCGGCGGCAGGTCCATGCGCTGGCACAGGTAGGCGAGGGCCGGAAGGCTGATCCACCCCACCTGCTCTTGGAGTGCGTGGAGCGTGGGAAGGAGGAGGTGTCGCCGGCTGGCGGCCCGTGACACGCCCCCGAGGGCGAAGTGACCGTCGAGCGGGGTGCGCTCGCCCCCGAACCACCCCGACTCGGGTGGCCCGAGGACGCTGTCCACGGCCAGCCGCTCGGTGGTGCTGGGGGGTGCATCGGTCGTGCGCAGGTCCATCAGCCCACCTTGGCCGGCTCGGTCACCAGGTGCGCACCGACGGTCTCGGGGAGCCGTTCGACGCGCACCGCCGTCGCCTTGAACTCGGCCGTGCCCGACTGGGGGTCCCACGTGTCGAGGGTAAGCGCATTGGTGTCGGCCTGGTCCGGAAAGTGCAGGGTCATGAACGCAAGGCCGGGCCGCAACGAGCGGTCCAGATGGACCGGGGCGGTGATCGAGCCCCGACGAGACGTCACCCGCACCGCATCGCCCTCGGCCACGCCGAGGCTCGCCATGTCCTCGGGGGAGAGGTCGAGGGTCTCGGGGCGGCGGAGGGGAGACGCGTAGCCGCCGCTCTGGACCCCGGTGTTGAAGGAATCCAACCGGCGCCCGGTCGTGAGCCTCATCGGGAATTCCTCGCTCAGCTCATCGAGCGGAGGTTCGAAATGCACGAGGCTGAACGGTGCCGGCGGCCCCCGCTTCTCGGGATCCTCCTCCCACAAGCGTCCGTGGAGGAACTGCGTGCCGGGGTGCTCCTCGTCGGGGCAGGGCCACTGGATGCCACCGAGGGCCTCCAAGCGGTCGTAGCGCATACCGGCGTGCATGGGCGAGAGGCTGCGGCACTCGTCCCACACCTCCTCGGCGCTCGGGTGGCCCCAGTCGTGGCCGAGGCGGCCGGCGAGATCGCAGAGGATCTCGATGTCGCTGCGCACTCCATCGGGTGGCCGCAGTGCCGGGCGGAGACGCTGGACACGCCGCTCGCTCGACGTGACGGTGCCCTCGGACTCGAAGGCGGTCACGGCCGCGGGCAGGACCACGTCGGCAAGCTGCGCCGTCTTGGTGAGGAAGAGGTCCTGGACGACCAGATGGTCCAGCCCCTCGAGAAGCCGCACGGCGCGGTGATTGTCCGCTTCGGACTGGGCCGGGTTCTCGCCGAGGACGTAGAGGGCCCGCAGGTCTCCTCGTGTCATGGCGTCGAACATCTGGGCGAGGTGCCAGCCGCGCTGCGGCGGAACGGTCGCTCCCCAGCGGGCGTCGAACCGGGCGCGGATCGCATCGTCCTCCACGTCTTGGAAACCGGGGAACTTGTTGGGCAGCGCCCCCATGTCCCCCCCGCCCTGGACGTTGTTCTGACCTCGGAGCGGGACCAGTCCCGAGCCGTAGCGGCCGACGTGGCCGGTGAGGAGGGCCAGGTTGCACAGCGCGAGGACGTTGTCGGTGGCGGTGTGGTGCTCGGTGATGCCGAGCGTCCAGCACAGCTGCGCCCTGCCGGCCCGGGCGTAGGAATGGGCCAAGTCGGCGATCGCCCATGCCGGCACTCCGGTCAGGCGCTCTCCCTCGGCCAGCGTGAACGGCTCCACCGAGGCGGCGTAGTCGTCGAATCCCGTGGTCGCCCGTCCGACGAACTCCGTGTCGACCAGGCCTGCGCGAATGATCTCGCGTCCGACCGCGTGCGCCAGGGCGATGTCCGAACCGACCTCGATGCCCAGCCAGACGTCGGCCCACCGGGCCGAGGACGTGCGGCGGGGATCCACCACAACCATCTTTGCCCCGCGCCGCAACCCTTTCAGGAGGTGGTGGAAGAAGATCGGATGAGCCTCACGCGCGTTCGACCCCCACAGGATGATCAGGTCGGTCTCCTCGATCTCCTTGTACGAGCTGGTGCCGCCCCCGGCACCGAACACTGCCGCCAGACCGGCGACGCTGGGCGCGTGTCAGGTGCGGTTGCAGGAGTCGATGTTGTTCGAGCCCATCACCGCGCGGGTGAACTTCTGGGCAAGGAAATTCACCTCGTTGCTGGACTTCGAACAGCTGAACATGCCGTAGGCGGACCCCCGGTGGAGCGCGAAACCGGCGGCGGCCCGGTCGAGCGCCTCCTCCCACGTGGCCGGACGGAGGGCACCGCCCTCTCGGACCAGCGGCTGCGTCAGACGGGCATAGTGTCGAGACATCCCGGTCGACCCTCCCTTCCCGCCGGTCGCCTGTCGAGGCGCCGGATCGGTTGTCCCTGCAACGCTACCGCGTGCGTCGTGGAATCACGCTCGACCGAGGCCCGCCGGACCGGTTCGCGGCCGAGCGCTCGGGGTACCCATCGGCCTCCCTGGCGACGTGCGCCTTCTCCACGACATAGTCGCCCATCACGAGGGCGTCCATCGCGGTCCGGGCGAAGTCGGCGAGGGCCTCCTCCGGCCTGTTCACCATGGGCTCTCCCCGGACGTTGAAGCTCGTGTTGAGCACGACAGGCACACCCGTCAGCCGGTCGAACTCGCGGATCAGCCGGTAGAAGAGCGGGTTGAAGTCTTCCGTCACACTCTGGAGCCGCCCGGTGCCGTCGACGTGGGTCACCGCCGGGATCTCCTGCCGCCGGTCGGGCCGGACGGTCTCCACGGTGAGCATGAACGGATCGGCCCGGTAGTCGACGAAGTACTCGGCACCGCGCTCGTGGAGCACGCTCGGCGCGAATGGGCGGAACCACTCGCGGTGCTTCACCCGGTCGTTGACGACGTCCCGCATGTCCGCCCGCCGCGGATCGGCCAGGATCGACCGCGCACCCAGCGCCCGCGGGCCGATCTCCGCCCTGCCCTGGAACCACCCGACGACCCGTCCATCGGCCACCAGCCGTGCGGCCTCGGCCGCAGGGTCGGCCACCCGCCGGACCGACACCCCGCCCTCCAGGGTCCCCCGGCGGCCCGCGGCCTCCACCGCCGCTCTGACCGTGGGGTCGCTCGATGCCGGACCGAGGAACGGGTGCCGCATCACCCAGCGGCGCGGCCTCCCGAGCAGCTGGTGCTCCACCCATAGGGCAGCCCCGAGGGCGTTGCCCGCGTCCGACGACGCCGGCTGGACGAACAGCTCGTCGAACCCTGCCTCGGTCAGCAGGCGGTGGTTCATCACCGAGTTGAGCGCCACCCCGCCGGACAGGCAGAGCCGGCCAGTCGGGCTCTGGCTCCGCAGCCACCGGGCGACATGGAGCCCGGCGTCCTCGGTCAGGGCCTGGACCGCGAAGGCGAGGTCCTTGTCGCGCGGCGTGATCTCCGACTCCGGCTGCCGGGGAGGTCCGAAGCGAGCGACGAACCGCCGCGACACGGGCCGTCCGTCCCGCTGGTAGCCGAACCAGTTGAAGTTCACCCGGAACCGCCCTTCGTCCTCAAGGACGAGGAGGTCGCGCAACTCCCTCACGTAGCGGTCCGTCCCGTACGGCGCGAGCCCCATCACCTTGCCCTCGTCGGCGTTGGTCGAGAACCCGAGGTACCAGGTGAGCGCGCTGTACACCTCGCCCACCGAGTGCGGGTTGGCGATCTCGGCGATCGTCCGCATCCGGGTGCCCGCGCCGATCCGGAACGTGGTGGAGCGATAGTCGCCGCCCCGGTCGATGGTCAGCACCGCGGCCGAGTCGAACGGACTGGCGAAGAAGGCGGCGGACGCGTGGGCGTCGTGGTGGCCAACGTGGGCGACCCGTCCCCGGTAGCCCCACCGCCGCCGGAAGGCCACCTCACGAGCGGCCAACCGCGCGTCCGTGTAGAGCTGGGCGGCGAGGCGCTTGGGCGCCGCGCGCTCGACCGCGTCTCGCGCCCCCCGGGCGAGGTCGACCAGCGGGCGCTGTGCGAACGCGACGATGTCCACGTCCCCGATGCGCAACGACCCCGCGGCGAGGCAGAAGGCGATGGCGTCGTCGGGGAACGCCCGGCTGTGGCAGGTGCGGTCGAACCGCTCCTGCTCGGCCATCGCCACAACTGTCCCGTCGACGACAAGGCACGCCGCCGTATCGTGGCTGAAGCAGTTGATCCCAAGAATCGCCGTCACCGCTTCCCCTCGGATGTCGGCCCCTCGACCCAACAATTTGTCAGGCGTCGGCGGTCGGGGGTGCGCGGCACCCGATGACGGCATCACATGCGCTCGACACCGCCCGCCTGCCGACCTACCACGCCGATCCGTTCGACCGCATGCTGATCGCCCAGGCCGTTGCCGAGAACCTCACCCTCTCGCCGTCTCGGCCTCTCGCCCTCTCGGTCAGCAGCACAACCGCCCAGCGCCACGACCATCTGGCGGTCGCCGACGACGACGGTGCACGACGGCCTCGGACCTGGTCGCTCACACAACGAGCGGATTCGCAGTCGGTCACCCGTCGACACGTTGTCGACGTGCGATTGTCGAGAGCGCGTCGATCAGCCAGGATCCGTCGGTCTTCAACCATTCTCTCGTGACACGTGGCGTTGACTACACCATTTGCTGAACTCGTGGCTCACGTCGCGCGCCGGGTTCGATGGGAAGCAGGCGGAACGCTGACCGTCGTCGCCCCCGCCGAGGGTCCCAAGGTGATCTTCATAAGACCGATCAGCAGGGGTCGATCGGACCCAATCGGAGAGGGAACGGGATCCGTTTATGACGGCTGCTGTGGCGGGGTCGACGGACCGGGGGGCACCGGAGGGCGGTAGCCCTCCGTCCACGAGTGACCGTCCCACCATCGGACGCCTCCCGACCCGCCCGGATCGGGATACCAGCCTGGTGGCGCCAGACCGGGCGCCTGTTGCCACAGCCCGGATCCCTGTTGCCACGATGAATATGCGGAGGGCGGGTTCGTCCGAAGCGCCATTGCAAGGGCCACCGCCCAGCCAATCAGCGTCCAACCAAGAAGGAGATTGATCGCGAACACGCTGCCAATGTTGACAACATTGCGCGTCGCTCCGATGATCGTGGGGAGGAAGTAGATCCCGATTCCGATGATGGCCACGACGATGAACCCGAATGCCACAGCTCCGCTGGCAGCGGCACCCACAACGGCGCTCACGGCGCCTTTTCTAGCATCGCCGATCGTACTTGTTTAGCGGGGTCCACCACTCGTTCGCGCTTCGCGCGTACCGTTGGGAATTCCGGCGCCCCCCACTTCTTCGAGCAGTGACCACCCCTCGTCCGACGAGTTGGCATCCGAGGTGCGCGCGCTGCGGGAGCTGGTCGAGTCCCAGACTGCCCGTATTGGCGAGCTGACCGAGGCGCTCTCGGCTCGAGACGTCCGCATCACCGAACTCGAGAAGCTGCTCGAGGAGAGTCGCCGATCGGGCAAGCGCCAGGCGGCACCGTTCTCCAAGGGTGATCCTGCCGAAGAGCCCAAGCGCCCCGGACGGAAGCAGGGCGACCGCCACGGTCGCCATGGCCACCGCATGGCCCCCGTCGGTCCGGTCAACCGAGAGCTCTCGGCACCGCTGCCGGCGTGCTGTCCGGATTGTGGCGGTGCCATCTGCTTCGAACGCGAAGACGAACAGTTCCAGACCGAACTGCCGGAGCGCCGACCGACCGTCACGCGTTTTGTGATCGGGATCGGGCACTGCACCAACTGCAAGCGCCGGGTCCAGGGCCGCCACCCTGAGCAGACCTCGGACGCACTGGGTGCCGCTGCCTCCCAGGTGGGACCGAACGCCATGTCGTTGGCCACCTGGCTGCACTACGTCATGGGGCTGAGCTTCAAGAAGTCGGCTTCGGTGCTCGGCCACCTGGGAGTGCCGGTCACCGCCGGTGCGTTGTCGTCTTCTGCCCAGTCCACGGGCACCGACCTCGTGCCGGTGCACCGAGAGATCGTGGCCACGTTGAACGACGCTGCGGTGGTGGTGCCCGACGAGACCGGTTGGCGAGTCGGCGGCGAGGGCGCCTGGCTGTGGGTGGTGACGAACGATCGAGCCACCGCGTACAACGTGGCCGACGGCCGGGGCTTCGACGAAGCGACGGAGCTGCTCAAAGAGGACTTCTCCGGCGTCATCGTGCGCGACGGGTGGATCGTCTACCGACAGTTCACCGAGGCTCGCCACCAGACCTGTACCGCCCACCTGCTTCGACGGTGCCACGAGCTCCTCGCCTCCAACCCCGACTGGGCGAGGTCCACGCCGAGAGAGGTGAAGGAGATCCTCCTCGCTGGCCTCGATGCCCGGGGACTGTCGAAGAACAAGCGCCTGGCGGTGGTCGCCGACCTGACCGAGCGCGTGCAACTGTTGGGCGAACAGGTCCATCCCTACGACGAGAACCGAAAGCTGGTCGCCCACCTCACCAACGAGATCGACGCGTTGTTCACCTACCTCACCCGCCCGGGCGTCGATGCCACCAACTGGCGGGCCGAGCAGGCGGTCAGGCCCGCCGTCGTCAACCGCAAGGTCTGGGGAGGCAACCGGACCTGGCGAGGAGCTGGCACCCAGGGCCGGATCATGAGCGCACTGCGCACTGCCGTCCAACAAGGATTGGACCCCATCGAGTTCCTCGTCCGGCTCGCCCGGGCGCCCGACCCGGCGATGGTCTCGCTCTTTCGCTGAAACTCAGCAGCTCACCGCCGGTCATTCAGCCACTGCGGACCTGACGCGACCCGGTATCCAAGTACCGCCGATCAACAGTGCGCCTGGATACGCGGTCCGGCCCGTCGACGTGGACAAGGAACCGTCACCTGCAGTCACGCCTCGCCAAGCACGAGCCCACTCATCGCGTCCTCATACGTGTCAGGCGCGGTCACGACCTGGCACGACTCGGTGGAAGGCCGGAGGACGAGGGCGGCGGACTCGCGTCCCAGGCGCTGGCGACCCTTGGCGTATCCCTCGAGGCGGCACGCCAGAAGGTCCTCGAGATGACACGGCTCGGCCACGAAGCCACGACGGTGCGGAGGCTCCCAAGCCCGCCATCGCCTCCGATCAGGAGAGAACGGGCCCGGCCGCACCCTCGGGCCGGACCCGTCCGGCTTGTCCCGGCGTGCTTGTGACCGTCCGGCCGAACGGGTCGGTGCAGACCGCCACTCGGCACAACTCGGCCGTGCAGGACGCCATTGCTCGGGCACGGCAGCGTCGCCACCGCGGGTCGATCCCGCAGGACCCGTGAAAGGCGCGCGAACTTCCGGCGTTCATCGCGCCACTGAGACTCCGGCGTCGTGGTCGACGTGCGCAGGCGATAGGTGACACTGTGCGGGGAGCTGCTCCGTCAGCCCCGACTGCGTGGAAGATTGCGGAGCAAGCAAGGAGGGTCCAGCTCTCCGTGCACCACGGAGTGACCGCCCGAGCGACGCGTGGGAAACTCCGCACATGACCAGCGAAGTGTGGGATGAGGAGACCGCAGCGCGCTACGACGCGGACACCGCCGACATGTCCACTTCTGAGGCACTTCGTCCGACCATCAACTTCCTCGAAGAGCTCGCCGGTTCGGGCCGTGCCCTGGAGTTCGCCATTGGCACCGGGCGGGTCGGCGTTGCGCTGGCGGGAAGAGGCGTCCAAGTGTGCGGCATCGAGTTGTCCGAGCCGATGGTCCGTGAGCTGAGGCGCAAGGTGGAGGAGTCAGCGCTGCCGGTGGCCGTCGGCAACATGACCACGGCGCGCGTGCCTGGTGAGTTCTCCCTCGTCTATCTCGTCTTCAACGGCCTTTCGAACCTACAGACCCAGGCCGAACAGGTGGCGTGCTTCCAGAATGCCTCCCGGCACCTTGTCTTGGGTGGCCGCTTCGTCATCGAGCTGTGGGTCCCGCCGCTGCGTCGTATGCCCCCGGGCCAAACTGCCGTGCCGAACGAAGTGAGCGAGGGGCACCTGGGGTTCGACACCTACGACCCCGTACACCAGATGTGCACGTCCCATCACTACGTCAAGGACGCAGACGGCACCGTACGCTATGACTTCGGCAACTTCCGCTACGCCTGGCCCGCAGAATGCGATCTGATGGCCCAGTTGGCAGGTATGCAGTTGGAGGGCCGCTTCTCGGAATGGGATCGGGGCGTCTTCACCGCCGAAAGCGACAGCCACGTCTCCGTGTACCGCAAAGGTTGACCCGTCCGGTGGGCGCGGAGGAAGTCCGACGACCGCGAACGCCGTGATGCGGACCGTGGCGGTCCGGCGAGGCGGCGACGACCGGGTCACGGCGGACTCCGACCCACAGCACCGAAAGTCCAGCGAGCGCATCGGCGACGCGCCGGTGACCCGTACCACCGTCGAGCAGCCCCTCCTCGACCATGACGCCGAGGGCGATCCACGGCTCGACAAGGAGTTCCTGCAGGCTCCGCGCGAGCGACGACTTGCCCGAGCTCGAACCTCCGTTCAAGACGATCACGTCGATCATGGCCGGCACCGCAGCCAGGACCCCCGGCCGGCTGTCCCAGGCGACGATCCGTGATCAGGACTCACGGAACAACGCCGGGTTCACCGGGTCTTATGGGCGACCGTCTGCGGAGGTGCTGCACTCCCCGCGAACCGCTGTCTGTGCGTGACAATGGGCGTCGGTGACCAATCGGCTGGTCGTCTTGGGAAGCTGCGGCGCGTGGCCTGAGCCCGGGGGAGCTTGCAGTGGCTACGTCCTCGAGTACCGCGGATACCGCGTCGTTCTCGACTTGGGCTATGGCACCCTCTCGCGGCTTCTCGAGTTGCTCGGGTCCGTGTCCGCCGATGGCCTCGACGCGGTGGTCGTCACTCACCACCACCCTGACCACATGGTGGACCTCCACGCGCTGTTCCGTGCGAGGTGGTTCGGCCGCAGAGGGGCATCGTCTCTTCCTCTCTACTCGACGCCCGAGGTGTACGCCATGCTGGTGGCCCTCGAAGACGGTGACGACACCGAGCTACGTCAGGTCTTCGATCTCCATCCCCTGCCGGCCGGTCCGTACGAGCTGGGTCCCTTTCAGCTCACCTCGGTGTCCTTGCCGCACTTCGTGCCGAACGCCGGCGTACGGCTCTCCTCTGCGGACTTCATCCTCGCCTACACGGGCGACACCGGACCCGACCGTGCCCTCGCCGACCTCGGAAGAGACGCCGACCTCTACGTGATGGAGGCGACCGCGCGGGATCAGCAGGCCAGCACGTTGCCGTCGACGGCCGTGCCCAGGGTGCACCTGCGAGCGAGCGAGGCTGGCCAAGCTGCGGCGGATGCCCATGCCCGACGTCTCCTTCTCACCCACTTCTGGCCAGGCAGTGACCGATTGCTATCCGCCGAAGCGGCCGCAAGGGCGTACGACGGCGAGATACTCGTTGCCCGAGACGGACTTGAGATCCCCCTCCTTGCGTAACGCCCGCGAGCCGGCGCGATCAGCGTCACGTGTCCGCGAGGAAGAAGACACGTGGCGACCAGTGCGGCGCCAGCGTGTCCATTGCGCCGGCGAGCGCAAGGACTTCGCCGGGCGTGAGGAATCGGGCCTCCGTCCGTGTGACGGCAGGCAACTTCACGCCCTGGCGGGGATTGTGGTCGATCCGACCGTGTTCGACCGCGCCGCCAAGCACCTTGGAGAGGGTCTGGGCGGTGCGTCGGACCGTTGCCGGTGCGGACCCTCCACTGCTCAACGCTCGTACCCACTCCTGCACGGCGGTGGTCGTGACGTCGCACAGGCGGAGGTCCCGAAGGCGGGAACGAGGTGCGCCCGCAGGATGGAGCGATCCCGGGCAGCGGTCGCAGGCCGATCGACCATGGCGGTCTGATCGAGCCACCAGTGCGCCCAGGCGTCGAACCGAAGCTGACCTTCGGCTGGGCCGAGCCGGCGGCGCAGCCGGGCCGCCTCGATGTCGGCGCGTCTCGCCAGCGCCTCGTTGCGCGTGGCGAACTCAGGGAGCACTGCGCGCCAGAATCGTCGCGCCAGCAAACCTGATAGGCGTCGCCACGGCGGCGACCGCCCGCTGGCAGGCGTTCGGCCCTCATCTCGGCCATCGCATCTGGCGCACCTCGGCGTGGACGGCGCGTGGACAGATCGGCGGTTCGGGGCCGCTTCCCCGGAGGATCTCACCCTTCACCCAGGGATGCTGCTCGTGGGCCGGAGACACTCGTATTCGAACCGAGAGCTCGTGGGCCGGTTGCGCCGGCTACCTGCGGATCGGTGACCCGGCCTGGGCGGTCAGACTCGAATGACTTCGACTCCCGGAATCGCGTCGTAGTCCCGATCTTGAGTGACGACAGGAATCTGCTCCACCGCGGCAGTGGCCGCCACAAGGGCGTCGAGGATCGGCACTCTCCGACGGCGACCCCGCAGCTCTGCGGCGATACGGGCGAACTGGCGCGCCACCTCGGCGTCGACCGGCAGAGGGTCCCACGTCGACTCGACGGCCGAGAGCGTTGCCACCCGGGCGGCCCTTTCGGCATCGTCAGCTATCAGCACCCCGAGCGTGAGCTCCGCCAAGGTCACGACGGACACCTCGGTCTCAGTCACGCCAGCCATGTCCCCCAACGGTCGTCCCGACTCGGTGGCGACGAAAAAGGACGTGTCGAGGAGGGCTCTCACGCGTCGTCCGTCGAATCGGACAACAGCCCGCGCACGTCGTCGAGCAGTCGCGGATCGGACGCATGGCGCGCAGCGATGGTGAGCGCTTCACTGGCGGGCACCCTCCTGCGGCGCCGCATCGGCACGATCTCGGCCACTGGCCGACGGTCGACCGTCACGGTGACACGTTCTCCGCTTTCGACTCGTCGCAGCACTTCGCTGACCGTGTTACGCAGTTCTCGAACTGAGATAGTGACACTCACGGAGTCCGGTGTAGCACATGTAGCCACATGTGACCATGTGGGCCGTACGCACTCCTATTCTTCATAGAGAACCTCGACGCGATCCGCGATCGGCTCGCCGTCGCGGCACATCTGTCGAGGAGCGGTCAGGGATCGAAGAACTGAAGGGCGGGCAGGACACCTCGAACTCGCTTGAAGTCCGAATCGCGAGTCCACAGTCGGGAGGACGAGTCAACGGCGGCAACAGCGATCTCGATGTCGGTCAGAGCGACAGCTTCGCCGCGCTCTCGCAGACGTGCCGCCGTCTCGCCGACGCTCTGCCACTGGACCGGTCCGAGGTCCGCCCACGGCAAGCCGGTGAGCAATAGCCAGAGGCGCCCTCTGTCAGCCGACTTCGCCCCGGCCAGCAATTCTGCGACGACTGGGCCACATACCAATACCTCGCCTGCCACGAGGAGGTCGTCCAGTCGGGCGGACTTCGATCCCTTGCCTCGCCGCAGATAGTCGACCCAGACCGAGGTGTCGGCCAGGACCGTCACGTCGTTCGATCGGTTGTGCGTAGATGCCGCGAGACATCTTCGATCTCAACCGTCCCTGCGAGCTGCCGGAGCTGGTCGACCGCGTCGTGCGTGAGGTAAAAGCGCACCGCTCGCTGGATCGCCTCAGTCTTCGATACCCCAGGGAGGCGCGCCATGAGAGAGGCGACGAGTACGTCATCGAGCTCGAGGGTCGTTCTCACCCACCCAGTATGCCATACGATCTGGCAGATCCGTGTGGTGGGCCGTAGGCACTCGTATTCGAAGCTGCTGGCTCTGCACAACCGGCTCGAATACCTTCCCACTCTTTCTGCGCGCGTGGTATCATAGGGATATGAGTGGGTCCTATCCGGTGACGATGGGTGATCGGGGCAGGCTCGTTATCCCAGCCGAGGTTCGCGAGCGCGCCGGGCTCGCCGAAGGCACGCCGGTCGTCCTGTTCGAGACGTCGGCGGGCCTCGCCCTTCTCACTCGTGCGCAGCTGCGTGACCGGGTCCGCACGGACCTGGCTGGGCTGGACCTCGTCGGAGAGCTGCTTGCCGAGCGCCGCGCCGAGGCAGCTGCCGAAGAAACCGCCTGACGGCTTGAGCGCAGCGTGAACGTCTTCGATGCTTCGGCGCTCCTCTCGTACCTCCAGGGTGAGGACGGCTCCGCGATGGTCGAGGCGGCCCTCGACGCAGGTGGGGCGTGCGGTGCGGCGAACTGGTCCGAGGTCGCCCAGAAGGTCCGCGGCCATGGTCGGGACTGGGCCCTTGCCCGTTCGCTGCTACTCAGCTATGGCCTCGTCATCGAGCCGGTGACCTTGGATGATGCCGAACACGCAGCCAGGAGTTGGCACTTGGGTCAGGGTCTCTCGCTGGCCGACCGGCTCTGCTTGGCGCTCGGGGACCGCCTGGACGCGCCGGTCCTTACGGCTGACCGGGCATGGGGCGATGCGGGGCGTATACGGCAGATCCGCTGACCGTCCCTCCTCGCGTCTGGCCTGGTTGGTCGGGGAGACTCGCGCGAGCAACTTCGGTCAAGTACCAATTGCAACATCAGTGCAGATTCTTCCGAGTGGGCGCTGGGGGACTCGAACCCTCGACCTCAGCCGTGTGAAGGCTGCGCTCTAACCAACTGAGCTAAGCGCCCGCGGGACCGCCGGAGCACATGGCCGGGCGGACGGCCGGACGGAGGGACGATAGCGCGCCACGTTCGCGCCGGGTTCTCCAGGGCACCTGCCGGCCGGTACCCTTGTGCCCGTCATGCCCGGCCCTCCGACAGGACTTCCGACATTCGCCAACGGGGATTCCGAATCGCCGACGGTCTGGCAGCGCCTCTCCCAGACCTTCCTGCGGCCGCCCTCCCCCGCGAGGCACCCCTCCGCCGAGCCCGAGCACGTCGACGTCTCGCGGATGACCGACGACGAGAAGCGTGCGCGCATCGTGGCGGTGGACCCCACCGAGCGCAAGGTGGGCTTCGCCGCCGCGATCCTGGGCGTCGCGCTTGCGCTCTACGCGAACGTGCCCCCGATGACGACGAAGACGGTCGTGCCATGGACGACATCGCCGCCCAAGGGAACGACCTGCGCGCTGGGTCTCACGTACGCGGCCAAGACCAAGACGTGCAACGGCATCTACCCCCCGAGCCACTACGTGCTTCCCCTCATCGTCTCGCTCGTCCTTGCACTGGCGATCTACATCACCGTCCTCATTCGTCGACGCGCTCCGCTTGCGTTCACGATGGTGATGACCGGGCTCGCCTTCGGATCGCTCTTCGTCCTCTTGCCCTACGGGTTCGCCGGAGGCTGGGTCATGCTCCGGGCCTGGCGTACGCAGAAGAACGGCTCGCCGACGGCCAGGACCCCCCTCACAGGGTGGACCGCCCCCCCGCCGCGTGGGTCGACCCGTCGCGCGAAGGCGTCGGCGCCGCGCTCGGGGCAACGGGGCAAGGGCGCGGACTCGACCGGGGCATCCCGCAAGCCTCCGGTTGCCAACAAGCGCTATACGCCGAAGTCGCCGCCCAAGAAGAAGGCCACGCCGCCCAAGGGCTGACGCCGGGCTCAGCGCGTCATGAGCGCCGAGTGCAGCAGCGCCAACACGTCTGCCCGGCGGCGCACGAGCGAGCGGGCGGTCGGCTCCTCGCCGAACGCCCTGAGCACATCCACCTCGGTCACCATGCCGATGACCGTCGAGTAGATCGCCAGAAGCAGCAGGTTCGGGTCGTGGCGACGCATGTGCCCCGCGTCCATTTCCGCCTCCAGAAACTCCGATGCGCGCCGTACGAGGGGCTGGAGCTCGAGCGTCATCTTGGTCGCGGCTGGCGGCCCGAGACGGGACACTTCGCGCACGAGGCCCAGCAGCTCCGGCCGGCGGGCCGCGAGGCGAAAGACGGATCGCACGACCGCCTCCACCTTCGCCCACCCGTCTCCCGCCCCTGCAAGCGCCGCTTGCATCGCACGGGCGAGCTCGCCGGCGCTGCGCGCGATCACCGCGTCCAACAGCGCCTCTTTGCTCGGGAACCAGTACAGGATCGTCTGCTTGGTGAGCCCGATCGAGGCGGCAACCGCATCGAGCGAGGTGGCCTCGTAGCCACGCGTCGCCCACGCGCCGAGGGCGGCGTCGAGGATCCGCTCCCTGGTGGGCGTCGACCCGGCTGCGCGCACCCTCCCAGGCTATCTGGCCTCTCTACCAAATGGTAGACAGCGTCGATGACCGGGTGGTAGACAAGGCGCATGCCGATCCGTGCGGCGCTCGCGGGCAAGCGGTTCTTCGTCACCGGTGCAACGGGCTTCCTCGGCACCGCGCTCGTCGAGCGCATCCTGCGGACCGTGCCGGACGCCCAGGTCGTGGTCCTCGTCCGCCCCGGCCGGCGCGCGAGCGCAGCCGAGCGCGCCTCGCGCGAGATCCTGCGGAACGACTGCTTCGACCGGCTCCGCGGCGAGCTCGCCGACCGCTTCGAGGCGGAGATCACGAACCGGCTGACCGCGGTCTCCGGCGACGTGAGCCGGGACGGACTGGGGCTCGACGACGAGGGGCGCAGTCTCTTGGCATCCTGCGACGTGGTCGTGCACTGCGCCGCGACCGTCAGCTTCGACGCCCCCCTCGACCAGGCGGTCGAGATCAACCTTCTCGGACCCGCTCGTGTCGCCCAGGCGCTGGCTGCGGCGCGCGACGACGTCGCCCGCGCCGACGTCCGCCGCGCCGAGGGCGTCCACATGATCGCGGTGTCGACCGCGTACGTCGCGGGGACCCATCAGGGCGAGGCGAAGGAAGAGCTCCTCAGCGAGAGCCGGTTCTCACTCGAGGTGGACTGGACGGCCGAGGTGGAAGCCGCCCGGCGACGGCGCCAAGATCTCGAGGCCGAGTCTCGGCGTCCCGCGGTGCTCGGGACGTTCGCAAAAGGCGCCCGCGAGGAGCTCGGCGCGGCCGGGGACCACCTGCTCGCGGCGCGGGCCGAGCGCCTGCGGGACGAGTGGATCAAGGACCGGCTCGTCGAGGCGGGTACCGCACGCGCCCAATCGCTCGGGTGGCCCGACGCGTATCCGTTCACCAAGGCGCTGGGAGAACGGGCCCTCATCGAGACGGCCAGCGTGCCGCTCACCATCGTCCGCCCATCGATCATCGAGTCGTCGCTCGCCGAGCCGGTGCCCGGATGGATCCGGGGATTCCGCATGGCCGAGCCCATCATCATCTCGTTCGCAAGAGGACTCCTCCGCGAATTCCCGGGCGTGCCCGAAGGGGTCGTCGACGTCATCCCGGTCGACATGGTCGTCGCCGCGATCCTGGCAGTCGCCGCAGGACCCGTGCCCGATGAGCCGTCGGTGTACCACGTGGCGTCGGGCGTCGCGAACCCGCTGCGCTACGGCCGGCTGGTCGAGCTCATCCAGGACTGGTTCGGGCGTCACCCCCTCTACGACGACCGGGGACAGCCGATCAGTCTGCCCGACTGGTCGTTTCCCGGACGCGGGCGTGTCCAGCGACAGCTGCAGCGGGCCACCAGGGCCATGGACGCGGCCGAGCGCCTCTTGACGCTGCTCCCCGTCCGGGGGCGCCAGGCATCCCTCTCGGCGTCGCTGGAGGAGCGCAACACGCTTGCCAAGCGTGCCCTCGGCTACGTCGAGCTCTACGGCGCGTACACCGAGACGGAGGCTCGCTACCGCGTCGATCGGTTGCTCGGCCTGTGGAGCACGCTCGAGGACGCCGACAAGGACGACTTCTGCTTCGATCCCCGGGTCATCGACTGGGACCACTACGTCCACGGAATCCACCTGCCGTCCATCGTCTCGCACGCAAGGGTCCGGACGTCGCCAGCCCGCTCGGCGGTGGAGACCCGCCCCGCACGCGCCCGACGGGCGATCCTGGCGCCCGAGCGTCACCTGGCCGCCTTCGACCTCGAGCACACCCTCATCGCGTCGAACGTGGTCGACAGCTACGCCTGGCTCGCCTCGCGCCACCTCCCGGCGTCGAAACGACCCAAGCTCGTCGCCGAGCTGATGGCGCAGGGACCGTCGCTGCTTGCGCTCGACCGGCGCGACCGCGGCGACTTCCTCCGCTCCTTCTATCGCCGCTACGAGGGTGCGCCGGTCGCCCAGCTCGAGACGGATGCCTGGGAGCTCTTCTTCGGCCAGCTCCTTCCGCGCTCGTTTCCCGCGGGTCTTGCGCGGGTGCGCGCCCACCGGCGCCTCGGGCACCGGACGCTGCTCATCACGGGCGCGCTCGACTTCGTGATCGCGCCGTTGCGTCCGCTGTTCGACGACATCGTGTGTGCGCGCATGGCGCAGGCCGATGGTCGCTTCACCGGCCGCCTCGACGAGCTGCCGCCGATCGGCGAGGCACGCGCCCAGCTCCTCAGCGACTACGCCGGCGCACATGGCCTCAGCCTCGCCGAGTCCGTCGCCTACGCCGACTCTGCGAGCGACCTCGCCATGCTCGAGGCGGTGGGGTTTCCCGTCGCCGTGAACCCCGAGTCGCGGCTCGCGGCCATCGCGCGGCGTCGCGGCTGGCACGTCGAGCACTGGGAGAAGGCCGCAGGCGGCGCGGCGAGGCTCCTCCCCGTCGGGCCACTCGACGTGCGCCAGCACGCGACCGCACCCTTGCGGGAGCCCGTATGAAGGCCCTCGTGTTCGAACGGAACCTCCCCCGGTTCGCGGCGTCCCGGGTCGCCTCGGTGCTCGGCTCGGGGCGCGGGGCGGCGGTCGGCCCGTTGCGGCTCTTGGAGACCGACCCGCCCGAGCTCCCCGGCGACGGCTGGGCACGCGTCTCGCCCCTGGTCTCGGGTATCTGCGGGTCGGACCTCGCCACGTTGGACGGCCGCAGCTCCCGCTACTTCGAGCATCTCGTGAGCTTTCCCTTCGTGCCGGGTCACGAGGTCGTCGGCGTGCTCGAATCGCCTGCCGGATCCATCGAGGCGGGGCGACGCGTCGTCCTCGAACCGGTGCTCGGATGCGCCGCGCGCGGCATCGAACCTCCGTGCGGCGCGTGCGCCGACGGGTTGCTCGGTAACTGCGAGCGCATCGGGTTCGGCCACCTCGCCCCGGGACTGCAGACGGGCTACTGCGCCGACACCGGAGGCGGGTGGTCCCGCGCGGGTCTCGTCGCACACCGCACCCAGCTGCATCCCGTCCCCGAGGACCTCAGCGACGAGGACGCCGTCATGGTCGAGCCCGTCGCCTGCGCGACGCACGCCGTGTTCCGCGCCTCACTGCGCGACGGGGAGACGGTGGTCGTGCTCGGCGCCGGCACGCTCGGCCTCGCCGTCGTCGCCGCGATCTCGACCCTTTCGTCGAGGGGTCGCGTCGCGGCTCCGGGGGCACTCCTCGCCGGCGCCAAGTACCCGCACCAGCGGCGGCTGGCAGAAGAGCTCGGTGCCACCGCCGCCGTGGACCCCGCACAGCTCGCACGCGCGGTTCGCCGGCGCAGCGGATCGCTCGCCATCGGGGCACCGGGAAGCGCCGGCGGCGCGCTCACCGGCGGCGCGGACGTCGTGTTCGACTGCGTCGGGTCCGCGGACTCGATCACCCAGTCCCTCGCGATGGTGCGGCCGCGGGGTCGCGTCGTCCTCGTCGGCATGCCCGGGAGGCTCCACGTGGACCTCGCCCCCCTCTGGCAACGAGAGGTCGCCCTCGTCGGCGCGTACGCCTACGGGGCCGAACCCGCAGAGACAGGGACGACCGTGCGGACGTTCGACCTCGCGTTCGAGGTCGTCGCCGCGCACCGGCTCGGGCGCCTGGTCAGCGCGAGCTACCCCATCGAGCGCTTCGAGGAAGCGGTGCAGCACGCCGGCGCCGCGGGCAGGAGAGGCGCCGTCAAGGTCGTGTTCGACCTTCGCCCCACGCGTGCACGCGCGGACGTGCCGGACGCTCCGGGCCCGGACGCGCAATGAGAGGAGATCACGCATGACCCCGCGCCCAGGATTCGTCCTCGAGGTGGACCGCTCGACGCCGCCGATCCTGTTCTGGCACGGAGAGCGGTTCGTCTTGGAGCGACTCCCGGAGGGCAGCCGCGTCATCTACGCCCCCGAGCCCCTCAGTGCGCTGGACGACCCTTCTGCGGCGATCCGCCACGCGCTGCGCAATCCCCTGGGTGATCGTGCACCGCTGCCCGCGCTCCTCCGTCCGGGGATGCGGCTCACGATCTGCTTCGACGACGTGTCGCTCCCCCTTCCCCCCATGCAGGCACCCGACGTGCGCCAGCTCGTCATCGAGGAGGTGCTCGACATGGCGGCGTCCGCCGGCGTCGACGACGTCGTGCTCATCGCGGCGCTCGCCCTGCACCGCCGCATGACGGAGGCCGAGCTCCGCCACGCGCTCGGCGACAGGATCTACGAGGCGTTCGCCCCCCACGGCCTGCTGACCCAGCACGACGCGGAAGACCCCGACAACCTC
The DNA here is from genome assembly GCA_021794995.1 of Actinomycetes bacterium. Classification (GTDB taxonomy): domain Bacteria; phylum Actinomycetota; class Acidimicrobiia; order Acidimicrobiales; family RAAP-2; genus JAJYVT01. Next base: position 21,619 of record JAJYPY010000003.1, on the reverse strand, counting down.
GTCCATCTCGGCACGACGGACAAGGGCGAAGACGTGGAGATCAACAAGCGCGCCGCAACGAGCGACCTTCTCGTCTACGTGAACATCAACTTGGTGGCGATGGACGGCGGCCACAAGAGCGTCGCGACCGGGCTCGCCAGCTACCAGAGCCTCCGCCACCACCACAATCCGCGCACCATGGTGCACAGCCGCTCGTTCATGGACGCGCCCTCGTCCGAGCTCCACACGTCGAACTGGCGGATGGGACGTCTCATCGCAGACAGCGGGGTCAAGATCTTCCAGATCGAGACGACGCTCAACACCGACACCTTTCCCTCCCAGTTCGGGTTCCTCCAGCGCCGGGAGTGGGAGTGGAGCCTGCGGGACCGCGCGACGTACATGGCCACCGCCGCAGCCCTTGACCGGACGCCGCCCCGGGTGGCGCGCCAGGTGTTCCACTCCATCCGCGCCCCGCACGCGCTCGTCTCGGTGCAGGCCGGAGAGGTGGAGGCCGTGCACGCGGTCACCACGGCGAACGTCTGGCGTCAGCAAGGCGTCGAGGTGCGCGGCCAGACCGACATCCTCACCATGGGACTCCCCTACATCAGCCCGTACAACGTGAACTCGATCATGAACCCGATCCTCGTCGCGTGCCTCGGGCTCGGCTACTTCTTCAACCTGTACCGGGGGATGCCGCTCGTGCGCGAAGGCGGCGTGGTGATCCTGCACCATCCGACGCCGTGGGAGTTCCACCCGGGCCACCACCCGAGCTACATCGACTTCTTCGAGGACGTGTTGAGCGACACCACCGATCCGGTCGAGATCGCCAAGACGTACGAGGAGTCGTATGCGACCGACCCGTGGTACGTGCACCTCTACCGCACCGGGCATGCGTACCACGGGGTCCACCCGTTCTACATGTGGTACTGGTGCGCCCACGCGCTGGACCACCTCGGCCGGGTCATCGTCGTCGGCGGCGATCCCGCCGCCGTGCGGCGGATGGGCTTCTCCCCCGCCACGAGCCTCGACGACGCCCTCGAGATGGCGAGCGACGTCGTCGGACGTTCGCCGAGCCTCACCCACATCCACACGCCGCCCCTGCTCCTGGCTGACGTGCGGTGAGTGGGACGGTCTTTCGGTGAGGGCCCCGCGCCAGCTGCGGTTTCCCCTCGCCCGGCCGGCATGGCCGACCGGCGTGCCGCGGCCCGCACCCGAGCGCCGGGTGGGCCTCGACTACGACCACGAGTGGTCGCGCCGCTACCCCGTACGGCTCGCGAGGGCGATGGTCCTCGACAACGTGACGCGTCCGGTCGCGCGGATGGTGGCGCCCACCACCGTGCGCGGCGCCGAGCACCTGCGCCACTGCAGGGGCCCGGTGATCTTCGCTGCGAACCATGCCAGCCACCTCGACACGCCACTCCTGCTCACGACGCTGCCACTCGAGTTCCGCCATCGCACCGTCGTCGCGGCCGCCGCGGACTACTTCTTCGATCGGCGCTGGAAGGCGGTGCTGTGGTCGTTCAGCCTCGCCGCGATCCCCATCGAGCGCTCCAGGGTCAACCGCCGCTCAGCCGACACCGCGGCCGAGCTGCTCGAGGCCGGGTGGAACCTCGTGATCTTCCCCGAGGGCGGACGATCCCCGGACGGTTGGGCCCGTCCCTTCCGGGGGGGTGCGGCGTACCTCGCACGGCGGACCGGGTGTCCGGTCGTGCCGGTCCACGTGCACGGCACCCGCCATGTCCTGCCCAAGGCGGGCGAGGGACGGATCGCCGTGCGGCGCTCGCCGGTCTCGGTCACGTTCGGTACGCCGCTCACCCCCGAGGAAGGCGAGGACGCCCGGCGCTTCGCAGCTCGCATCGAGACGGCGGTGGCCGTCCTCGCCGACGAGGTCGAGAGCGATTGGTGGTCGGCCCGCCGGCGGGCGGCCTCGGACGAGACGCCGTCACTTCGTGGCCCCGACATGGCGCCATGGCGTCGCTCGTGGGCACTCGATCGTGCCCCCGGCGGCGGGCGCGACACCTGGCCGCGCGTCTGAGCCGCTATGACATGGGCACGTGGCCAGCCTCTCCGACGGTCCCTCCGTGGACCTCACGGTCGTCGTCCCGTACTTCAACCCCGGTGACCGGCTCCGCGAGACCATCGACGAGCTGCTCCGCACGCTGGCGGACACCGGCACCAGCTTCGAGGTGATCGCGGTCTCGGACGGCTCGACCGACGGCAGCGAGCAGGCGCTGGCGGGCCTGCCCGGGGACGTCGTGCGGACGGTGCGCCTGCAGGACAACATCGGGAAGGGCGAAGCCCTTCGCGTCGGGTTCACGATGGGGCGCGGGAGGTTCCTCGGCTTCATCGACGCCGACGGCGACCTCCCGCCGGACCAGGTCGCCACCCTCGCCGCGATCGCACACGACCCCGTTGGCCCTGCGCCCGACGTGATCTTGGGGACCAAGCGTCATCCCGCGTCCCAAGTCGTCTACCCGCCGCTGCGCCGCTTCTACTCCTGGGCGTGGCAGCAGCTCGTGCTCGCCCTCTTCGGCCTCCATGTCCGAGACACCCAGACCGGGCTCAAGCTGGTCCGGCGCGAGGTGCTCGCCGACGTGCTCCCGAGGATGCTCGAGAAGCGGTTCGCGTTCGACCTCGAGCTCCTCGTGGTGGCGAACCGGCTCGGCCACGGCCGCTTCGTCGAGGTGCCCGTCCGTATCCGCCAGCGCTTCGGCAGCACGGTGTCCCCGCGCGCGGCCGCAGGGATGATGGTGGATCTGCTCGCGATCTTCTACCGGGTGCGGATCTCCCGGTACTACGACCGGCCGGCCCGGCGCAGCTGACGCCTGACCCGGACGGCCGCGATCCGCTCCTCGCGCAGCGCCTGCTCCTCGGCATCGTCGAGCGGTGCGAGCGGCGCACCCGTCACCCAGGAAATGAGCAGGTCGGCGAGCGCCGGGTTGCGCGCGAGGACCGGACCGTGGAGGTAGGTCCCGATCACCTTTCCCGTGATGGCGCCCTCGGTGCCGTCGCCGTTGCCGACGCCCGAGAGCACCCGGGCGAGCGGCGCCGCGTCCACTCCCCGGGCGGTGTGACCGCCGTGGTTCTCGAATCCCGTGAGCACCGGCAGACCGGGGTCGCACGGCTCGGCCAAGATCTCGCCCACCGGTCGGGGCCCCGCGCCCTTGACCGTCACCACGTCGAGCAACCCCAGTCCGGGCAGCGGCCGGCCGTCGGCAGCGGCAAAGCTCCGGCCCAGGGTCTGGTAGCCCGCGCAGACCGCGAGCACCGGGACCCCGCGCGCCACCGACGCGGCGAGGGTGCCGTCCTCGCGCAGCCGATGCGCCGAGGCCGTCTGCGCCGCGTCCTCCCCCCCGCCGAGGCAGTACAGGTCCCCTCCGGGCAGCGCGTGGTCGGAGGGCGCGTCCACGAGCTCCGCCTCGATCCCCCGCCAGCGCGCGCGCTGGAGGAGGACGACGCCGTTCCCGCCGTCGCCGTAGGTGCCGAGCAGGTCAGGGTGGACGACCACGATCCTCAGGTCCACGCGGGTGAGCCCTCCCGAGCGTCCGGTGCGTCCCGTCGCGCGCACGCCCGAGCCATGAGGTCGGAGAAGGCCGTGTAATTCCCGATGAAGTCGACGGACACCGGGCGAGGCACCGGGTCGGGTGCCGGGCCAGGTGCTCGATCCCCGCCGCTGCGCCCGAGGGCTCCTCCTGCGCCGATGTGCGCGGCGCGCACGGCCGCCACCGGGTCGCGCACCGTGCGGTGGGCGACCTCCGCGTAGCGCAGCCGTACCGAGAGGTCCCGGCAGCGCTCCCCGGTCGCGACGACCATGCGGCCCCTCAGGCGCTCGAAGGGGACGTCCCAGAGCCACGACGGATCACGCCCGTCGGCGATCCGGGCGTTGATGCCCACGACGAGCGGGGTATCGCCGGGGCAGACCAGGTCGAGAAGCTCCCGCCATCCTGCCGGGTTCTTGGCGAGCATCATCCGCGCCGTGCACCCCCCCACCTCGACCACCGCGAAGCGCCCCGCCACCTCCTCGACGAGGGCGATCCTCGGCAACGACTCCTGCCAGGGAACGCCGAGTGCCGCCGCGCCTGCCGCTGCCATCGCCGCGTTCGACCGGTTGAAACGCCCAGGCAATGCCAGCTCGAGCCGAACTCGCCGACCGTCTGCCAGCACGACGTCATCGTCCTCCAGGCGCACATCGAGCGAGGGGCGCCCGAACCCGCACTCGCACCGCCAGAGGCCCGCGCCCGCGCGTCCGCCGGGTCCACCGCGTCCGCCGGGTCCACTGCGTCCACTCGAGCCCGCGAACGTGATCCTCCCCTCGCATGCGGGGCACCCCACCGCGTCGGCCAGCCACTCGAGCCCCGCACCCACCCAGTAGGGGTGCGGGGCACTCGACGCAGCCCACACGACCAGCGGGTCGTCGGCGTTTGCCACGACGGTCGTCCGGGAGGCTCCCGCCAGGGCCGCCCGCCACTTGCTGGCGACCATGCGGACTTCGTTCGTGCGGTCGAGCTGGTCACGCGACAGGTTCAGCAGCACGACGACCTCGGGAGAGAGCGACGTCACCAGCCCGGGTAGGTAGCCCTCGTCGACCTCGAGGACCGCAGGTGCGCCCGGCGGGGCGCCGGCCAGTGCCGTCACGTGGCCGGTGGGCATGTTCGATCCGGTCGCGTTGGTCGCCGGCCGTCCGAGCGAGCCTTGCACCGCGACGGCGAGGAGCCGGGTGGTGGTGGTCTTGCCGTTGGTGCCGCTCACCAACGCGATGCGACGGTTCGACGCAAGGTGCTCGAGGAGCCGGGGGTCGAGCGCGAGCCCGGCGTGGCCGCCGGCCACCGTGCCGCTGCCTGCCCCGAAGCGCCGCGAGAGCGCGTTCACCACGGTCGTCGCGAGCACCGCCGCTCGCGTGCGGGCCGACGTCGTCACGGGTGTGCCGGCGGGTAGGTGCGCGCCAGCTCCTCGTCGCTCGGCCGGCGGCGTACCCGGGCCTCCGCCGGCAGCAACGCGGAGATCGCCGCCATCACGACTGCCGTATCCGCCTCGGCGTCGTGGAGACCGAGGGCGACCGGCGATCCGACACGGATGCGAACCGTCGGGGGGTGGGCGATCGCCATGACGTCGGGGAGGCGTGCCCGGCGGGGCCACACGCGCTCGGTTCCCCAGAGCCCGATGGGCACCACGGGTGCACCGGTGGCGCTCGCCAGCCGCGCGATCCCGGTCTTGCCGTGGAGCACCGGGTCGAAGAAGGCGGCCCCCCGGGGGATCGTCCCCTGCGGCAGCACCATCACGGCCTCTCCGGCCCGCAACGCCGCCTCGGCGCGTCGCAGCGCTTCGCGCGCCCTTGGCGCGTCCGCACGATCGACGGGGATCCCCCCGAGTGCGCGGGCGAGACGTCCGACGACCGGCGCGTCGAAGAGCTCCTGCTTGGCGAGGAACCGCACGGGCCGTCCGAGACGCGCGGCGACGATGGCGAGCGCGGCCACGTCGAAGAAGCTGCGGTGGTTCGCGGCGATGACGGCAGGGCCGCGTCTCGGGAGCCGTTCGGTGCCAGCAATGTCGAACCGGGCATAGGGGAAGAGCTCGGGTCGCACCCAGGGGCGCAGGAGGTGGTACGGCTCGAGACCTCCGAAGGACGGGACGCCCGGCGGACGGTCCCAGTGCTCGACCGGCCAGCGCCGCGCCGTGGCGATCGCGGCCAGCGTGGGGTCGGGGTTGACGGCGTGGGGATGCCCGACGCTCGACAGCAGCGGCACATCGAAGGCGCTGTCCGAGCATGCGTGGCTCTCGGCAAGGTCCACTCCGGCGTCCGCGGCCCACCGGCGCACGGCGAGCAGCTTGCCGGCACCCCAGACGAAGGGCCCGTCGAGCCCGCCCGTGTAGCGCCCGTCGCGCACCTCGTAGCGCGTGCCCACCACGCCCTCGAAGCCCAGGGCCCCAGCGAACGCGGTGATCAGGTCGATCGGCGTCGTCGTGGTCAGCACGCGTCGGAACCCGTCGCGCCGGTAGTCCGCGAGGATGCCCGGCGCATAGGGGGCGACCAGCGCGACGAGTCCCGGCACGGCCTGCTCGCCCGCCCGCTGCACGTCGTCACAGGCCCAGCCGCGCGACGCCATCGCCGCCGCCCTGGCGAGCGCCATGGCGGGCACGGTCTCCCCGAGGCGGTCGGTGACGCCGTAGAGGAGCGCCTCCCCCGGGAGCGACCGGACCACCCCGGCAGCGGTCAGCGCGCCGTGGAGGACCCGGCCGCCCGCACGACGGAGCAGCGTCCGGTCGAGGTCGACGAAGACCGCACGCGCCGCGCCCTGCACCATTGCCCCGGGAGGTTACCGGCGCCCCGACCCGAGGTCCGCCGACGGAGCGGGAGGGCCCCGGACGCGACGAAGGGACCGCCGGGGGGGTGGCGGTCCCTTCGTACTGACCAGACAGGATCGGAGGGGGGGATTCCGGTGTCCCTGAGGTCTGAGAGCCATTCTGCGTGACACCCGGCGATCTGTCAAGCAGCTTTATGAGATGTTTATCATCTGTTATTACGATAGCATCGATCACGAGTTACACATCCGCAACGCAGCCGACGCAGCCGACGCAGCCGACGCGGGCGACGCAGCCGGCACGACGAACGACGGGAGCGCAACCGTGGACCTGAGGCACCTCCAGGCGATCCTGGGGATCGCGGACTCGGGAAGCTTCTCGGCGGCCGCGGCCGCGCTGGGCACCGTCCAGTCCAACGTCTCGGCGCATGTCGCGCGTCTCGAGCGCGAGCTCGAGGTCACCCTCGTCGACCGTTCCACGGGCCGCCTCACCGAAGAGGGCCGGGTGGTGGTGGTGCGGGCGAGGCGGATGATGGCCGAGCTCGATGCCCTGATCGCCGACGTCGTCGCCATGCGTCAGGAGGTCCGCGGCAATGTGCGCCTCGGGGTGATCGGGACCACGGGACAGTGGCTCGTCCCACACCTCTTCGCCGCGCTGCGCGCCCGCCACCCCCAGATCCGACTGACCGTCACCGACGGGACCAACACCACCTTGGAGGCGCAGCTCGTCTCCGGCCAGCTCGATGTGGCAGTCGTCACGTTGCCGGTGCACAGCGACGAGCTGTCCACGTCCGCGCTGTTCCAAGAGGACCTCGTCCTCGTGCTGCGCGCGGACCATCCTCTGCATGACGCCCCCACACCGGTGCCCCTTGGCGACCTTGCGGGCCTCGATCTCCTCCTCCCGGCTCCGGGCACGCCGCTTCGCGACGAGCTCGACGCCGCCGCGCGCGCGGCCGGCGTCACCCTCCATCCGTCGATGGAGCTGGACGGTCTGCGGATGATCGCGTCGCTGACCTTCGACGGGCACGGGCCGTCCATCCTCCCGGCGACGGGCGTGCCACCCCACGTGAGCGACCAATTCGGGCTGCTCCGGATCCAAGGGCTCCCCCCCCGACGCGTCGGCGTGGCGCTGCGCGGGCCCGGTGCCCCCGCGGCGCCGACTCGGGTCGTGATCGACCTCTTGCACCAGACCGTCCACGACCGCGAGGTCGCGCCACCCGGGCTGCATCCCGCTCCCCTGTCTGCGCGCCGGTAGGGTCGCGGCATGGACGGTCCGGTGGACGACGATGTGCTGGCCGAGGTCACCGACGCCGCCCTCGACGCGGCGGCCCGCGCCGGTGCCGCCCATGCGACCGTGCGCGTCGAGCGCATCCGCACCCAGATCGTCGTGATCCGCGACGGGCACCTCGAGACCGCCATCGACGACACGGAGCTCGGCACCGGCGTCCGGGTCGTCCACGAGGGATCGCTGGGATTCGCCGGCAGCGTCGCCGTCGGCGCCGGACCGGCTGCCGACCTCGTGCGCCAAGCGGTCGGTGCGGCGCGTGCCACCTCGCCGGCTCGGCCCGCGCCGATCGAGCTTGCCGACGAGCCCTCCCACGGGCGCGTCGAGTGGACGTCGCCGTACCGCGTCGACCCGGTGGACGTCCCGCTTGCCGAGAAGGTGGGCCTCCTGACCGACTGGACCGGGCTGCTGCTCTCTGCCCCTGGCGTCCACCACGCCACCGCGTTCGTCATGGCCGTGCGCGAGGACAAGTACCTCGCCGACTCCTCCGGAACGGTCGCCGTCCAGCGCAGGGTCCGGCTCCACCCGCAGGTCGAAGCCCTCAGCGTCGCCGACGACGGCGACTTCGAGGAGCTGCGCACCGTGGCACCGCCCGCCGCGCGTGGATGGGAGTACGTGCAGGGCGACGGGTGGGACGCCGGCGCCGAGCTCGCCCAGCTTCCCGGCCTGCTCGCCGAGAAGCTGAGGGCGCCCTCCGTCGACCCGGGCACCTACGACCTGGTGATCGATCCGACGAATCTGTGGCTCACCATTCACGAGTCCATCGGCCACGCGACGGAGCTCGACCGTGCGATGGGCTACGAGGCCGCGTTCGCCGGCACCTCGTTCGCGACGCCCGACGGCCTCGGGACGATGCGCTACGGGTCACCGGTGATGCACGTCGTCGGCGACCGGACCCGCGAGCACGGGCTTGCGACCGTGGCGATCGACGACGAGGGGGTCGCCGCGCAGTCCTTCGACATCGTGCGCGACGGGGTGCTCGTCGGGTACCAGCTCGACCGCTCCATCGCGGGCGCACTCGGGCTCGGCAGGTCGAACGGCTGCGCCTTCGCCGATTCGCCGCTCCACCTCCCCATCCAGCGCATGGCCAACGTCTCCCTCGAGCCTGCTCCCGGTGAGGGTCCGAGCACCGACGAGCTCATCGCAGGCGTCGACCGAGGTATCTACATCGTCGGCGACAAGAGCTGGTCGATCGACATGCAGCGGTATAACTTCCAATTCACCGGCCAGCGGTTCTACGCGATCGACGGCGGCCGGATCACCGGGCAGCTCCGCGACGTCGCCTACCAGGCGACCACCACCGAATTCTGGCGCGCAATGGAGGCGGTGGGCGGACGCCAGACCTATCTCTTGGGCGGCGCGTTCAACTGCGGCAAGGGACAGCCCGAGCAAGTGGCCGCCGTGAGCCACGGGTGTCCGTCGGTGCTCGTCCGCGCGGTGCGCGTGCTGAATGCACGCCATGAGTCCGGCCGATGACCGAGCGACCCTCCACGGGGCTCCCGGACCCCGCAGACGTTGCGACGCGCATCCTGCGGGCGGCGACGGGCCCGTGCATCGCGATCGTCGAAGAGGCGTACGAAGCCGACGTCCGCTTCGCCAACAACACGGTGACGACCGATGGCATCCGGCGCGACCGGCGCGTTACCGTCGTGCGGGTCGAACCTGGCTCGGAGCAGACCGGCCCCGGACGCGCCGGCGTCGCCCGCCGGAGCGGCGACGTGGACGTCGAGGCGCTGGTGCGCGAAGCCGAAGCCGCGTCGAGCCCCGCCGATGACGCATTCGCGCTCGTCGAAGGCGACGCCGACGACGACTTCACAGATCCCGCACCCGCCACCGGACTGGACCGGCTGGAAGCCGTCATCGGGAGCCTCGGGGCGGCATTCGCGCGGGCCCGGAGCTCGGGCATCGTCCTCTCGGGCTTTGCGGAGCATCGGGTGTCGACGACCTACCTCGCATCCACCACCGGCCTCCGCAAGCGCCACGTCCAGCCCACCGGCGCGCTGCAACTGGTGGGACGTCAGGGCGCGGCGTCCGCGTGGGCGGGCGCAGGGAGCCCGGAGCTCGCCGACGTCCGGATCGACGCGCTCGAAGCGCAGGTCCTGCGCGGCCTCGGTTGGGCACGACGGCGGATCGACGTCGAGCCGGGGCGCCACGAAGTCGTGCTCCCTCCGAGCGCCGTGGCAGATCTCATGATCTACCTCGCCGACGCCGCCAGCGGCACGCAGAGCGAGGAGGGTCGGACGGTCTTCTCCTCCCCCGGCGGCGGGACGAGGGTCGGAGACGTGCTGACGCCCCTCCCCTTCGACCTGTGGAGCGACCCGGCGCAGCCAGGGCTCGAGTGCGCCCCCTTCCTCGCCACGAGCGCGTCGGGCGTCGACGTGTCCGTGTTCGACAACGGCCTGGCGCTCGGCCGCACCGACTGGGTGCGGGCCGGCCGCCTCGAGCGCCTCGTGTACCACCGGGCCGGCGCGGCGCGGTCCGGGGCCGTGCCGACCGCCCCCGTCGACAACCTCGCCCTCTCGCTTCCCGGCGCGTCGGGGACCCTCGAGGACCTCATCGCGGCGACCGAGCGCGGGCTGCTCCTCACCTGTCTGTGGTACATCCGCGAAGTCGACCCGAAGACCCTGCTCCTCACCGGGCTCACGCGCGACGGTGTCTACGTGGTCGAAGACGGCGAGGTGATCGGTGCGGCCAGCAATTTCCGGTTCAACGAGAGCCCGCTCGACGTCCTCGCACGCGCGACGCAGGCGTCCGCCCCGGTGCGGACCTACGGGCGCGAAGGCGGCATGTGGATGAACCGCACGTCGATGCCGGCGCTGCGGGTGCCGGACTGGAACATGTCGACCGTCAGCCAGGCAATATGACCGGTCCCGGTCCCGGTCTTGGCGGGCGCGGGCACGACACGGACGACGTGGTAGCCGACGCGCACCGTCGGTGGCATGCCGACGTGCTCCCGGGACTCGTGCGGTACGGGGAGGTCCCGAGCCTCTCTCCCGACTTCGATCCCCGATGGGAGGAGACCGGCCACATCGCCCGCGCCGCGGAGATCCTGCGCGCCTGGGCCGACGTGCGGGCGGTCGACGGGCTGGAGGTCGAGGTGATCGCCCCGACCGGGCGCACGCCCGTCGTGCTCGCAGACGCGCCTCCCACGCGCGGGGCACGTGGCACGGTCCTCGTCTACGGACATCTCGACAAGCAGCCCCCGATGGGCGAGTGGCGCGACGGCCTCGCCCCGTTCTCGCCGGTCCGCGACGGCGACCGGCTCTACGGCAGGGGGATCGCCGACGACGGGTACGCGCTGTTCGCCGCCCTCACCGCCGTCGAGCTCCTCGACGCGCACGGCATCGCACGGCCGAGGGTGGTCACCCTCATCGAAGCGAGCGAGGAGAGCGGGAGCCCCGACCTGCCCGCGCACCTCGACGCGCTCGCCGAGCGGATCGGGCGCCCGGACCTCGTGGTGTGCCTCGACTCTGGGTGCCTCAGCTACGACCGCCTGTGGCTGACCACGTCGCTACGCGGCAACCTGGTCGTGATCGTCCGCGTCGACGTGCTCACCGAGGGCGTCCACAGCGGCAGCGCCGGGGGGATCGTCCCGACATCGCTGCGCGTGCTCCGCCTCCTGCTCGACCGTCTCGAGGACCCTGCGACTGGCGACGTGCGCCTCGGCGCGCTGCACGCCGAGGTCCCCGAGTCCCACCGCCCCGACGGGTCCGTGCCGTGGGCCGCGTCCGACGTCTTGCCCACCGTCCCGGGGCTCGTGCTCGCAGGCGACTCGGAAGCGGACCGCCTCGTGCGACGGGCGTGGGCGCCCGCGCTGACGGTGACGGGGATGGACGGCGTCCCCGCAGTGCGCGACGGCGGCAACGTGCTGCGACCCTTCACGACGGCCAAGCTCTCCGTGCGGCTGCCCCCCACGGTGGACGCCGGGACGGCCGCAGCGGCCGTCACCTCCGCTCTTTGTGCTGATCCGCCCTGCGGTGCGCAGGTGTCGGTCCAGGTCGAGACCCCTGCGACAGGCTGGGCCGCACCGCCGCTCGCACCGTGGGCCCTGGATGCCTTCGTCCGTGCCTCGAGGGACGTCTTCACCCGCTCGCCCGGCACGCTCGGCGAAGGAGGGACCATTCCCTTCCTGGCCATGCTGGACGAGCGGTATCCCGGCGTGCCGCTCGTCGCGACCGGCGTCCTCGGCCCGGGGAGCAACGCCCACGGGCCGAACGAGTTCCTGCACGTGCCCATGGCAGAAGCGGTGACGGTCGCCACGGCCCGGCTCCTCGAGGCAGCAGCGGCCCATGCGGGCGGTCACCGGTAGTCTGGCGCCATCCAACCCGCCGTCGACCCCCCGCCGAGCGCGGCCCGCGAGGCCGTCGCCCGCGCCCTGGAGGAAGACTGGCTGCCCCTTGGCGATCTCACGGCGTCACTGGTCGACCGGTCGCGCACGGCCCGCATGGCGATCGTCGCCCGCCGTCCGGGGGTGGTTGCGGGCCGGCTCTGCGCCCTGGAGACCTTCCGGCAGGTCGACCCGGAGATCGACGTCGTGTGGCGCGCCGACGACGGGACGGCCGTGGTGCCCGGGACGGTCGTCGCAGACGTCACGGGTCCGATGCGCTCCGTGCTCACCGCAGAGCGCACGGCCCTGAATTTCCTCTGCCACCTTTCCGGCGTCGCCACGGCGACCCGACGCGTCGTCGAAGCCGTGGCCTCTGCCAACCCGCGGACGCGTGTGCTCGACACCCGCAAGACCCTCCCGGGGTTGCGCGCGTTGCAGAAGGCCGCCGTCCGCGCAGGCGGAGGGCTGAACCACAGAGGGTCGCTCTCCGACGGGGTGCTCGTGAAGGACAACCACCTCGGCGGCGTCTCGATCGGCGACGCCGTGCGCAGCGCGCTCGCGCGTTTCCCTGGCCGCACCGTGGAAGTGGAGTGCGACCGCGCGGCACAGGCGGCGGAGGCGGCACGTGCCGGGGCGCACATCGTCATGCTCGACAACATGACGCCGGAGCAGGTCGCCGACACCGTCGGCGCGTTGCGGGCGTCGGGCGCAGGCGTGCTGGTGGAGGTGTCGGGCGGCGTGACGCTCGAGTCCGCTCCCGCGTACGCGGCCGCCGGCGCAGACCTGATCTCCTTGGGGTCGCTCACCCACTCGGCACGCGCCCTGGACCTGGGCCTGGACCTGGTCGAGCCGGCCTAGCTCCGACCGGCCGGGCTGCGGGCCCCGGCGCACACCTGGAGGAACGTCGCACAGAAGGCCGGGAGGTCGTCGGGCTTGCGGCTCGTGACCAGCACGTTCGGGCCGCTGCTGCAGACGGCGACCTCTTCGTCCACCCAGGTGCCCCCGGCGTTGCGGATGTCGGTCTGAAGGCTGGGCCACGACGTGAGGGTCCTCCCGCGCACCACGTCGGCCTCGACCAGCGTCCACGGGCCGTGGCAGATCGCTGCCGCAGGCTTTCCCGCCGCGCACACCGCCTTGATGAGCGCGACGGCGTGCTCGTCCATTCGCAGCTGGTCGGGGTTGGCCACCCCGCCCGGAAGGACCAGCGCGTCGATGCTGTCCGCGTCCACCTCGGCGGTGGTGAAGTCCACGGGGAATGTCTCCGCCTTGTCGAGGTGCTGCATCGCCTGGACCTTCCCGGGTCGCGGCGCGATCAGCTGGGGACGTCCACCGGCCTCGTGGACCGCGTTCCACGGCTCGCGGAGCTCGGACTGCTCCACCCCCTCGTTCGCCACGACAAACCCGATGCGCATGCCGTCGATCGTCGCCATGTGGGCTCCTCCCTGCTCGATGTACGTGCGTCCGCCGCGCGCCTTTCGGACGCGCCCGTGTGTGTGGTACCCGCCGCGCGCACGCGGCCAACCGTCGGCGCACGATTCTCGGCGAGATGCGGGGGGTACGAGACGGGGGCTGCCCGACGGCGGTCGATCGCAAACGAAGGAGAGGAGTGACGCATGTCGGTCGAGGCGCTCAACCGGCCCCAGCTCGAGGACGAGCCGGAGCTCTCCGTCTCCTTGTGCCATGACGGCACGACCTGCACCCTCACCTTGCGCGGCGAGCTCCGCGCGGCATCGGTCGCGGTGCTCGAAGCGCAGTTCGACCGACTCGGCAGCACGCCATGCCACCGCGTCCTTTTGGACCTGACCGACCTGTCGGGCATCGACACAACGGGCGCCAAGGTGCTCACGGGCCTCCGCCACTACGTCGCCGCGCGGGGCGGCCGCCTCCGTGTCGTGGGCGCGTGCGGCGGTGTTGCCGCGGCGCTCGGTGCAGACGGGGCACGCGTCGACTGACCGCAGCCGTTGTCGGTATCGTGGCGTCGACCGACCGAGGAGGAACGTTGACCACCACAGCTCAGGTGACCGCCACCGAGGCCTCGATCACGACCGATGACGGTCCGATGCCCGTGCACGTGGCAATCCCACGAGGCACGCCAAAGGGCGCCGTCGTGGTCGTCCAGGAAGCCTTCGGGGTCACGCCGCACATCCAGGACGTCACGCACCGGCTCGCCCGGGTGGGATGGCACGCGATCGCGCCCTCCCTCTTCCACCGCGAGGGCTCGCCGGTCATCGGCTACGACGAGCTCGACAAGGCGATGCCGGTCATGCAGACCCTCACCGCCGAGGGTCTCACGACCGACCTGCTCGCGACCTTCGCCGACGTGGAGTCGTCGGGCTTCGCTCCCGACAAGACGGCGATCGTCGGATTCTGCATGGGCGGCACGGTGGCGTTCTACGCCGCGACGTTGCGGCCGATCGGGGCCTCGGTGACGTTCTACGGCGGCGGCGTCGCCGCGGGCCGCTTCGGCCTTCCCTCCCTCATCGACCTCGCGCCGTCGCTCGCCACCCCGTGGCTGGGGCTCTACGGCGATACCGATCAGAGCATCCCGGTCGCCGACGTCGAACGTCTGCGCCAGGCCACCGCCGCCGTGCCGATCGACACCGAGATCGTGCGCTATCCCGACGCCGGGCACGGGTTCCACTGCGACGAGCGCCCGGGGTCGTATGCGCCCGACGCGGCCCGGGACGCCTGGAGCCGCGCCCTCGGGTGGCTCGACGCCCACATCGGGGGGCAGGCGCCGGCCGGCTGATCCCCGGGCCGCGCGCGGCACGACGCCTGCAGCGCGTCAGCTGCGCGGCACGTCCTTCCATGGGCGGTCGCGGTCGGTCCGCGCGTCGCCAGGCAACCCGAGGACCCGCTCGCCGAGGATGTTGCGCATGACCTCGGACGTGCCGCCCTCGATGGAATTGGCGCGCGCACGGAGGAACATCCGTCGCGCGTCGAGCGACGTGAAGGTGAGCTCGGTGGGTCGGAGCCTCGGGTAGTCGGAGGGATAGAGGAGCCCGTCGGCCCCCATCAGGTCCACGCACAGCTCGTAGGTGCGCTTGTTCTCTTCGGCGTAGGCAAGTTTGGCGACCGACCCTTCGGGTCCGGGCGTCCCCTTTTGGCGGTTCTGCACGGCTCGCAGGTTCGTGAGGCGGAGGACCTCGTGGGAGATCCAACGCTGGACGACCCGGTCCCGCAGCGCCAGCGCATGCGCGGAGCGGTCGTCGCTCCACCGCTCCCGCCAGAGTCGCAGGACCTCGGCGATGGGCCCGGCCCCTCGCTGCGCGACGTTGCCGCCGATGGCGACCCGCTCGTTCATGAGGGTCGTGAGCGCCACGCCCCAGCCCTCCCCGACACCCCCCAGGCGGTCCGAGTCCGGCACCCGCGTGTCGGTGAAGAACACCTCGTTGAACTCCGCTTCGCCGGTGATCTGGTAGAGGGGGCGGACCTCGACGCCCGGCGCGTGCATGTCGACGAGAAAGGCCGTGATGCCGGCGTGCTTCGGAACGTCCGGATCGGTCCGCGCGAGGAGCAACCCGAAGCTCGAGAGGTGCGCGACGGTCGTCCAGACCTTCTGCCCGTTCAGCACCCACTCGTCGCCATCGCGCTCGGCTCGCGTGGCGAGGCTCGCGACGTCCGAGCCGGCGCCCGGCTCGCTGAAGAGCTGGCACCAGATCTCCTCGCACGTAAAGAGCGGCCGAAGGTAGCGGTCCTTTTGTGCCTCGGTCCCGTGGGCGACCAGCGTCGGCGCCACCATGCCGTACCCGATCACGTTGCGCATGGCAGCCGTGGGCGCCCCCACGTCACGGAGCCTGCTCACCACCCGCTGATGCAGCGTAGGAGAGAGGCCGAGCCCACCGCGTCCTTCGGGGTAGTGCACCCAGGCGAGGCCCCGGTCGAACTGCGCGGCCAGGAACGTCGCCGGGTCGGTCTCCCGGGGGGGGAACGCGCGCAGGAGGTCGTCCACGAGCTCGTCGACCCGCGTGTGCTCGGGGTCGGCCTCCGGCGTCCCCGCCATCTCAGTGGCCATCGGTGTCCTCCTGTCGTTCGCCGGTGCCGACGGTCCGCTCCCCGCCCGCCCCAGTTTCCCGCACTTCGCGCCGTGCGATGACGTGCACGTCGATGCCGCGCTCGGCAGCGACCCGAAGGATCTTGCGCACCACCGAACCGCGGGTGAACTCGTCCCAGCGGCTCCGCTGGGTCGCTCCAACGACGATCTGGGTCACCTGGTGGTCCGCGGCAACGGAGACCACGGTGCTCGCCGGGTCCTCCCCACGCACTTCGATCCATCTGCCTCCGACGTCGCTGCACAAGGCGCGGAGCGCCGCCAGTTCGCGTGACTCCGACGCCCCTTCCGGGTCGTCGTCTCGGACGTGAAGGACGATGAGCTCGCCCTTCGCCCGCTGTGCCATCCGTGCGGCACGCCGCACCACGCTGTCGCTCCCCGGCGCGGTCGTGATCGCCACGAGGATCCGCTCGGTCGTGTCCCACACCTTCGAGGGGTGGTGGCTCTCCAAGAACCGCAGGAGCTCCTCTTCGGTCTCGTCGGCGACGAATCGGAGGGCCAGCTCGCGCAGGGCGACGAGGTTTTCCGTACGGAAGAAGCCCTGCAACGCGGTCGGCACCTTGTCCGCAGGGTAAATGTTGCCGTGGAGCATGCGGCGTCGCAGCTGCTCGGGCGAGGAGTCGATGAGCTCGAGCTGGTCTGCGCTGCGTACCACCCAGTCCGGGACACGCTCGCGGATCTTGGCGCCCGTGATCATTTCCACGGCGTCCGCCACGCTCTCGAGGTGCTGGATGTTGACCGTGCTGATGATGGCGATCCCCGCGTCGCGCAGTTCGAGCACGTCCTCCCAGCGCTTCTCGTGGGGCCCGGACCCCGGCACGTTGGTGTGCGCGAGCTCATCGACGAGCGCCACCTCGGGTCGCCGGGCGAGCACGGCCTCGAGGTCCATCTCGAAGAACGTCGTCCCGCGGTAGCGCACCTGCTTTCGGGGGACGACCTCGAGCTCGCGCAGGAGCGCGGCGGTCCTCGGACGTCCATGGGTCTCGACGAAGCCGATCACGACGTCGGCACCGCGCTCATGGCGACGCCAGCCCTCGTCGAGCATGGCACACGTCTTTCCGACGCCCGCAGCGGAGCCGATGTAGATGCGGAAACGACCGGCCGGACGGACGGCTTGTGCCGACTCGTCGTCGACCCGCGCCGCGTCGCCCACCGGCACATTGTGCCGGATCGCAGGAGCGCAGAGCGGCGCACGGCACGTCGCCGCGCGGTCCGCGTAGGCTCCTCGGGTGCGATCGGAGCACACGGGGCGGCTCGCATGGTGGGGACTCTGGCCGCTCCCCCGGCTCGTGGCCGTCCTCGTCGCTGCGGGCCTCTGCGCATGGGAGGGGACGCTCCCGCGCACCGCGGCCGGAGCGCGCTGGAGCGTGGGGGCGACGATCGCGGCAGTGCTGATCATCGCCGCGCTGGGTGGCCGGAACCGCCAGCGGCAGGCAAGCAGCGCCTGGGTGCGTCACGGCGCCGAAGCCCTGTCCGCCGCGCTCAGCGGCCGTCCGGTCGGTCGCGCGACGCGGACGACTGCCCTCGGCGCGGCGGTGTGGGTCGCGTTGATCGCGTCGACGATCGGCTGGGATCTCTACAGTTTCGCCCTCCAGCTCCACGCGCTGCCGACGTTGAGCCGGCTGTTCGGGGACGTCACGCGCCACGAGTGGGGACGCGGCGTCGTGTTCGCGGGGTGGCTCCTGCTCGGCGGCTACCTCGCCCTGGGGTGGCGGCGACCGCTGTGGGACGCGCAGGTCCCTGTGCGCCGCGGATCCGGGCGGGCCGCCGGTCGAAGGAGCGATGCAGGGGAGGGCTCGCGATGAGCATGGGCGCCGTCGTCTGGTCCGTCATCGGAGGCGCGTGGGCGCTGTGGATCGCCGTGACGGCGGTGGTGCGCCCCCTCCCGAACCTCGCGTCGGTGGTGCGGGCGTTCCTCGGGTCGTGGGCGGGGCGAGCGCTCGCTCTGGCGGCATGGGGCGGCGCCGGATGGCACCTGTTCTGCCAGAGGCCCTGAGTCCGCAGGGCACGGGGCGACCGCTGCTGCACGCATGGAGCGCCGCTACGCCTCGGACAGCGGTGCCCGATGCCCCGCAGACGACCCGTGCTCGTGCGCCTCGAGCCGCGCGGGCACCACGATCGCCTGGTTCCGCACGTGCACGAACCACGCGGTCATGGCGACGACGCCTTGGATGCCCGCCCCTGCGAGTCCGAGAAAGACGAGGAGCCCGAGGGTGAGATACGCGTTGTTCGGACCGACGACCCGCTTCCCGAGCGCCCAGCTGATCATCGCCATGACGAAGAACAGGAGACCCCACCACGAGCTGCACATCACGACAGCCGCCCGCGCGGTGCGGCGATATCCCCCGGTGAGCGAGCGAAGCGCACGGGGAATCGCTGCTCCCGCGACGGCGGCGAAGATCACGAAGGTGCCTCCTGCGACCGCGGCGGGCCACCACGTGTCCGTGTAGACGCCGAGCGTCGCGAACGACATCGAGCACGCGAAGACGAGCGTCAGTCCGATGAGGGTCAGGTACAGCCTGCCCACCCGTCTTACCTCCCTTTGGTCGTGGTCGCCGTTCTCGTCGATCGGGCGCAGCTGGCGCAGCGGCCGAGGACGGAAAAATGGTGCGGATCGATGGTGAACCCGTAGCGCCGAGACGCCTCCGCGGCAAGGCCGGCGAAGAGCTCTTCTGGCGCTTCGAACCTGCGACCGCAGCGCTCGCACACGAGGTGTGAGTGAGCGCTCGACGCGAGCTGGTACGTCGCCGGGCCGTGGCCGAGGTGGGTGTGGACGAGGACACCGAGCCGCTCGAGCTCCTCGAGGTTCCGGTAGATCGTGGAGAGATGGACGTCGGGCGCCCGCGCCTGCACCGCCGCCGTCAGGTCCTCGACGGAGCGGTGGTCGCCGGACTCGAAGAGCACCTCGAGCAGCACCCGCCGCGACGCCGTCGCCCGTCCGCCGCCCGCCCGCAGGAGCGCGAGCACCTCGTCGACCGAGGAGGGTGCCCGTGGACCCATGGCGACCGGGCTGGTCATGTCCTCAAGGGTAGACGGGACCTGGCGGGCCCGGCGGCACCAGCGTCGCCCCTCTGTTGCGAATCATTCGCTCTTCGCTAATATGCGCAACGTGCAGCGACTCCGTGCCTCGCTGTCGTCCCTCACCTCCGCCGAGCGCCTGAAACTCGGCGCGATGGCCCTCTGCGTCGTTGCGCTGCTCGCCACGGGCTCGGCCCTCCTTCTCGCCGCGACGCCACACCACTACCGCCTCAGCCGGACCGAGGTCTTCGGGATCGGGACCGGCCTCCTCGCGCTCACCCTGGGAATGCGCCACGCCTTCGACGCCGATCACATCTCGGCGATCGACAACACGACGCGCGCCCTCATGGGACGCGGACAGCGACCGCTGTCGGTCGGCTTCTTCTTCGCCCTCGGACACTCCACGATCGTCTTCATCCTGGCAGTCGGGCTCGGCTTGGGTGTGCGCGTCCTCGACGCCCAGGTGCGCCAACCCGCGTCGGCCCTGCACCGCGTGACCATGATCGTCGGCACGGGCGTCTCGGGCGCGTTCTTGTACCTGATCGCCGCGCTCAACATCGTGATCCTCGTCTCGCTCGCGCGCGTGTTCGCCGACATGCGGCGCGGTCGCTACGACGAGGCGGAGCTCGAGCGGCAGCTGGACCAGCGCGGCCTCATGAACCGTTTCTTCGGACCGCTCGCTCGCCGCATCGACGCCCCCTGGAAGATGTACCCGATCGGGGTGCTCTTCGGACTCGGGTTCGACACGGCCACCGAGGTCGCGCTGCTCGTCGTGTCGGGCACCGCGGTGGCGAGCGGACTCCCCTTCTGGGCGGTGCTGTCGCTCCCTCTCCTCTTCGCCGGAGGGATGACGCTCTTCGACACGCTCGACGGGTGCTTCATGAACTTCGCCTACGGCTGGGCGTTCTCCCGCCCGGTTCGCAAGGTGTACTACAACCTCGTCATCACGACGCTCTCGGTGGTGGTCGCGCTCCTCATCGGGACGATCGAGCTGCTCGGTCTCATGGCCACCGAGCTGCGGCTGCACGGAAGCGTCTGGCAGGCGCTGGACGGTGTGAACATCAACACCGCCGGGATTGCGATCGCCGCGCTGTTCATCGTCACCTGGGTCGTGGCGCTGGCCATCTGGCGCTTCGGCCGGATCGAAGATCGCTGGAATACGAGGTCGACCGCCCCCGACGAGCTGCTCGCCGGCGCGGCGGTCCCCGCCGGTCCTGCGATCTCCGTCTGCCTGGCCGATCAGCCGGTGACGAGCGCGAGCGCGAACCCGTCGTAGCCCTTCGAGCCGACGGTCTGGAGCGCGGTCGCCGCGAGCCTCGGCTCGGCACCGATCTGCTCGAGGACCGAGCGCGTGCCGGCGACGGCCGGATCGTCGCTGTCCGCGTCGAGGACGCGTCCCTCACGCACGACGTTGTCGACGACGATGACCGTCCCCACCCTGGAGAGGCGGAGCGCCGCGCGCAGGTAGTCCGGGTACGACGGCTTATCGGCGTCGATGAAGACGAGATCGAAGGGGTCCGCACCCTCGTCGTCGAGGCGCGCCAGTGACTCGACCGCCGGACCCAGGCGGAGCTCGACGGTACCGGTGACGCCGGCGCGTGCGAAGTTGGCGCGTGCCACCTCGGCGTGGTGCGGATCGAGCTCGAGCGTGACGACCTTCCCTTCGGGCCCGACGGCACGGGCCATCCAGATCGTGCTGTACCCCGCGAGCGTCCCGACCTCGAGCACCCGGCGCACACCGAGCGCCCGCACCAGCACGTGCAGGAGCATGCCGAGCGGCGCGGAGACGCTGATCGGCGGCAGTCCCCCCTCCTCCCCGGCGCGCAGGACGTCCGCGTACACCGGGTCGTCCGGGAGGAGGGTTCCCGAGATGAATTCGTCCACCGCGTTCCAGCGTTCGTCGTCCATGGCGCCCTTCGTAGCCGATTTCGCCATCCGATGTCACCCGCACACGGTCGCCGCCCCGGACTCCCGCACGCGCCCGGGGACGTGCCACCACACGACGACCACGACGGTGGCGACGAGCGCGCAGCACGCGGCGCCTCCGACGAACGGCGCCCATGGGGCGATGCCGAAGAGGCCGCCGGCGCACGCCGCGGCCAGCGCGGTGGTGCCGGTCTGGCTCGCGGCGAACAGTCCTTGCGCGTGCCCATGGCGCTCTGGCGACGTGCCCTGCCCGAGCAGCGATTGGCAGGCAGGAAGCGTGATCGACAGACCGAGCGACTCCCAGATCCCGAGCACCATCAAGGGGACGAAACCCGGCAGGAACGGATAGGTCGCGAGGAAGGCCACCGACCATGCGAGGGACCCGACCGCCAGCCATCTCCGGTCGAAGTGGTCTGCCAGCCACCCAGCGGGTCGGGACAGGAGGGCAAAGGGGAGCGCGAAGAGCGTCCAGCTCACCCCGATCTCCCACTGCGCCGCACCGTGGCGCGTCATGAGGAGCGTCCAGCACGACTCGTAGACCCCCGACATCACCCCGATCATCGCGGCGGCAAGGAGCGCCCCCCACACGGCTCGCTCGGCGCTTGCGCGAGACATCCCTCCCCCGCCATCTGCGGCCGGCGGCCGGGCCGCCCCGGACGCCGCCAGCTCCCGGGACTCCCCGGACTCCCGGGACGCCGGGCGGCGCGGCGTCTCTGCGCTCCCGGGCACGGGCT
>JAJYPY010000189.1 GCA_021794995.1 Actinomycetes bacterium | reverse complement strand
ATGATGGTCGACGCCCCCCACGCCGGCGCCAACGTCCGGGTCGAGCCGTTCCCGACCACCGTCGGTGCCCAATGGGGTGGAGGGGACGTCTACGTCGGCGCCACCCGACCAGGGCTCTGAAAGCGGTGTTGGCATCTCGAGCAACACTCGTCCATCAGCGGGAACGGGACGCCCACCCGTGGGACTCCCCTCCAACGCTCCTGGAGACCCTCGCTCGGGCTGCCCGACCGCCCGAAGGTCATGGTTGCCACGGATCGACAACGTCGACACCGGTGTGCTCGAAGTCCTTGGCGCTGCGCGTCGCCAAGCCCGCATCGTGGGTTCGACAGATGGAAGCGATCTGTGCGTCGAAACCACCGATCGGAAGGCCGAGACGATCCCGGGTGCCGACGACCGACGAGTAGTGCACGGCGGCTCTTCGGTCGAAGGGGAGCGCTTGGTCGCCGAACGCGTCGAACACGTCTTGTGCCGTGGTGCGCAGAAGTTCCTTGCGTCTCCCGCCCGGAAGCCGTTCGATGCCGCAGAGGATCTCGGCAAGCGTGATCGACGTGGTGAACAGCTCCCGGGCGGATTGGGCCAGCACCCAGTCCTTCACCGCGGCAGACGGCGACGGCTTCATCAGCTCGGAGACGAAGTTGGTGTCGACGACGATCATGCAGACAGATCTGCCGATCGAACCGGCGTGGTGCGCGCCGGGCAGGTCGAGCTCGACGCCGCCGACGCTACCGAAGCGGTCCAGGAGGGTGACGAACAGGCCGCTCGACTCGTCCGGCTCGCGGACTGCCTCCACGAGGATCTCGCGGATCTCTGCCTCCATCGATCGACCGTGGGCGGCAGCACGAATGCGCAACCGCTCCCTGACGCGATCGTCCAAGTTCCGGATACTCACCGCGGCCATAACGTCCACTTGCTTGTCCGAGACGCGTCCGAGACGGCTTCGGCTCGTGGCCGACCTCCTGGTCCCTCACGGGACGAACCGACGAGGTGGTGGCCGCTCCCCGGGGTCGTCGTGGCCTCAGCGGGCGGACTCGCACACGAGGTCGGCCACCGCCACGTTCAAAACGGTGGCCGCGAAACGCCGGCCGATCGGCGAGCTCGGGACCATCAGCGCTGCCCGTGCGGCGGCCATTCGGCGGAACATCGCCGGTGGTGCCGTGCTCGGCTTCTCGACGGCGTGGGGGATCGTGCTGCTCGTCGTCGCGGCCATCATGGCCGTGACCGCAGCGAGCGGCTACTGCCCCATCTACCACCTCTTGGGCATCAAGACGACGGGCGTTCCGGCGTCCGAGATGGGAGAACACCGGGCGTCGCGCCTCCACCGAGCGGCCTGAGCTGCTCTCACCGGACAGACTGGGTGACGTGGCGATCGATCGGGTGAAGCAACAGCAGGGCGAGCAGCACTTCGGCGCAGCGGTGACGGTCGAACTCCCCGGGCTGTACCGCTTCGCCCGCTCGATCACGGCCGACCAAGCCGAAGCCGAGGACCTCGTCGGTGACACTGTCGTGCGGGCGATCGAGCTGTCAGGCCCAGTACCGAGGCGAGGCATCGCTTCGGACCTGGCTCCACCAGATCCTCTCCCACCTCGCCGTCGACCGGGCTCGACACCATGCCCACGAGCTGAGCGTCGAGGACGTCGAGATCCTCTGGCGAGACCAGGCCTACAACGTCGACGCCGAGGCAGTGGTCGAGAGCGCCGAGTCGGGCGAGGAGCTGCGTGACGCGCTCGTCCATCTACCCCAGCATTACCGCAGCGTGATCGTGCTCCACGATGCCGAGGCTGGCCGGCAAGCCAGATCGCGGCGGTCCTCGGGATCTCGCTTCCCGCCGCCAAGCAGCGCCTCCGGCGCGGAAGGATGATCCTTGTGAGCGCATTGGCGCACGGAAGAGAGCGCCGGGCGGCGAACAGCGGCGTGCCCCTCAGCTGCTGGGACGCGCGTGAGCAAGTGTCGGGCTACCTGGACGGCGACCTCGACGCTTCGGCACGTGCCGCGCTCGAAGTCCATCTCGCCAGTTGCGCCACCTGTCCGCCACTCTTCCAGGCCCTCGTCGGTGTGAGCGCCTCGCTCGGCGCCCTCCACGATCCAGACAGCGTCGTCCCGGCTGAACTTGCAGGACGCGTACGCGCGCACCTTGCCGGCGCACAGGCGCCAGCGGAAGCCCCGAGCAGCGAGGAGGCGGCGCAAAGGGGCTGGGCGGTAGTCTCATCTCCTGGGCATGGTGGGGCGGGAGTAGCCGCCAGCGCATGGCCTGCGCCTACCTCCCAGCAGGCTCAGGCCGCCTCCATGATCTCATCGTGCGCCTGCTTGCGCCGAGCGAGATGGGAGTCCCGCGGGGGGTAAACAGCCTTCGCACCGCGATGTCCTGTATGTGCTCTCACAACGGCAATCGTGCGACGGCAGTAGCTCCATATGCCCCCACGTCCTTCGGCGAGGTTCGCGCTCGTTCGAAGGCGTTGACCCATCCGCAACGACCTTCGAGAGGCCGTGGCTCGGTTTCAGGGGAGGATCGGGACACAGTCCGAACTGCATGACGACAGCGGTGGATCGGCCGGTGCGCCTCGTCTGTGCAGCACCGCCCTGGTCGGACGCACGACCAATTCCGTACCCTTCGCCACGGCGGTGCCGTCGACGATCAAGGCGTACCCACCTCGTTCTGCCGGAGGCCACAACAGGCTGACCTGGGGGTGTTCGCGAGCGTCCGCAGCGCCGTGGCTGCCGGGCGAGGTGATGACGAGGTCCTCATCGTTGCAAGTGACTTCGACCGTGCCGCAATGGGGCCGGTGCTCCGCGGTGACCGTCAAGAGATACGGACTGTCGACGAACGTGGCCATCGCTTGGCGCAGCCGCTGCAGCGGCTCGGTCACTGCCATTACCCCGACAGTACCGCCGGGCGGCCCATCGCCGCCATAGATGCGTAGCCTCGCCGAGGATGTCCCGAGTCGACGAGTCTTCCCTTACCGCGCCAGGGGAGTGTAGAAGACCAGGCCGTTACCCTTGTTGTCGTAGACCACGACCCGGCGCTCGTGCGCGTCGGTGTACGGCCCCTTCACGATCCCCCCGCCGCTCACCTCAACCGCCTGCGCGGCAGCGTCGACATCAGCGGTCTTGATGCCCACGACAACCTGCCCGGGCATGGGGTGGTCCACGGCGGTCGCCAGCGCGAGGGTGACCGATCCGCCGTCGAGGGCCGCGAAGTGGGCTCCGTCGCGGAACTTCAGTGGCATGCCGAGGGTTTCGGTGTAGAAGCGGATGGACTCATCGAGGTCGTCGGTCGACAAGACGACCATCCTCACGTCCTGTTCGCTCAATTGTGCCTCCTTTGGATACACCGATCCTACGAGTGTGGACCGGTCATCGCCGACACGGTCGAGTCCGTCCGCGCCGACACCCTGAAGCCAGGGACTCGGGCATTCATCAGCGCCCGCACGTCTCGGTCGCTCGCTGGGCCTGACGGTCACGGTACGCGGCCCGTCAGGGCTCATTGGCGGCGCGCCAGCTGTCGCCGAGCAGCTGGCGCAGTACGTAGGGCAGGATCCCGCCGTGACGGTAGTAGGCGG
>JAJYPY010000188.1 GCA_021794995.1 Actinomycetes bacterium | reverse complement strand
CCGGCCGAGGCGTCGAAGCGGTCCTCGAGCTCTTGGACGGCCGTGGCGTCGGCTGTCTGGCCGGCGATGCGGGTGAACGAGAAGGGCGTGCTCGCCGTGCCCGGCAGCGTCTGGAGCGTCGCCGGTGCGTAGTAGTGGTCGACGATCCGCTCCCATGTCCAGTTGCCCTGGCCGCCGTCTGTGCCGAGCGCATAGCCCAACGCGCCCCACTGCCCCATCCCGATCCCGTGCCCCCAGCCGTGGCCTGTGATCTTGACCGGCTGCCCGGCGGACGAGGTGATCGTGAAGTAGTTCGATTTCAAGGACAGCGCTGCGACGAAGGCGGCCGCTGTCACTGTCTGGCTCTCGGCGTTGCCCGAGATGGTCACCTTCGTCACCCGGCCGCCCCATGTCCCCAAGCCGTTGCGGCCCGAGACCGTGACCGTCGGCGTTGTGCCTTCCTGCGGCCAGTGCGCGTGGATCGTGGCGAGCGGCACTGTGACCGACCAGTCGTGGCTCGGATTGCACAGCGACCCCTTGGCGAACCCGGGCAGTGTCAGGCACACGCCGTCGCCTGTGTCGGGCACCGGCGTGAACGGCGATCCTTCTGTCCCGCTCGACGTGTAGCCACCCGTCGACGCCGAATACTCGGTCGAGGCGATCGCGCCGCTCGGCATCACCATCACGTCGCCGGCGGTGTCCTGCGCAGCGGCCGTGCTGTTCGCGCTCAGGTACCTGGTGCCGCGGTAGGACTGGCAGTACAGGTCGCACGTTGTCGCGTAGCCGCCGTACCCTCCCGGCGACGCCAGCACGTAGGAGCGGACCGCGACCGCCTGGGCCTCGAGCGCCTGGAATCCCCAGGGGTGTGTCTGCGGCCCCGTGGCGCCGGCTGTTCCCCAGTACGACGGCGACTCGCCGGGCACGACATCGGCGACGTACTCCTCGAGCGGCAGGGTGTTGACGGTACGCGCCTGGGCCGCGGAGTTGTAGACACCCGTGATCGTCCCCTGGACGGCGATCGGTGTCTGCGGGCCCGCAGCGGAGGGGCACAGTGTCAGGAGGTCGGCGGACACCACCGGCTGGACGAGCGGTGTCGAGGACTGGGGTTGCACGGTCGTCCACGGGCCGGCGCACCCTGTCCCGGTCGCGACGGTCCAGGTCCCGCCCCCGTTCGGGGTGAGCTTCACCGCCTTGGCCCCTGTGGCACCGGGCGCCCGCACACCCCCGCTCGACGTGATGGAGACGGCCGCTGTGTCGTACTCGATCATGGCGATGCGCACGTCGAGCGTGTCGGAGGGAAGGCTCATCCGGGTGGCCTGCTCCAGGGGCACGTCGGCCCTGGTGGGACCCACGGGCGAGGATCCCGCCGCGCCGGCGGTCCCGGCGCAAAGACCCGGGGCGACGAAGGCGAGCGCGGCCAGGAACGCTGCGCCCAGGGCGGCGAACGGGAGACCCCGGGGACGCAGGGGGACGGGCGGGGTGGGGGGGCCGATGCCCGATCGTACCGCCCGACGTCACCGGCTCGAAGGATGTTGCGCACGCTCCGCATGGACCTCCCCGTTGTGCGCTGCCGCGCCGTCGAGAGGACGCGTCGCGCAGGTGCCTACACTCGTCCCCCGTGCGCGTCGACCAGGTCATCCCCTCGCTGGCGAGCCGCGACGCGATCGGGGTGCACACCGTCAACTTGATGCACGCCTTGCGCGCCGCAGGGATCGGGTCCGACATCTTCTACGGGACGTGCACCCCCGACATGGCCGGCGTCGCGCGTCCGCTCTCCGCGCTCGGCCGCACGGCACGCGATCGCACCCTGCTCTACCAGTCCTCGATCGGGAGCCCCGTCTTCGACACCCTCATGACGCGCGACGAGCCGAAGCTCGTGAACTACCACAACATCACGCCCACGGAGCTGTTGGCTCCGTGGGAGCCGGCGGTCGCGTACGAGACGTCGCTCGGAAGGGCCCAGCTGGAGCGGCTCGCACCCCACTCCTTGTTCGCGATCGCCGACTCGCGCTTCAACGAGCAGGAGCTGATCGACGCCGGGTACACGAAGACGGCCGTCGCGTCGCTGCTCATCGACATGACGCGCGCCGGGCCCGTCCCGGACCCGAAGACTGCGGCGCGCCTCGCCTCCGAGCGCTCCGCCGGAGGCGTCGACCTCATCTTCGTCGGGAAGGTCTCGCCACACAAAGCGCCGCACGATCTCGTGAAGATGCTCTCGGTCTACCGCCGCGTGTACGACCCCTGCGCGCGCCTCCGGCTGGTGGGCTCACCCCTCGGAGAGCGCTACGCGCCGGCACTCGCGCGCTTCGTGCACGACGTGGGGCTCGACGACGCGGTCGAGGTCACCGGCTCGGTGGACCCCGCGACGCTCGAGGCGTACCTGCGCGCTGCGGACGTCTTCGTGTGCGCGTCGGAGCACGAGGGATTCTGCGTCCCCATCGTCGAGGCCATGGGCCACGGGCTCCCCGTCGTTGCGTACGGGGCAGCGGCGGTGCCCGAGACCGTCGGAGACGCGGGGCTCGTGCTCCCGGCCAAGGACCCGTTGCGCTTCGCGGCGGCGGTCCACCGGGTCGTCACCGACGACGCGTTGCGTGCGCGTCTCGCCGACGCGGCCCGTGCCCGGGCGGCGTCGTTCTCGATCGAGCGCGCGACCGCCCGCCACGTCGAGCTGATCCGGCGGGCGATCGGGGCATAGCCGGGCGGGTACGCTGAACCGATGCGGCGGTTCCCCCTTTCCTTTCTCCTCGTCGGCCTCCTCGGGCTCCTGGCCGCCGGTGGTGCGGTCCTCGGTGCGGTCCAGGCCCCGACAGGGACGGACCTCGCCGTCCACAACGCCGCGACCGCCACGCTCACAGCCGCGCGGCTCACCGGGACCTACACCGCGTCCAACCTGAACGGTGACATCGTGTCGTTCGTCTACAAGGCGCCCGGCATCGCCACCGAGGTCGCCAGGACCCCCCAGGGTGTCGTGAAGGGCCGCCGCTCGGTCCAGGGACGCACAGCGACGGGTCTCCTCGCGCCGATCCAGGACCTCTTGGGGATCACCACCTTCACCGCCAAAGGCGGCGCCTTCGTGAGCAAAGAGCCTGCGTACGTCCTGGCGCCGGGGAGCCAGCGCTCCAAGGTCTCGGGCACGTACCGCAGCGTCGTGCACCTCGACGCCGGCTACGTCGTGAGCGTGCTGCTCACCTTGAACGCCGTCGACCAGGGCCAGCACATCGTCGCGACAGTCCACGTCCGCCTCACCAGCGTCGGCAGCTGGTCCCGGCACTGACCGATTCCCCGACCGTCGTCGTCACGGCGATGGACCGCGAGCTCCGGGCGGTGGCTCGCGCACTGGGCCTGCGGCGTGGCCGTGCCGCGACAGCGCCTGCGCGGGTCGCCACAGGGATCGTGGCCGCACGCGTCGGGGTGGGACGTGCACGCGCGAGTGCGAGCACCGTCGCGCTGCTCGACGCGCTCCATCCGAGGTGCGTGCTCGTCGCCGGCGTCGCCGGGGCGATCGATCCGGCACTCCGCGTGGGTGACGTGATCGCCCCGATCTCGGTGCTCGACGCCGCGACCGGCTCCCGCTACGTCCCGACACAGCTCCCGAGCGG
>JAJYPY010000187.1 GCA_021794995.1 Actinomycetes bacterium | reverse complement strand
ATCGCCGCAAGTCCTGGGGTCAGCGAGGTGTGAGATACCCCCAGCTCCTCGTCACGGGGCACAACGCCTGAAGCGCAATCCGAACAGTGGTAGTAGGCACGGTTCAGCTCGATGGGACCGAGCACGGTGTCGAGCCTCTTGGTCCGGTAGGAGACGAACTCAGCGAGGTGAGCGGACCCGCAGTCTATGCGCTGTGAGCGATGTCCTGTATCGAGTGCCAACAGTTGCTCCAGCAGACTCCCGCCTAGCTTTCTCATCGCTGTTCTGATCGTTTTCAGCAGTCCGGATCGTGTTCTGTTCTGCTTCCTGAGATGTCAGACAGTGCTTGTGGGATACACGACGGCGTCATACTGTCTCCGATGTGCAGAAGTGTCCCGCGCCGGCCGTTCGAGCGTTTCGCATCGAGTTGCCCGACGGCCGTGGCTACTGGAGCGTCGTCGACGACGAGTACGCGAAGGTGGCGGTCGCCGGCCGGTTCTTGTTCGACCTGCGCTTCGCCCGGGACCGGGCGGAGTCCACTACCCGCACCTACGCCGGGGAGCTGGCGCGCTTCTTGGCCTGGTGCACGAGCACTGGCCGCAGCCTGGAGCAGGGAGCCTCGGACCTGAGCCGATTCGTCCTCGCTCTGCGGGCGACACCGATCGAACGTGCTGGCGCGGGGCAGGGGCGCCCACCTGGGCCAGGACGGGTGAACCACGTGCTTTCGGTCGTGCGCGAGATGTACAAGCACGCGGTCGGGGCGGGGACCGTGGATCCGTCGGTGCTCGCCGCCCTCTACGAGGTGGGCGACGACCGGTTCTTGCCGGTCGAGCTACGCCCTGAGGGCTCCGTTACCGGGCCCGGCCCCGCCACCGGCTACGCTCCAGCCGTTCCGCCCAGCCGGAGTCGGCGTCGCAAGCCGAGTGGGAGGGGCTGCTCGAGGCCGCGACGTCGTGGCGAGACCGGTTCCCCCTCGTGTTGCTGTGGTTCTGCGGGCTTCGCATCGGCGAGGCGCTCGGGCTGCGCAAAGAGGACTTGCACTTCATGGACCATGCCAGCGCCCTTGGCTGCTCGTTGCCCGGCCCGCACCTGCACGTCGTGCGCCGAGAGGACAACCCCAACCACGCGTCGGCGAAGTCGCGCCACAACCGCAGCGTGCCGGTCGGGACGATCCTCCTCGCCTACTACGACCGCTACGCAGAAGAGCGCCTCGCCTGCGCCTCCGCCAACCGCAGCGACTTCGTCTTCGTCAACCTGTTCCACGCCCCACTCGGCGCCCCGATGAGCGCCTCGGCGGTCCGCCAGGGCCTGCGGACCCTGTCACGCCGAGCCGGACTTGCACGAGCCGTGCATCCGCACATGCTCCGGCATTCGGCAGGCAGCAAGATGGCGGAGGCCGGGGTCGCGATCGACGTCGTCCAGGAGCTCCTCGGGCATCGCTCGATTACCTCCACCCAAATCTACGTGCATCCGAGCCGCGCCCGGATGCGCCAAGCAGTGGAAGCCGTCGAGGCACTGAGCGTCAAGCGCCGGGAACAGCGGCGAAAGGAGCAGGGATGAGAGCTCTTGGAGCCGAGCGGGTCGACGTCGTCGAGCCGGACGATCCGTCAGAGGCAAAGCTGCACGCGCTCATCGACTGGCCCGAGCTCTTCCGAGCTGGCTACGATGCCGAGGCGCAGGTCTTCGCCCCGCGTGCCGACGATCCCCTCTTCGGCTACACCGAGTGCAAGACGGCGGCCTGCGACCAGGTGGCCAGGACCATCCTCGGGTTGTGCTGGCGATGCGACCAGCTGTGAAAGAAGGTCGGGCCGGAGGCGGACTTCGCCAGTTTCTGTGAGAGCGCACCGGGGCCGCAACGCCGCAGTCGCAGCAAGGACGCACTCTGCGCGGTGTGTCGAACTCCCGGCCACGAGCGGCCAGTGCGGGCCCATGGCCTGTGTGCTGCCTGCGAGCAGGCAATGGGAAAACGTGGCCAGAGCAAGGAGCAGTACGTGGCCGGCGACGAGGAATTCCCCCCGGCGACCTCCCGGCCGAGCTTTGGCCGCTGCGTGGTCGCGAGCTGCACCCGCTTTGCCTGGCACGCCTCACCCGCGCTGTGCGAACAGCACCACCGCCACTGGCGCTCCGATGGCAGGCCGAGCGGCCGGGCTATGCAGGCCTGGTGCGCCCGCCAGGGCACGGTTGACCGTGACGGCCGGCTCGTGGTGCTCTCCCGCCTCTCGGAGCGCCTCAGGCTCGAGCTGCTCTACGGCCTCCAGCGCGCCATCGATCTGGGCCACAAGGCTAGGCCGCTCAACGTGCAATCAGCTGTCAACGGCGTGCGAGCCCAGGGAGTCGCCTCGATCCTCGAGCTGTCGTTGGACAAGTTCAAGCAAGGCATGCCGGCATGGCTGTTCCTCTCTTTCGCCGCCGATCAGGTGGGACTTGCCCTGTCCGACCGGGAGAGCGAGGTGAAAAAGGACGTCTGGGACCAACGGGTGTTCGGCAAGATCCCCGGGCGAATGCGCTTCAGCCCCATCAGCCAGGCCTGGCTACGCGAGAGCGCCAAGGCGTGGGCAGCCGAGCGCATCGACACCGTGCGGACGCCCCGTGTACTGCAGGTGACGCTGCGGGTACTGCGGGCGTTCTCGGAGTCGCTTCGGCGCAACCGCCCCGACGGTGGTGTCGACCCCGCGCTCGTGCAGCGGGCGGATCTTGCCGCGTTCGTCAACGACCTCGCGCACCTTGAGGCGAGAGGTGACCTGGCGCGCAATACGCGGCGCACCTGGGTGGCCGAGCTCGATCGGTTCCTGCGCGAGGCCCGGGCGATGGGGCTCAGCCGTCCCGGTGGTCCAATGCACAGCTTTCCCGAGAACGCCGTGCTCTACCCGACCGACCACCTGCCGAGCGCGTCACGTGAGGAGCAGGGCAGGGCGCTTCCCCAGGTCGTCCTCGACCAGCTGTTGCACCCCGCGGCGCTGGCGGCGCTCGAAGAGCTCTTCGGGGAAGACCGGCGGGCGATGGTCGAGCTCGAGGCCTCAGTCGGTCGGCGCACCGGCGAACTGTGCACGCTGCACCTTGAGTGCCTGGCCTTCGAGGAGATCCCCGACGAGTCGGGCCAGGTGCGCTCCGCCCCGGTGCTCGGCCACGACATGCCCAAGGTCGGCGTCGTCGGCTACCGCCTGCCGATCGACGAGGAGACGGCTGTGATCATCCGTGCTCAGCAGGCCCGCGTCATTGCCCGCTATCCCGACACCGAGCCCGCGGACCTCGTACTCTTCCCTGCTCCGGTGATGAACCCCCGCGGCACCAAGGGCATGAACGTGAGCACGTTCGACCTGCACTTCCGAACCTGGGTGGATAGGCTCGACGAGCTGAGGGGTGAAGACGGCGAGCCCTATGACCGCCAGAGCATCACCGTGTACTCGTTCCGGCACAGCTTCGCCCAGCGCCACGTAGTGAGCGATGTTGCGTCAGACGCATCATTCGACATAGTTCGTGATCACCGCTCACCAGGGCCTGCGTGTCGGCTGTGCGGGGCCGTGCTGATAGCAGCGGGCTAAGAGGGCAATAAACACCCTGCTCAGAGGGTATCCACAACGGGCTGCCGATCAGATGCTACGCTGT
>JAJYPY010000052.1 GCA_021794995.1 Actinomycetes bacterium | reverse complement strand
AGCGGCCCACCACACCGGCACGCCGTCTCGCGCGAGCCCGACGACGAGCGTGGGCAGCTTCTGGGACACCTGCTCGTCGCGCACGCGCTGGTCGAGGCGCCCGACGAGATCAGGATCGAGCGTCACGAGCAGCCGCTGGTCGACCCGCAGCTGGTGCACACATAGCACGATCCGGCTCGCTGCATGACGTTCCCGCAGCTGTAGCAGAACGGCGCATCCCGTTGCTCCGCCCTCGCGAGCGTCGCCGCGGCATCGCTCGTCGCCGGTGCCGCTGGCGCCACGACCGGCGGTGCCGGCACCACGGCGGAACGCTCGTCGACCACGCCGACCGACGGCGTCGCGCTCTCCTCGACGCCGGGCAGCGTCGGCTGGATGCGCTCGGAGGTCGAGAGCACGCCGAGCTCGAGGCGTTCCTCGTAGTTCAGGTAATCGAGAGCCAGACGTCGGAAGATGTAGTCCACGAGGCTGGTGGCGATGCGCAGCTCGGCGTCGTCCGTGATGCCTGCAGGCTCGAACTTCATATTGGAGTACTTGCGGACGTACGTCGCCAGCGGCACACCGTGCTGGAGCCCGAGGCTGATCGAGATCGAGAACGCGTCCATGATCCCTGCAAGGGTCGATCCCTGCTTCGAGACCTTCACGAAGACCTCACCGGGGCGGCCGTCCTCGTACTCGCCGACCGTGACGTAACCCTCGCAGTCCGCGACCCGGAAGGCGAAGGTGCTCGACCGCCTCCGGCGAGGAAGCCGCTCTCGCACCGCGCCGACCACGACGGTGTCGGCGGTGCGGCCCTGCTCGACCGCCAACGCGTTCTCGAGCTCCGCGATCCTCGCAGCTGCCGTCCGGTACTTCGCCTCGGCGTCGGAGCCGGGAGGCGCGGTGTCTCCTCCCTCGATGATCTGCCCCTCTTTCTTCGTGGTCGAGAGCGGTTGCGCGACCTTGCAGTTGTCCCGGTAGATGGCGACCGCCTTGATGCCGAGCTGCCACGCGTCGATGTGCAGCTGCTCGACGTCTTCCACCGTCGCGTCCTCGGGCATGTTCACCGTGTTGTGGTTCACGATGCCGTTCCCCACGAACGCGTGGGTCGTGGGAACCGAGATGTCATAGACGACGCGCAAGCCCGCGTCCTTGTTCTCGGTCACGGGGCTGAAGTGCAGCTCGTCCTCGAGGATCGTCTG
This sequence comes from Actinomycetes bacterium, assembly GCA_021794995.1. GTDB lineage: Bacteria > Actinomycetota > Acidimicrobiia > Acidimicrobiales > RAAP-2 > JAJYVT01. The sequence goes on along the minus strand of JAJYPY010000052.1, from coordinate 14,348 downwards.
CAGCCAGGAGGGAAGCGTGACCCCCTCGATCGCGGCCACTCGCTCGAGGGTTCGCCGGCTGACGCGCGCCGCCTTCCCGTCGCCCAGGAAGGCGAAGCGGCTGCGTCGCCCTTGCGGCAGCAGCGAGTAGATGTCCGCACCCGAGATGCCAGGGACGACGTCGGCTGTGCCGTGCACGAGCGTACGGTCGAGCAGCCGGGCCGCACGTGCGGCTCTTGCCGGGTCCACGAAGGGCACGAGCGTCACGAGCTCCTGGGCGTACGTCCCCGACGCGTAGACCTCCTCGGAGGACGTGTCGAGCTCCTCGTCGCACGTCGAGAGCCGCCCGTGCACGATGCCGAGATTCGTGAGGACCGACTGGAGGTCGTCGAGCAGCCCGGCGCCGTCGAGACGGATCGACCACGTCGCCTGCGGCTGCGTCGTCGTGTCCGCCTCGAGTGCCAGACCCCGCAGGAATGCCAGGACGTGCCGGCGAGGCGCTCGCAGCACGACATCGGGAATGCGCTTCAGCGGGGCACGCTGGCCGCAGCCGAGCGTCTCCAGCAGCTCCACGACGGTCTTCGACGTGATCTCCACGAACGGGCAGCGGTCGCCGGGACGGCGGACCCGGACGTGCGCCGCATCGCCGAACACCCGGTTCGCCGCGACGGCGATCCGTTCGAGCACCTCGTCGACCGAGCTCGTGATGCGGACCGACGCCACCGAGCGGATCGTGCAGCCCTCCGACGCGTAGGCCCCGAGGAAGAAGGCGAGATCCTCTGTGAGCTCGACGGGGACTCGGACGTCCTGCTCGCTCCCACACGAGCGGCTCGGACGGCACGTGATGCGCGGCGGGACCGACCCCCACAGGTTCGCTCCATAGCGCACCGCGACCTCGTCGCCCACGTCCAACTCGTCCATCCGCTTCCACGTTGGACCGTCCACGCCTGCGACGAGAAGACGGTGATTCGGCGTCCCGGTGATCCGGTGCCCCGAGCGCAGGGTCACCGATCGCACGGATCGCTCGCCTCCGAAGTAGAAGGCGTCGGTCTTCTGTGGACCGTCGATCGACGCGACGAGCATCTGCTCGGGCCGCATGGTGTCGGGGGCTTCGCCTTCGTAGAGGCGACCGATCCGAATGAGCCCGTCTTCGCTCGGGATCAGCGTGTCGCCGGTCACGCACTTGCTGATCGCGCCGGAAATGAACGGCTGCACCGCCCCCATCATGCGGACGTGACCCGAGTAGTGGATCGTGTTGTCCCCCATCGAGCACGCAAACACCGGCAGGTGCTCCGCGAGAAGGTACGGAGCACCGACGATCGTCTTGTGCTCGTCGATGTAGGCGATGATCTGGTCGATCTGGTCGGAGGCATATCCGAGCCGGGTCAGCGCGCGAGGCACGGTCTGGTTGACGATCGACATGTTCCCGCCGCCGACGAGCTTCTTGGTCTTCACCAACCCGAGGTCGGGTTCCACGCCGGTCGTGTCACAGTCCATGAGCAGCCCGATGGTTCCCGTCGGTGCCAGCACCGAGGCCTGGGAATTGCGCACGCCGTACCGCTCTGCGAGCTCCACCGCCTCGTCCCACGCCTCCTGCGCGGCAGACAGGAGCTCGGGGGGCACCAGCTCCTCGTCGATCTTCGCCGCCTCGGACTGGTGCATGCGCAGCACCCGCAGCATCGGCTCGGCATTCTCGTGGAACCCGGCGAACGGACCCATCCTCCCCGCGGTACGTGCCGACGTTGCATAGGCGCGCCCCGTCATGAGCGCGGTGATCGCGCCTGCCCATGCACGGCCCCCGTCGGAGTCGTAGGGGAGACCGATCGCCATGAGCAGTGCCCCGAGGTTCGCGTAGCCGATGCCGAGCTCCCTGAACCGGCGGGAATTCTCGGCGATCTTCTCGGTCGGGTAGTCGGCATTCCCGACGATGATCTCCTGGCCCGTGAAGACGACCTCTACGGCTCGCGTGAACCCCTCCACGTCGAAGGAGCCGTCCTCCTCGAGGAACGTGAGCAGGTTCAGGCTCGCAAGATTGCAGGCCGAGTTATCCAGGTGCATGTACTCGGAGCACGGGTTGCTGCCGTTGATCCTGCCCGTGTTCGACGCGGTGTGCCACTTGTTGATGGTCGTGTCGAATTGCATCCCGGGGTCCGCACACTCCCAGGCGGCATGTGCGATCTGGCGGAAGAGATCTCTCGCCTTCACCGAGCGGATCACCGAACCGTCGGTGCGCGCCGTCAGCTCCCAGTCGCCGTCATCGAGGACCGCCTGCATGAACTCGTCGGTGACGCGCACGGAGTTGTTGGCGTTCTGGTACTGGGTGGAATGGCTGTCGACGCCGTCGAGGTCCATGTCGAACCCGGCATCTCGCAGCACACGCGCCTTGCGCTCTTCGATGGCTTTGCACCAGATGAAGTCTTCGATGTCCGGATGATCGGCGTCGAGGATCACCATCTTCGCGGCGCGACGCGTCTTGCCGCCCGACTTGATCGTCCCCGCAGAGGCATCGGCACCTCTCATGAAACTCACGGGGCCCGACGCGGTGCCGCCTCCCTTCAGCAGCTCATGAGACGAGCGGATGCGCGAGAGATTGACGCCGGCACCCGAACCTCCCTTGAAGATGATGCCCTCCTCCACGTACCAGTTCAAGATCGAGTCCATGGAGTCATCGACGGCGAGGATGAAGCACGCGGATCCCTGCTGCGGCACACCCCGCACGCCGATGTTGAACCAGACGGGCGAGTTGAACGCAGCCTTCTGGTGGATGATGAGGTACTTGAGCTCATCCCCGAAGATCTCGGCTTCCGCGTCGTCCACGAAGTACCCGTCCTTCGTCCCCCACGCGACGAGGGTGTCCACCACCCGGTCGGCCACCTGCTTGAGCGACCATTCGCGCTCGGGAGTGCCGAGCGTGCCGCGGAAGTACTTCTGGGCCAGGATGTTGGTGGCGTTCAGGCTCCAGGACTCGGGCACCTCGACCGCGAGCTGCTCGAAGGCGACCGTGCCGTCCCGGAAGTTGGTGATGCGCGCGTCACGGCGCTCCCAGCGGACCTCGTCGTAGGGGTGCACACCCTCGGTGGTGAAGTGCCGGCGGATGCCGATTGCGGCTCGCTGCGGTGCGATGGCCATGGATTCTCTGCTCCTGTGCTCGCTCGGCTGCTCGTTCACTGCACCAGCTCCACCGTGCCGTCACGGGCGACATCGGTCGTACCCGGCACCGATGCGGCCAGCTGCGGAGTGCCGACTCCACCCCCCAGACGACCGATGTCCCTTCCGTGCCCCGGCGGTCCCTCACCCAGACGAACCACAACATCTTGTGGTCGGTCCCTACGGGAGCACGAGATAGTGGGGTTCATTACAGCACTGTAGTTACGCCGTTGTCAATGCGACGGCATGTGCTCCTCCCCTGTTCAGCACCCGTTCGCGAAGGTTTGCACCGCGTCCGGACCGGGTGCCCGGCCCTGGGCGGACGGCGTCGCCGGGACTAGCGTGCCGCACGGTGGGGTGCGTCCTGGCCATCGACGCAGGGACGTCCGGCGTGCGGACGCTCGCGTTCGACGAGGCCGGGACGCTGACCGACCAGGCCACCCGTCCCCTCACCCCGCACTTCCCCCGGCCCGGGTGGGTGGAGCACGACCCGGTCGAGATCTGGGATCTCGTCCGCGCCTCGCTCGCGGAGGTCGCCGGGCGCCTCTCCGAGCGGGGCACGCCCATCGCGGCCGTCGGCCTCGCGAACCAGCGGGAGACCGTCGTCGCGTGGGACCGCCGGACCGGGCGCCCCTTGCACGACGCGATCGTCTGGCAGGACAGGAGAACCGCCGCACGTTGCGAAGAGCTCGCGGCAGAGGGGCAGCTCGAGCCGGTGCGCGAGCGAACCGGCCTCGTGCTCGACCCGTACTTCTCTGCCACCAAGTTCGAGTGGCTGCTCACCCACGGCGGCGTGGCCGCCGGAGCGGACCTCGCGCTCGGCACGGTCGACGCCTGGCTGCTGTGGCAGCTGACCGGCGGGAAGGCGTTCGCGACGGACGTCACGAACGCCTCGCGCACCATGCTCTGCGACATCCGGACGCGGTGCTGGACAGAAGAGCTGTGTGCGCGCTTCGGTGTGCCACTCGCAGCGCTGCCCGACGTGCACCCCTCGTGCGGTCGCATCGGCGTCGTCGCTCCCGACGTCGCAGCCGGCGTCCCGACGCTCGCGGGCGTCCCGGTGAGCGGGGTCGCGGGCGACCAACAGGCGGCGCTCTTCGGTCAGGCGTGCACCGAGCCGGGACTCGCCAAGGTCACGTACGGCACCGGGAGCTTCGTGCTCGTCCACGCCGGCGCACGCTGCCCGCCACCGGCCGACGGGCTGGTCTCGACGATCGCGTGGGACCTCGGCGGCCACGCCAATGGACGTGCGAGCGACGTCGCCTACGCCCTCGAAGGATCGACGTTCGTCTCGGGCGCGGCGATCCAGTGGCTGCGCGACGGCCTCGGGCTCATCGAACGGTCGGAGGACATCGGACCGCTGGCCGAGTCCGTCCCCGACGCCGGCGGTCTCGTCGTCGTGCCCGCGTTCACCGGGTTGGGCAGCCCGTGGTGGGACCCCCGAGCCCGAGGCGTCGTCACAGGGATCACCACCGGGGCCGGCCGCGCCCAGCTCGCGCGGGCCGTCGTCGAAGCCATCGCGTTCGGCGTGCGCGACATGGTCGACGCCATGACCCGTGCTCTCGGGCGTCCGATCCCGCAGCTCCGCGCGGACGGCGGGGCCTCGGCGATGCGTCTTCTGCTCCAGCTCCAAGCAGATCAGCTGCAGGTCCCGGTCGTCCGGCCGCGCTGCATCGAGTCGACCGCGCTCGGCGCGGCGATGTTGGCCGGGCTCGCCGAAGGGGTGTGGGGGGGCCTGGACGAGCTGCGCGCCCTGTGGCGGCCCGACCTCGAGTGCGCTCCCCACACCGACCGCCGCACCGCGGACCTCGCCTACGGCGCGTGGCAACGGAGCGTGGATCGATGCCGTGCCTGGACATGACACGTCGCCGAGCGCGACGCGGCCCGCTGTTCAGTCCTCCTCCGCGTGGATGCGCAGGCGACGGATCTCTTCTACGTCGGCGCCGTCCACCTCGTGGATCTCGCGGCGCAGCAGCTCGACGAGCGCATCGGCGTCGAGCTCGACGACGAACTCGTCGAGCGCCTCCCCGCCGGTGCGCTGGAGGATGTCGATCGCGACGATGTCGCCACCCACCGCGCCGATCCGGCTCGCCACGAGCCCGAGCGCGCCAGGGCGGTCGAGGAGGCGGACCCGGACCAGGTAGCGCGGCACTCGGTCAGCTCACTGGCGGCGCGGGGACACGAGCCGGCACGTACTCGTCGACATAGGGACGGCCGGACAGCCGCGAGATCTCCTTCATGAGGTCGTCGGTGAAGGCACGGCACTCGCGGTGGTCGTGACCCGCCGCGGGATCGGCCGGGTCGTCTGCAGGTTCCATGCGCATCGGCGCACCGAAACGGACGCTGACCGTGCGACCCGGACGCAGCATCTTGCGGCCGACGGGCTGCACGTCGACCGTGCCCGCGATGCCGACCGGGACGACCGGCACGCGGCATTCGCGAGAGAGGCGAGCGACACCCGTGCGGCCCCGGTGCACCATTGCGTCGGTCGAGCGAGTGCCCTCGGGGTACAGCGCGACGAGCCTGCCCCCGGCAAGCGCCTCGGCCGCCGTCCGCAGCGCGCGCTCGGACTCCTTGCCCCCTCCGCGTCGGATCGGGATCTGCCCGACGGCGCGGAAGAACCACGCCGAGATGGGCGAGTCGAAGTACTCCGCCTTGGCGAGGAACGTCACCTTGCGCCGGACGACGAGGGGAAGAAAGAGCGAGTCACAGAACGACTGGTGGTTCGCGGCAAGCACGACGCCGCCGCGGGCGGGCACGTGCTCTCTGCCTTCCACCCGGACCCGCCACAGGAGGCTGAGGATCGGCGTCAGCACCACCTTCAGCGCCCAGTAGGCCACGGAACAGGCTACCGCTGCGCCGCGCTCCTCGACCGGTCCGTTCTCACGGGCACGCCGCCGGAGCTCCCCGGACTCCTTCGGGCGCCGCCGCGCGAAGAGGCGCAACCAGTGCTGAACTGGCTGGCCGATGCGCTCGGTCCACGCCACGACGTTCCTCGAGGGACTGACATTCGGCGAGGCGCCCAGGTGGCATGGGGGACGCCTGTGGTACTCGGACTTCTTCGCGCACACCGTCTCCTCGGTCGCGGCCGACGGGACCGGCCGGACGCGCGAGATCGCGGTTCCGGGCCGCCCGTCGGGCCTCGGCTGGCTGCCCGGTGGAGAGCTCCTCGTCGTCTGGATGCAGGACCGCACGGTGCTCCAAAGACGAGACGACGGATCGGTCCACGTGCATGCGGACCTGAGCGCCCTTGCAGCGGCATCCCTGAACGACATGCTGGTGCTCTCCGACGGCACGGCTTTCGTCGGCCAGTTCGGGTTCGACCTCGACGCCTTCTTCAACGGAGACGCCGCACCCGAGACGACCTCGCTCCTGCGCGTCGATCGCGACGGAACCGCGCACGAGGCCGCGCGCGACCTGAGCTTTCCGAACGGCATGGTCCTCATCGCAGGGACGCTCGTGGTCGCGGAGACCTTCGCCGCGCGTCTCAGCGCGTTCGACGTCGGAGCGGGCGGCGTCCTCACCGGTCGGCGCGAATGGGCAGCGCTCGGGCAGTGCTTCCCCGACGGGATCTGCGCCGACGCGCAGGGCGCGATCTGGGTGGCGAACGCGCTCGCTCCCGAGTGCCTCCGCGTGGCACGGGGCGGCGAGGTGCTCGCTCGCGTCGAGACGAGCCAGCCGTGCTTCGCCTGCACGCTCGGAGGCGACGACGAAAGGCTGCTGTGGTGCTGCACGGCGCCGACGAGCGAGTCCGACCGTCTGATCGGGCGCGCGCTCGCCCGCATCGAGGTCGCGCCGGTCGACATTCCCGCCACGTCGCTCCGATGAGGGCCCGCCGCGCCGGCTCGACATCGGCCCGGGCGGCCAACCCCTCGTCTGTGGCTCACGGCGTCGCGGCGGCGAGCTCCTCGAGGTCGACCGGCCATGGGAGGACCGACCAGGTCGCCCCGGCGTCGGCGAGGCGAGCCAGGGTCGGCGCGATCGGCCCGGAGACGGGACCCGCCCACGTGACGGCGCTCCGGCGCGACGCGTCGGCGACCTCCTCGGGCGTCGCGTCCCACAGGTTCAGCGTCGCGCCCTCCTCGAGCGCGACGCGGCGCGTCTCGGGCGCTCCGTCGCCAACCCACACCGTGAGCCCCCGGTCGAGGGCCGCGCGCACGCACCCCCGCAGGCGCCGGCGACGATCGTCCGCAACGGCGAACTCGACGCCGTACGCCTCGTTCTCCCCGGCGCTCAGCCGGTCGCCCGTGCCCATGCCTGCCACGACGCGCCCGGGCGCGATCGCCTCGAGCGCGCCAAACTGCGACAAGAGCACCGCGTCAGGCACGAGCCCCACGCGTGCGACGAGGGTCCCGAGCGCGAGGCGCGTCGTCGTCGCCGCCACGACCCCGAGCACCGGGAACGGTGCGAGCGCGGGACGACCCGGCTGCCCCAGCGGCCATATGTGGTCGTAGCAGAACACCCCGTCGATCCCGAGGCGTTCGGCCCGACGCGCGACCTCGAGCGCCCGGTCCGCATGCTCTTGGAAGATCGGCAGCAGGACACCGGTACGCATGTCATCCCTCCCACAGCGCGAGCGCGGCGCCGATCGCACCCGCGCGGGGCCCGAGGCTGGCGGCCACGACCGGCACCTCGCCGCGGGCCTTGCCGCCCTCGACGAGCGCGGCGAGCGCGCGTCGCGCGGGTCCGAGCAGCATCTCTCCGGCGCGGGCGAGCCCGCCGCCCACCACGACGAGCTCGGGGTCGCACACGGCCACGAGGTTCGCGAGACCCAGCCCGAGCCACCAGCCGAGCTCCTCGACGACGTCGCGCGCTCCCGGGTCGCCATCGGCAGCCGCCGCCGTCACGTGCTCCCCGCGCACGAGCTCGGGGTCCCCGCCGGCGCGTCTCACCGCCTCGGTCAGCGTCCCGGCGAGCGCGGCTTCCCGTGCCAGCCGGGCCAGTCCCCCGCCGCTCGCGAAGCGCTCCCAGCACCCTCGTCCTCCACACGGGCACGGAGGCCCGTTCGGGTCGACCACCATGTGGCCGATCTCCCCCGCGAACCCGTGCGCCCCGGACCGCACTTTCCCCCCCAGCACGAGGGCGCCGCCGATGCCGGTGCCCAGGGTCACCACGAGCACATCTGTGGCGCCGCGGGCGGCTCCGAACGTGAGCTCGGCGAGCGCGGCGCAGTTCGCATCGTTGCGCGCGTGGACGCCGAGGGCGCCCGCTCCCCCTGGCGGGCTGCCGAACGCCTCGGCCAGCCGTGCGGCGACCAGGGACTGCAGGTCGACGTCGTGGGCTCCGGTGAGGTGCGGAGAGAACCGGAGCCTCCCGTCTGCGTCGACCATGCCGGGAACCCCGAGGCCGAGGCCGCGGGCCGTCGCATGCCCCGCGCGCGCCACGTCCGAGGCGAGCGCTGCCACCACCGCCACGACGGCCCGTGCGACACCCGTGCCCGGCGCGGCCGTGCGTCCGTCAGGCGCGTCGTCCGATGCGGGGAACGGGGTGGGCACCCGGTGCTCCGCCACGACCGCACCGTCGTCTGCCAGGGCGACGCCGAGCACCTTGGTGCCGCCGACATCGACGCCGTACGTCACCCCGGCGGGCGTGACGCGGCGGCTCACCGGCTCACCGGCTCACCCCGTCGACTCGACGCGTGCCTTCAACTCGCGTAGCGCCGTCGACATGATCCGGCTGGCCGCCCGGAGCTTGATGAACCCCGGGATCGGTACGCGCAGCTCCACCTCCAGGTGGTACGTGACGTCGGTGCCTCCTCCGACGGCCGCGTCGAAGACGTAGCACCCGTCCAGCTTCGTCGTGATGTCCCCCTGCGTCAGGCGCCACGACAGCGCGTGTGGAGCGTCGCCGTAGTCGTACTCGAGGGTGTAGCTCGTGCTCCGTCCGAACGCCGCGGCACGAAAGGTGCAGACGAGCGGACGGCCCTGGTCGTCCCTGCGGTCGACGGTGACCTGCTTGATGTCGGCCGCCCACTCGGGGTAGCGCTCGATGTCGGTCACCACGGCGTAGCACCGCTCGGGCGGTGCGGACACCGTGGTGTGCTCCGTGGCCTGTTCCGCCACTTCCTGCCTCCTGTTGGCCGGCTCGGTGCTGGGCCCGGCTCAGCCTTGCACTTCCGCCAGTGCCGCGGCCAGCTTTGCCGCAAGGGCGTCGTAATCGAAGTCCCTGCATGCCCGTCTGCGTGCCTCGTCACCCATCCGCCGCCGCAGGCGGGCATCGCTCAGCATCTGGCGCAACGCCGCGGCGACATCACCTGGATCCTGCGGCCGGCGCACCACGACGCCGGTGGATCCGTCGACGACCGCGTCCGCCGCGCCGCCGCTGTCACCTGCCACCTGTGGGATGCCGCACGCCGCAGCTTCGAGGAAGACGATGCCGAAACCTTCTTGCTCGAGGCCGCCCCAACGGCGGCGGCACGCCATGGCGAAGACGTCTGCCGCGCCGAGCAGTGCGCCCTTGTCCTCCTCGCTCACCCGGCCGATCAGGCGCACCGGAGCCGACGAGCTGCGGACGTGGTCGGCGAGCCGCCGCGCGTCCCTTCCGGTGCCGGCGATCACGACGAGGAGGTCGGGGTACGACGTGCGGAGCCGGCGAGCAGCCTCGATCAAGACGTCCATCCCCTTGCGTGGGACGAGGCGGCTCACGCTTACCACCACGAGGCCGTCTGGCGGCAGCCCGAGCCGGACGCGCGCGGCGCGGCGCGCGTCGTCGTCCATGGGCGCGAACCGTGCGCAGTCCACCCCCGGGGGGACGTCGACGTGAAGCGGCGCGGGGCGCGCGGGCGCAGGGGCCGTCCCCGGACGCGTGGAGTGGGCCGCACGGGCGCGCGCGAGGACGCGCGTCGCCTCTGCGGCGGGATAGGCGCCCGCGGACACGATCAACGCGGCATCGCCGAGCACGCGGCCGAGCAGCGAGCGGGTGCCTGGGAGCCGCGCCGGCACGGCGGCCTCGGCGCCGTGGAGCACTACGCCGTAGGGCACGCCCAGCGCCGGACCGAGCAGGCCCAGGGGCAGCACGGGGTCCAGCAGGACGAGCGACGCGCCGACGTCTCGCGCCAGGCCGCGGATCCGCGCCCGTGCCGCCGGCGTCGGGAAGTACAAGATCCTGTGCGGCACGCGCTCGATCCGGATGCCACGACGCGCCTGCTCTGCGTCGAATGCAGCCGCGCCGGCATGAGAGCTCGCCGTCAGCACGACGAAGCTCTGCGGGTCCAACCGGCTCCACAGCTCCCACAAGTACGCCTGGATCCCCCCCACCTTCGGTGGGAAGTCATTCGTCACCAGCACGTGGCGCCCCGCCACGGGCGTCACGTGCGCGTCCTTGGGGTGGAGGGCCCCGGCAGCGCTGCGTCAGCCCGCGCGGCCCTCGAACCGAAGGGCCGGCAGGAGACCGGCGTGCTCGAGCATGCGCATCGCACGGGCCTCCTCTGCGTCGATGACGACGGCGTCATCGGGCTCTCGATCCAAAAGGAACGTGACGACGCAGTCGTCGCACGTCGGCGTCCCGCGCATCACACACGCATCGCACTCGACCGTGATCGTGCTCACACCTGTCCCCTTTCGCCCGGCACCTCCCGGGACTGCGGCTGTGCTCTCTCGGGGCCAGCATGACCGGAGGGTGTGACGCGCGAGGCGTGAAGGGCTTCTGGAGCGGGGCTGGGCGTGACGCCGATCGAGTGACTGGCTCGGTGTCCATCGTGTGGGGTCTAGCGCGCCGAGGGCCGCCGCGCGCGCCCGACGTCGGCACGCACCTGCGCGATGGACCATGCGACCCCTTCCGTCGCGACCATCTCGCCGTCGACGAGCACGAAGAACGGCGGGCCGTGCACGCCGTACGTCCGCCAGGCGCCGCTGCTCATCACGATGGCGGTGGGGCCGGCGGGGCCGGAGGGGCCGGGGCCGGAGGGCGCCAGGGCACGTGCGATCGCAGGGCGGTCCTCACGCTCGAGATCGTGGGTCACCACGATCGCCGCGTCGCCCTCGTCGAGACCGAGCGAGGGAGCGTCTTGGACGGCGCGCCAGAACGGCGCACACCCGTCGCAGTGCGAAGAGAGAAAGAGCAGGAGCGTCCAGGCGCCCGGGGTCACCAGCCGCACCGACACGGGCCGCCCCTCGATGTCGGTGCCCGAGACGTTCGCCGCCGCCAACGGCGTGGTGCGCACCGGGACCGAGACCAGATGCTCGAATGACCCCGGAGGCGTCGCGCCCTCGGCCGGCGCGGCGCGGCGCGGCGCGGCCCGACCGCCCCTGCCAGAGACGTCGCGCGTGGTCACAGACGACCGAGCAGCTCCGCCTTCTTGGCGGCGAACTCGGCGTCCGACAGGATGCCGCGGCGGCGCAGCTCGTCGAGCTGGAGGATCTGGCCCGGCACGGACGCAGTCTCGCTGCCGCCGGCGTCCAGCACCATGCCGTGGGGAGGGGTGTCAGAGAAGATCCGCCCCGTGCGCCCACGACGTGCAGGTCGGCCGGGCGGTGCGTGTGTGTCCCACGGCTCCGGGCCGTGCCACATCGCGTCGGGACGTCGGGACGCCGTGGTGCCGACGTGCAGATCCAGGCGGTCGAGCTGCGCGGTGATCACCCGCTGCAGCGAGCGCGGACGGCGCACGTCTTCGATCACCAAGGGACCGTCGCCGCCGGCAACCTCGAAGACGAGCCGCCCGCAACCGATGATCCGCCCGAAGAGGGTCTGGCTGCACTGCACCTCGGCGACGCGCTGCAGGCGCAGCTGCACGACGTCTCGCCCGAGCACGCCACGGCGGTACAGGATCCGGCTCGTCGTGACGAGGAGCCGGACGGACCGCCATCGCAGCACCCGGCCCAGGGCCCACAGCGCCGGCAACACCACCATCGCGGCGAGCAGCCATGCCACCGCACGCGGGGCGCCCGGGTAGTGGATCGCGATGGCGACCGCGCCCGCCACCGCGATCGCGCACACGAGCAGCGGCCCGGCGACGAGCACGGGATGGGGCCGCAGCTCGGCGAGCAGCTCTTCGTCGCTGTGCAGCAGGTCGCGGCCGAAACCCACCTGCGACAGCGTACCAACGGCGCTTCCTCGCACCCTCGATGGGCAAGACCCGGCGCCGCCGGATGGGCGGCCGTTGACGTGGGTGGTGACGCAGCTCGGACGTCTGGTGCGGGATCGCTCAGCCGTGGGGGGCGGCCGACATCGTGATGAAGTCGCGCGTCCACCACGACTGGAAGTACCGGGCGGGCGTCCCCGCCATCTGTGTCAGCAGCTCGGTGCCGTTCGCTCCGCTCGCGAGCCCTGTCGGTGTGGACGGCTTGTACGTCGAGAAGTTGACCCATGTGGTGTTGATGTCCATCTCCATCGCCCGCACGCAGCCTGCCCGAGCGAGGATGTTGGCGAGGTCGGTGATGTTCAGCCCTGGGCCGCCGACGTAGACCAGTGCACCGTTGGCGGTGATCCCGAGGCCCGAGCGCCATACGTAGACGGCGTTGCCGAGGGTGGCCCCCCACTTCGTCGTTGTTGTGGAGTTCAGGCCGGGGACGGGCTTGCCGTTCTGGACGAGCAGGCTGAGATTCTGACGGACCGAGACGACCGAGGGCGCCATGCGCACTGTGTCGCCCCAGGAGCCGATCGCCGCGGACCCGTTCTTGTAGACCACGAAGGATGCCGCCCCGGGCCGGAGCGGCAGGACCATCTTGTGATCCGTGTAGTAGCCGCCGTTGGCGGCCGACATCAAGAACCCCGCATTGAACGCGGCCACGAGGCTGCGCGCCGCCGAGGGGAGGATCGGAGCGGTGTCGGGGTACGGACCACCGCCGGGAATCTGGCTCCCCGAGTACAGCGTGGCCTTCAGCAGCTTCGTGTCCATCCACGCGACGCCGACCACGTAGCTCGTATGGACCGCGTCGGGACGCAGCGTGGTCTCGTAGACGGCGGGGATGCCGTCGACCAGCCGGCCGGCCGGCGACCAGTCGCCCTCGCCGGGGATCGCCGGCTTGGCGAAGGGCGTGATGGGTGGCGGCTCGGGAAGGTGTGCCACGCCGGTGGCGGCCACCGCTTGTGGGGTGACCGGGTGCTTGATGGCGCCAGGTGGGGGCTTGCCACCGATCTTCGGCGCGTGATGGCTGTACCACTGGTTCTCGGCCCAGTTCACGACCACCGCACCGCCGTGCTCTCGCACCCACTCCGCGGCGCGGGCGGGCAGCGAGATCCCGAGCATGGGGTTCGCCAGCGCGGAGCCGAGCGAGACCGCGATCCAGATCAGGAGCCCTGCGACGACGACGCCGATGCCTGCTCGGATCCGCCGGGCACGTGGGGACCGACGCCGCTTCAGCCGCGTCGGCTCCATCGGCCCCGTCGACCGCCTCGACCGCCTCGACCGCCTCGACCGCCTGGGCGCCGCATGGCGCGGACCCCGAGGAGCAGCGGTCCCCGCGGCGTCGCGCGGATCGCCGTGCCCGCGCGCCTGGCGCGCGAGGTCGGCGCTGCGCTGCGGGCTCGTCGTGGCGCCCCCGGGCGCGTCGAAGGGCTCGGTCACGTCGGCGAGTCCCTCGCGTGCAGAGCTCGGGCGGCTCATCCTCGGTACGTCCCTGCGATCCACGGACCGACCTGGGGCAACGTGACCGCGCCGACGATCATTCCCAGCGCGACCGCCGTGGCGACGAGCCAGCGGCGCAGTCCCGCGCCCTTGATCTCCCGGCGGGTGCGCCAGTACCAGTCCCGGGGGGCAAGGCGCGCGGTGTCCACGAAGTGCCCCAGCACGTGCAGCGCGAGCACGATCAGCCAGATGACGAAGCTCCCCTGATGCACGAGCAGCAGGATCCCCCTCGACCCGACCGGGCCGAACAGCAGGGCGACCCCACTGGCCAAGACGAGAAGGGTCAGCACCACGAGGACGGGGCCGAGCAGCCTCAGCAGCGGCAGCGGTGGCCCTTTTCGCCGGTACTCGGGATCTCCCATGTAGTACTTGGCGAACCGCCACGTCGTGCTGCCGATCTTCAACAGCACCGGCGGAATCAGCAGCATGCCGATGAAGACGTGGACGCCCAGCAGCGGCACGATCCGCAGGATGGTGACGCCTTCGACCGCCAGGAGCACCAGGAGCACCGCAGCCGTCGACCCGGTCAGCCTGGCGTTGGCCTCGACGCCGTCGCGGCGCGGTCCGCGCCGCCGGCCGACACCCGCAGGACGCGTCCTCGGGGACGCCGCGCCATGACCCGGGCGCGCCGCGCCGCCGGCGACCCGGGCACCGTCGA
>JAJYPY010000186.1 GCA_021794995.1 Actinomycetes bacterium | reverse complement strand
TGGTGGGCCCAGGTAGGAGACGAGATCGAACAGCGCCTTCGAGTCCTTCAGCCCTGCGGCTGCGAGCAGCTCTGGAAGTCCGATCCCTGACAGCACACGAGCGAGCCAACTCGCCCGCAGCCGGCTCACCGAGAGACGCTCGAGGTCCTCACCACCAGACAGCGAGTCGACGAGGCGGTGGGTGACGTTGTGGCGCTCGGGCTTCACCCCGCCGACCACGAAGCCGTCGCCTGCAAAGCTCGCAGAAGCAGAGAGCGCCTCGCGATAGGGCTCGAGCACCGGGACAAGACGGGGGTGCAGCCCCGTCACGCGCACGCAGGCCACCCCGGACACAGCAGCGACGTGAACGCCGCGCACGAGGCGCAGGTCCGAGCCGACGAGACCTGCACCAGCCGCCAGGCAGATGAGCCCCGTGGCACGCATCCTCCGAGCCACCGTCGGCTGGGCAGCTGCGAGGGAGAGGTAGCCGGCGATCTCGGCCGAGGAGTAGGGCCGGCCCGTGAAGAGGCGCCCGACCGGCACCGTCTCGGGCGGGAACTGGGTCGGTGCCACGTGCCGCCCGACAAAGCGCAGGTTCGCACGGACGGTGCGACGGCGCGAACTGGCGGTCCCAGGCATCCCGGTCGTGATGAAGCGCTCGATCACCGTCGGGCGAAGGAGATCGCCCTCGCTTGGCGACAGCCCGATTCCCATCCCGAAGATGGCCAGACGAGACGTCGCCCACAAGAGCGAGCGTGCCCGGACCGGGCTCACCGGACCACACGCGAGCACGACCCGCTTCGCGAAGGCCTCCTCTGGCGCACCGACCAACCGTGGGCGCCAGGACGAGATCGCTGTCGTGACTGCGTCAGATGGACTGGCCATCGACCAGTAGATATACAGTACGACATGGCCGACGTGGTGGATCCTCTCTGGGAAGCTTCTTCCATGGCCCTCTCCCGGGCGCACCTCGCAGAGGCGCGGCGGATCGGCGACGAGCTGGCGGCGATAGCGAGGAGCGGCTTGTTGCTTCCCGGTTCGATCGTCGAGCGCTCGACGACTTGTGGCCGGCCCGGATGCTCGTGCCAGAAGGACCCGCCGCGTCGGCACGGCCCGTACTTCCAGTGGACACGGAAGGTCGCCGCGAAGACGGTCGGGCGCTACCTGACGCGCGAGCAGCGGGACGACTACACGACCTGGATCGCGAACGACCGACGGGCACACGAGCTGCTGCGCCGCCTCGAAGAGCTTGGGATCGAGGCGCTCGAGGCAGATCCCCGCAGTCGTAGCGCGCCCTGACCGGGTCGCCGGTCCTGTGGAGAATCCGTGGTGGCCCGACCCTGAAGCTGCGCGAGTGGGCCTTATCGGCGAGTGATGTGCCTGCTCAGGTACTTATGTAAATTCCTCACCCGCAGGAGACCTTACGTCGCGACTCGATCTCGTGACCGTGCTGGTCCGCCCGGCTCGAGGTCTGCCGGACGGAACGAAGTGCCGCTCAGTGGTGAGTCGGTGTCACACCGGATGCGTACCGTGCGTGCCGTGAAACCAAGAGCGCTTCTCGAACGCCTCCTGGCAGGGACCGTCACCAACGTCGCCTTTCCCGACGCCCAGAAGCTGTTGGCAGCCCTCGGATTCGACGAGCTGCGGGTAAGGGGCAGCCACCACGTTTTCGGTCGCCCCGGCATTCCCGAGCAGCTCAACCTTCAGGACCGCGCCGGGCAAGCAAAGCCCTACCAGCTCCGGCAGCTGGTCGCTCTCGTCCGGCGGTACGATCTCAGCATCGAGGAGGACGAGTGATCCCTGCAGCTGCGTACCCGATCAATGTCTTCTGGAGCGACGAGGACGAGGCCTGGGTGGCTGATGTTCCCGACCTCGCTTATTGCTCTGCGACTGGCGACACCCCCCATGCTGCAGTCTCCGAGGTTGAGGTGGCGATCGAGGAGTGGCTGGAGGCGGCGCGCTCGAGCGGGCGGCCGATCCCGGCACCCTCCGTTCGTGCCGTTCACGCCTGAACTACCCGGCCGACCCCCTGCGCGAGTGCTTCCCCAGGAGCCGGTTCCGCACGTCGGCGAAGTTCGAATACGGGTGACTACGGCCCACCAACCAAATCTGTCATGGCGCGAGAACTCCGCGGACCAGTCAGGCGCTCCACATGAGGACAGCGCGTGCCAGATCGGCACGCCGCTCGGCGTACAGACGGATCCGATGCCCGTTGGCTCCGGAAGGATGAGGAACGCCGAGCAAGCACCGTCGACGGTCCAGGAGTCCCTGACGTGCCAAGAAGGCCACGGCGGCCTCGGCGGCCTTTCCCAGGGGCACCACGAGCGCGTCGAGCGCCATCGCAACCCTGGCCCCCAGGCAGGCGCGCACCAGCGAGGCCAGCACCGGATGCCCGACGAGGGGCGGGCTCGCCCCGCCGTAGTTGCGGCCATGCACGAAGACTGGATAGTCGATGGCGGAGACGTGGCCAGCCAAGTGGTGCATCTCGTCGAAGAGCTGGGCCGTCGATTCGATACCGAGGGCGGCGGCGAGCCCGATCCCGTCGAGCATCGTGACCAGGCTGGTCCGCAGCGGCCCGGAGAATGATCCTACGGCGTCGGCACGCCGGAGGGCGTCCTCGGGGGACAGGCCGTTCGCCAGGGAGCGTCGAGCCTCGGCGAGCGCCTCGGTCGCCTGGTGCAGGCCCGGGGTGATCCCGACCAGCATCACTCGGGCCGAGGTATTGACCCAGTCCCAGGGGGCGTAGAAGACGCTCAGCGCTCCTTGCTGCCAGAGCAGCAACTCGGGCGCCACGGCGCTGATCGGCTCCAAGCCCATCATGGTGCCCATCTGGTGAGACAGGCACCAGGATCGATCGACCGGGGAACCCTCCACCAAGCCATGGTCGGCAGCCCATTCCACGGGCAGGCGTGATCGGTCGTCACACCCGACGACCGGTAGCTTGCCTTGCTCCCGCCGAAGCACTCTCGGGGGTCCCGCAGGGGGGCCGGTTCTGTCACGACGATCCCGAATCGGGCGAAAGGTCTTCGAGGAGGTCGTCTGGCAGGTTGAGGCCGGCTTTGCTGAGCGCGTCGCGAACCGACCAGGCGAGGTCGTCGGTCACGTCCGGGCCCGCGTAGGCGAGGACGGTCCCGTCTTTGACACCCGCACGACAGTTTGCGAGGCCGCGGAGCAGCCCGAGTGCCATTTGGCGTGCGGCATCGTGGAGACCGAGCGCGGCGCGCCGGGAAAGGTCGTCGAGCTCCGGCTGCAGGAGCTCTTCAAGGATCTCGTAGGCGGCCTCGTTCTCCTGCACATACCCGCGACCGCGGACTCGCCCGGCCCGGTGAGCGAGCTGATCGACCTCGGCCTCGCGGAATGCCCACTCGAGCGACTCGGCCACCTCGTCCACGTCGATGATGGCCAGCTTCGCCAGAGCGAGACGTTCGGTCTCGTCGACCAGCTCGGGGTGGACAATGAGCAGTTCGCCCAGTAGCTGACCTCGCTCGTCACCCGTGAGCCGCTCGAGGGCGGGGGTGGAAGGACGGCGAGGTCTGCTCACGGTTCGGGCCATGCCCAACCCGAGGGACGTCCGGCGGGGAACGGTGGGAGGCAGAGCCAGGTCCGGTAG
>JAJYPY010000051.1 GCA_021794995.1 Actinomycetes bacterium | reverse complement strand
AGACGGCCGAGACGGCCGAGACGGCGGTGCCGGCGGTGACCAGGTGCGGGTCGCCCAGGGCAGAAGGATCCCGCGCGACGACGACATCCTGGATGAGGCGTCGGCGGCGCCGCCGGCTGCGAAGGAGCCGAGGCATCTTGCCCAAGGGCCGCCACCACCAGTCCAGCCACCGGCGCCGGCCGAGGAGCGCAGCGGCGAGCACGAGCCAGGCGAGAAGCTCGGCGCCGGCGCCAAGCGGGTCGAGGACGCGCGCCGAGCCGCCCGGCGGGAGCACCGACAGCGGTGGTCCGTCCGTCCGGTACGCGGTGTTCTCGAACACCCTCAGGCCGCCAACGCTCACCGGCACTGTGCGCAGATCTTCCTGGCGCCCGATCGACCTCACCAGGCCCACCGGCGCGGGGTAGGAGGGCACGCTCTGTGTGCCGGGCGTGCGAGGGGCGAGCGCAGTCACCACGACCACGTACCGCACCCGTGCAGCGGCAAGGAGACGGCCCATCTGCACCGTCTCGGCACGCATGGCAGTGGTGACGTCCGCCGCCAAGGATGCCGCGCGCCCTGGATCGGCTGGCGGCCACAGGTCCGCCACGGTCGGTGTCCCGTCAGTCGACGTCGCATAGGCGAGACCGGGCGAGATGCCCCACCCGCCCGAGGGCAGCGCGCGCGGATCACCGAGCCACAGGACCCGATAGGCGTGCGACGAGGTCCGGACCGCCGGAAGGGGGACCGACCCCGCGTAGCCCGACACGGGCAGCCCCCAGCGTCCGTCGGCTGCCTCGGCGACGGCGGGAAGCAGCCCGACACCCAGTGCGCCGATCGAGAGCACGGCGACGCCTTGGCGCCATCCGAACCTGTAGCCGGCGAGGTCCGTCTCGAAGGCGGCAACACCGAGCCCGACCGCGCCGGCCACGCCGACGGCGGCGGCCGCGAGGAGCACGTCGATCGACGGGGCGAACGGTCCAGCTAGGGACTTTGCGGAGGCGATCGCGGCGAGCCATCCGAGCAGCGCGATGGCCCAGAAGCGCGCCGCCCACGCCAGGCGCGCCCCGCGCGCCACGAGGAGTGGTGCGAGCGCGGCACCAAGGAGGAGCCAGCTGAGCGGCGAGGATCCGATCGGACCGACCGCCATGCGCAACAGCCCTCCCCATCCGGGCATGGCCGACGCACCGCCGGGGAGCCCCAGCACCGACAGCGCCCCGGTGCCCGTCCCCAGCGTCGAGACGAGCCATGGTGCGCACAGCAGCGCAGCCACCACCGTCGCGCCGGCGGCTGCGCCGATGGCACGCAGCGCCGCGCGGCGCCCGCCCACGGCGAGCGACCCGAGCACGATGCCGAGCGCGCACAAGAGGACGACAACGACGGTGGCGGGGGCGAGCGAGACGGCCAGCGCCTCGATCGCGCCGAGAGCCGCGACCCGGCCCGCGAGCGTCCGCCGCCACCCCGCGGTGGTGGGAGCCGCCTCGAACGGTTCCAGTCCGCTGGCGCGGGCGAGTTGGCTCGCGACCCACGGCATGGAGGCATAGGCGATCAACCCGTCCCACCGGCCCCGGGCAAGCGCGTCGAAGGCGAGCGGGAGCGCGAGATAGGCCACCGCAGCCGCGAGTCGCGCCCGCGACGAGCCGAAGGGGCGCATCAGCCGCGACATGCCCCACGTCCCCAGCGGCACGCAACCGAGGACCATCACCTCTTGCAAGAGCCCCATGCGGCCGACGAAGACCGTGCCGAGCAACCCGAGCACGCCGAACGCCGGGCTCGAAGGGGCCGTCGAACCGGACCCTGCCGTCTGCCACGACGCGAAGAACTGGTGCCACACCGTGGTCCAGGCCGGGAACGGCACGAACTGGCCCAGTAACGGCCATGGGGTGCCGATCAACCCCCGGGACCCGACGACGACCACGAGGAACGCGGCGATGAGGACGATGAGGCGTGCCCGGCGGGTGGCGAGGAGCCGTTGGGATCGCAGGGCGGGCCCCGACCTGCGCCGGCCGAGATCGTCGAGCTCGTCGAAGGCTGCGTCCTCGGAGAACGCCAGGGCGCCGGGCCTGGTGAGCGACGACCCGCCGTCGCGCTCCGGGCGCACGGGGTCGGTGACGAACGCGGGCGTGAGCGCCGCGTCCTCACCCGACGCGCGCACGCGGTGTGCCGCGGCGAGTCCTTGATGCGTGAGGCGCGCCACGTACGTCGACAGGCGCGCGCTGCCCCTCACCTGCAAGCTCCGGACGTCGGCATCGGAGAGGACCCGCCACGTCGCAACCGCCCGACGACGCGCGCGCAGCTCTCGTCCCCGGGCGAGGTTCCACGTCCAGGCGTGCACGACGGCACGAGCGTGTGGCCCGTCGCCTGCGACAAGGGCGGCGGCGATCTCTCCGAGGGCCAGGGCGAACGCCTGGGGGAGCACGCGAACGAGGTGCGTCCAGCTGTAGCAGATCAGGACGGTGCGCAGCTCGTGGCGCCGCTGGAGGGCCTGGAGCGATGGCGCGTCCGACAGAGGCTGGCGGCGCCCGGAGGCGACGAGCCCGAGGTGGCGTACCGACGCCGACGGCGCCACGACGATCCGCGCTCCGGCGATGCGCGCGCGCCACGAGAGATCGAGGTCCTCTCCCATCGCGCCGACCGTGGCGTCATAGCCGCCGATGGCGCGCAGCAGGTCGGCACGCACGAGGAGGCAGCCCCCCGGCGCGACGAAGACGTCGCGCACCGCGTCGTGCTGGCCGGCATCGATCTCACCCTCTTGGACGCGCTCGACCACTGCGCCGGTCTTGTCGACGTTCTGGCCGACGTGGAGGAGGGCACGGGGATCGTCCCAGTGCACCATCTTGGGCGAGACGATCCCGGCATTCGAACGGAAGGACTCCTCCACCATGACGTGGACCGCGTCGGGCGCAGGCGCGCAATCGTCATGACACAAGAGGAAGAAGGGGGCGCCCTCCACCATCGTCAGTGCCTCGTTGACCGCGGCGCCGAACCCCACCGCGTCGGGAATCCGGCGGACGAACGCCTCCGGCAGCGCCGCGGCGACCGCTGCCGTCGGATCCGTGCTGCCGCCGACGACGAGCACGAGCACCGAGAGGTTCTCGTAGTCCTGGGCTGCGAGCGCCCGAAGCGTCTCGTCGAACCACGGTCCGGGGTCCGTGGCCACCACCACCGCGACGACTGCCGGAGGGAGCTCCGCCATCGCCGACCCCTCCATCATCAAGACAGCGAGGCTACTCGGCGGCGTGCGGGTCGGGCTGGTCCCCGTGCGGGGAAGGCCTCCGACTGCTTGCAAATGTATAACAGATGGTATACACTTGCAAGAGATGGCGAGCGTCCGACCCGGGCACTCCTGCACAAGAGCGCATCCGAGAGACCCCGAGAAAAGGAGCACCTATGGCTGACCTGTACGACGCCGCGACCCAGATGGCCCGCCGGGCACGCGAGGCCGCCTACGTGACCGTGGGGCTCGGCGTCCTCGGCGTCCAGCGCGCGCAGGCAGCCCGCCACGACGTGACCCGTGCGGTGGGCACCGACCAGCGCCTCGCCCGTCTGCGCGACGAGGCGTCCTCAGGCACGCACGAACTGACCGAGCATGTGGCCACGTGGCTGGACGACACGATCCAGCTCCTGAGCTCCCAGCTCGAGCCGCTCGAGCACCAGCTTCCCGGAGCCGCCCGCGAGATCGCCGCGAAGGCGCGCGCCGGCATGTGCGCGGTGGGGACGCAACTGCGTCAGGCAGTCTCTCCGGGCGACTGATCTGCGCCGTCCCCGAGCTCCGCGAGCACGTCGCGCAGCGTGTCGTCGAGCCCGATCTCTGGCGCCCAACCCGTCGCGGCCGCCAGGCGCGCGGGGTCGCCACGCAGCACCGGGGTGTCCACCGGCCGCACGAGCTCGGGATCGGTCACCATCTCCAGCTCCACCCCGCACAGCGCCATCAGTCGCGCGACCACATCCGCAATGGCGACGTCGCGCCCTGAGCACACGTTGTAGACCGATCCCGGGTCTCCGCAGTCGGCGAGCAGGCGGTACGCACGCACGACGTCGCGCACATCGGTGAAGTCGCGCCGCGTGGTCACGGTACCCACCACGAGCTCACGAGCGCCCCGCCGGCGTGCCTCGAGCACGCGACGCGCCAGTGCGGGAACCGCGAAGCCGGGTCCCTGCCCGGGACCCACGTGGTTGAACGGCCGCACGACAACGACGCGCTGGCCGTACGCGCGCCAGGCCTGGAATGCAACCTGCTCGGCGGCTGCCTTCGACGCGGCGTACGGGGTCACCGGACGCACCAGGGCGGTCTCGGCGACCGGAAGCTCGTCTGGCGAGAGCGCCCCGTAGACCTCGGCCGAGCTGACGACGAGCACGACCGCCTCCTTCGCCGCCCTGCGGGCGGCAAGGAGCAGGGCGGCCGTCCCGAGCGCGTTCACCCGGAGCACCTCGAGCGGCTCCTGCCACGACTCGCCGACGTGGCTGCGAGCAGCGAGGTGATAGATGGCGTCGGGCGTGCAGGATGCGACCGCCTGCTCGACGGCCCGTTCGTCGGTGACATCGGTCTCGGTGTCGATCACCGTGACCTCGTCGCCACGTTCACGGAGGTGCGCGGCGAGCCAGCGGCCGACGAATCCCCGACCGCCGGTGATGAGGGCGCGCACCGGAGCGACCCTAGGCGCCCGCGGCGAGCCGGTACGCCTCGACGTGGCGCTGCGCGCTCGCCTCCCAGGTCCGCTCCGCCGCCACCGCAAGACCGAGACGCCGTCGCTCGGCGACCGCAGGATCCGTCCTTCCCGCGCGCAGCACGCCGAGCAGCGCGCCTGCCAACGCGTCGACGTCGCCCGGCGCGACGAGCGTGGCGGCCCCTCCCGCCATCTCGGCCATGGCGGTGCCTGCGGTCGTCACGAGGGGCGCGCCGCACGCGAGTGCCTCGAGGGCGGGAAGGCCGTACCCCTCAGCGAGCGACGGGTAGGCCACCACCGCGGCCGTGCGAAGCAACGCCGGCACCGCGTCGTCGTGGACGTAGCCGGTCCACAGCATCCGGTCCCGGAACCGCTGTGCCTCCGCCAGGGCAGCCTCGACGGGTGCCGTTCCCCACCCCCGGCGACCGGCGATCACGAGCACCGCGTCGGGCTCTTCGTCGGCGACCTGCGCGAACGCCCTCACGAGCGATGCCACGTCCTTTCGCGGTTCGACCGTGCCCACGAAGACGACGGTCGGCCGCCCGGCAACGAGCCCGAGCGCGCGAAGCGTGCGTTCGTCGGTCCCTGGCGCCGGTGCCACCGGAACGAACCTGGCGTGGTCGACCCCGTGCGGTGCCACGACAACGGGAACCGTCACCGTGCACAGCGCCGCGAGGTGGCGAGCAGTGGTCTCGCTCACGCAGATCACCGCAGCGGCGCGGCGAGCGGCGAGCGCGATGGCGCGGCGGAACAGCAGGACCTTGCTGCGTTCGTGCCACTCGGGGTGATCAAAGAACGTGCAGTCGTGCACGGTCACGACGACGGGGATCGGCGAGCGGCCCGGCATGGTGTAGTGCGGTCCGTGGTGGACGTCGGGGCGGGTCCGCCGAAGGAGGGCGGGAAGGACCAGCTGCTCCCAGGCGAGGCGAAGGGGTCGCGCCGAGGGTGCGGCGCACACCACGTCGCTGTGCGCACCTTCGAGCGCGCGCCAACGCGGCCCGTCGCGCCGGCGCGCCACCATGACGAGCTCTGGATCGCCACGCGCGGCGATCGCAGCGGCGAGCTCCACCGTGTAGCGGCCCGCGCCGGCGGGTGTCGCCGGGACCGCGGTGACGTCGAGTGACACCCTCACCCCGCCACCGCCCCCCCCGGCGCCTGCCGCCCGGGCATCGCCCCCCCCGATGCCGTCATCTCCCACCACTCCACGTGCGCCTTTGCAGATGCCACCCAGGAGAGGGGTCGGACGAGATCCTTCGCTCGTGCAACGAGCTCGTCTCGCAGCGCATCGTCCCCCGACGCCCGCACGAGCGCGGCAGCGATCTGTTCGACTGTCGTCGGGTCCACACGCAAAGCGGCCGGGCTCGTGCCCGGCGCGGGCGCGGTGCTCGGCACCGCGGTGCTCACCACGACCGGCGTCCCACATGCCATGGCCTCGACCGGAGGCAGGCCAAACCCCTCTGCGAGGGGAACGTAGGCAAACACGCGGGCACCTTCGTAGAGCGCCGCGAGCACCGCGTCGCCCACCGGGCCGGACTCGACCACGCCCTCCACACGATCGACGCCCGCGTCGCCCCACCCGCTCGGCCCGACCACCACGAGTGGCCACGGGGCGCGGAGCGAGCCGCGGGCGCGGGCGTAGGCCTCGGTGAGCCGGCGCAGGTTCTTGCGCGGCTCGCGCGTGGCCGCGGCGAGCAGGTACCCGTCGCGCACCCCTGCGCGCGCGAGCAGCGCCGCCGCTGCCTCGTGATCAGGCGCGGGAAGGTGATCGACGCCGTGGGGGATGACCCGGACACGCCGGGGGTCCGCGCCCGCTGAGACCAGCGAATCCGAGACCGGAAGGGAGGGCACCACGAACGCGTCGGCCCGCGCAAGCGCCCGCGCGAGCGCGGCCTCGTGCCATCGGCGACCGCGCGCCGTCGTGGTGTCCGGATGGGTCCGCCACGCGAGATCGTGGACGGTGACGACCAGCGCCGGGCCGCCGCGTCGGCGTGTGGGGCGCACGGGCGGCGACGCCAAGGACACCGAATGCACGATGCGCCCATGCCGCACGGGCGCGATCCCCAGGTCCCACGCACGCGTGAGCACGCGCGCGGGCAGGACAGACGCGCAGACGGGGAACCCGAACTCCGAGAGGGGGTCGGGGACCCCGTGGGGCGCCCGGCTGGCACGCAGCTCCACGTCCGCGGCACGCAGCTGCGCGAGCCCGTCGAGCAGACCGGTCGCGTAACGCCCGATGCCACCGGGCACGGAGCGGCGCAGCTGCTCGACCGCGACGACCACGCGCCCGCTCATGTGGCCACAGCGTCGCGGTACAAGGCGGTCAGTCCTTCGGCGCATCGGTCCCAGCCGTACAGCTGCGCCCGGTCGTGCCCGCGCGCCGCGAGCGACGCCGCCACTTCCTCGGAGTCGACGACCGCCGCGAGGGCCGCCGCGAGGGCACCCCGGTCACGCGGCGCCACGAGGGTCGCGGCGTCGCCCACGACTTCTTCGATCGCCCCTGCCCGGGTCGCGACGACCGGAGTCCCAAGGACCATCGCCTGCAGCGGGGGGTAGCCGAAGCCCTCGTAGAGCGATGGGTACGCCAGGACGGATGCGCCGGCGAGCAGTCCTGCGAGGGTCGCGTCATCCACCCACCCCGTGCGCACGATGCGCCCCGCCGATGCCGCCGAAGAAATGGCCGCGGCCAGCTCGCCGCTCCCCCATCCCTCCGGCCCTGCGAGGACGAGCGCGAGATCCGGACGCGTCACAGCGAGCTCGTCGAAGGCGGCAACGAGCCCGGGAAAGTCCTTTCGAGGCTCGGCAGTCCCAACCGCGAGCACGTAGCGCGACGTACCGAGGGGCAGGACCCGCGACGGCGCAGCCAGATCCGGCGCGGGCAGGGCAGGGATGCCTGAGGCGACGGCACGCACCCTTGCGCGGTCCGCTCCGAACACGTCGGCCACCTCGGCCGCCACCCACTCGGAGTGCGTGTGCACCCACGCGCCGTGCGCGAGCGCGCGGCGCACGAGGGCGGGATACGCCAACGTGGCGCGGTTGCACAGCTCGGGATAGCGCACGGTCGTGAGGTCGTGCACGGTGACGACGCGCGCGGCACGGCGCGTCGGAGGCACGACGTAGTTCGTGCCGTGGACGACGTCGATTCCACCGACGAACCACTCGAGCGGAGGGAGCTCCGACCGGCGCCACGCGGCGTGAAGCGGGCGGGCGGGCATGGCGCGCCCGGCGATCCCGACCCCCGAAGGCACACGGCCATCGATTGCGTGCCGGCGTCGCCAGCTGACCGCGAACGCGGTCGCGGTGACGTCCTCCCTCCTCGACAACCCGGCGAGCACGCCGGCACAGAACGCTCCCACGCCGGTCGGGGCGCCGATGAGGGGCGTGGCGTCGAGCGCCACCCTGAGACGCTCAGCCACGCAGAGCTCCGTCCGGCGCGCCGGCTGTGCGGATCGCGGCGTCGGAGAGCTCCGGCCACGCGGCAGCCGCCCACGGTCCGAACGGGCGGTCGGCGAGCGCGCAGCACGCGACACCCGCCTCGGGGTCGACCCAGAGGAAGGACCCCGAGCGGCCGAAGTGACCGAAGGTCGCCGCACTGCACCGGGCGCCGGTCCAGTGCGGAGACTTGGCGTCGCGGATTTCGAACCCGAGCCCCCAGTCGCAGGGGTCGAAGCGTCCGAAGCCGGGCACGACCCCCGCGATCCCCGCAAAGGCGACCACCGTGGCCTGTGCGAGGGTCCGGGCCGACACGACGGTCGGAGCCAGCAGCTCGCCGGCAAGCACGAGCAGATCTGCCAGCGTGCCCAGCGCCCCCGATGCGGGGGACGCTCCACGGGCGAGTCGGGCACCTTGCATGCCGAGCGGGAGGAAGACCGCCTCGGTGAGGTAGTCGGCAAAGGGCATCTCGGCGCGTGCCTCGAGCGTTTCGGCGAGCACCTCGTACCCGGCGTTCGAGTAGATCCGGCGGCGTCCGGGCAGCGTGAGGGCCTCTCTGCGGTCGGGCGCGAGTCCCGACGCGTGGGCGAGAAGGTGCGCGACCGTCGACCCATGCGGTCCGGCAGGGTCCGAGAGGGCGAGCGTCCCCTCTTCGACCGCGACGAGCACCGAGATTGCGGTGCAGAGCTTGGTGACCGAAGCCCACTCGTAGGGGCGGTCCGGATCGCCGGTCACGCCGAGGACCTGCGTGGCGCGAGGCGTGCTGCCGCTCGGGCCCGTTCGGTCCAGGCACACGACGCCCGCCGCAGCGGCTCCCACCGGCCAGGTGGCGACGAGGTCCAGTGCCCGCATGTCGCGACGAGCGTACCGTCGGCGTGCGTCGCACACTTGCGCCTCTAAGGTGTCGCCGTGCTGGTTGCCCTGGCGGGAGGCGTGGGAGGCGCGCGTCTCTTGGCGGGTCTCGTGCGCGTGGTCGATCCCACCGAGGTGACCGCGGTCGTGAACACGGGCGACGACATGGTCCTCCACGGCCTGTACGTCAGTCCGGACATCGACACCGTCGTCTACACGTTGGCGGGACGCGCCAACCCCGTGTCGGGCTGGGGCCTCGCCACAGAGACCTGGACCGTGATGGACGAGCTCGCCACGCTGGGCGGCGAGACCTGGTTCCGCCTCGGGGACCGGGATCTGGCGACCCACCTGTACCGCACCCACCGATTGGCCGGCGGCGCGAGCCTGCGGGAGGTGACCGCGGAGCTCGCCCGTGCCCGCGGCGTCCGCATCCATGTCGTGCCGATGTCCGATGACCCCGTGCGTACGTGCCTGACGCTCGCCGAGGACGCGCCGGGGGCTCCGGCCGGGACGGAGATCGCCTTCCAGCACTACTTCGTGCGCCTGGCGCACGCAGTTGCGATCAGCGCGCTGCGCTTCGACGGGGCGGGGACGGCACGCCCGGCGCCCGGCGTCCTCGACGCCATCGGCGAGGCCGGGGCCGTGATCGCCTGCCCTTCGAACCCCCTCGTGTCGCTCGGACCGATGCTGGCGGTCCCCGGAGTGCGCGACGCGCTGCGCGCTCGGCGCGACGCCGTGGTGGCCGTCTCGCCGATCGTCGCCGGCGTCGCACTGAAGGGCCCCGCCGATCGGCTCCTCGCGGAGCTCGGGCACGAGTCCTCCGCCGTCGGCGTCGCCCGCCTCTACGCGGACTGGGCAGGCACCCTCGTCATCGACGAGGCCGACGCACACCTCGCTGACGCAGTCGAAGCCGAGGGAGTGCGCGCCGTCGTGGCGCCGACGGTCATGTCCACCCCTGCGGTGGCCGCTTCGCTCGCAAGGACGGTGCTCGATGCCGCTCGATGACCTCGCCGCGATCAGCGCATATGGCGTGACCGGGATCGGCGAGGTGCGGCCGGGCGACGACGTCGGCGCGCTTCTCGCCGAGGCGCTCGGTCCCCCACCCGCCAGCGTCCTGCGCGACGGAGACGTCGTCGTCGTGACCCAGAAGATCGTCTCCAAGGCAGAGGGCCGGCTGGTTCCGGTCGACCACGGCGATCCCCGAGCGAAGCGCGCCCTCGTCGAAGCCGAGTCCGTTCGGGTGCTGCGCCGGCGCGCCGACTTGCTCATCACCGAGACGCGGCACGGATTCGTGTGCGCGAACGCGGGCGTCGATCTCTCCAACGTCGCCGACGGTTGGGCTGCCCTGCTGCCCCTGGACCCCGATCGTTCCGCCCGGCGCATCCGGGCCGAGATCGGCCGGCGACTTTGCGTCACGGTGGGGGTAGTGATCTCGGACACCTTCGGTCGGACCTGGCGCCAAGGGGTGACCGATGTGGCGATCGGCGTGGCTGGCATCGCCGCGGTCGTCGACCTGCGCGGGACGATGGACGCGACGGGGCGGGAGCTCGTCGCGACCCAGGTCTGTGTCGCAGACGAGCTCGCGTCGGCCGCCGAGCTCGTGATGGGAAAGGACCGTCACATCCCCGCTGCGGTGATCCGCGGGGTGCCCGCCGCGTGGCTGCGCGACGGCTCGGCCATGACCGAGATCGTGCGCGGTCCGGCCGAAGACCTCTTCCGCTGACGAATCGTCCGCGCACGTTCGGGCTCCCCGCGCGTGCGGGTGGGCGGGCTTAGCCTTGACGCATGAGCGCACAACCGAACCCGGACCCGGGGCCCGTCAGAAGCCGGCACCACATCGCGAGCGTCGTGAGCCTTCGGGGACTGGGAAAGCAGATCAAGGAGGTCAAGGGGTTCAACGCGAAAGTGGCAGTGCTGCTCACGCGTGGGGTCGGCACCATGGCCTGCGCGTACCTCTTTTGCCTGATCGCGTTCACCAGCCTTCCGGCCATCCTCGTGGAGTCCGGCGTGCTCTCCAAGGCGGACGTCCCGTCCTTCCTCACGAGGGCGGGCCTCATCCTCATCGTTGCGTGGATCGCCCAGACCTTCATCCAGCTCGTGCTGCTCTCGGTGATCATGGTGGGGCAAAGCGTGCAGAGCGCGGCTTCCGACGCCCGGGCGGTGAACACCTACCGGGACACCGAGACGATCCTGGATCGCCTGGATGTGCACACCGAGGGGGGATTGAAGGCGATCCTCGACCGCCTGGACGCCCTGGAAGCCGCGGTTGCCAAGTAGCACGAGACGGGCGAGCGCGGCCGAGGCCGAACCTACCGCCGCCCCGTCTTCGGCTCCGACGCCGCCGGCGCATGCTGGCGCGCCCTGGCGGCTTCGAGCACCGCGGCCGTGCCCTCTTCGAGCGTCGTCCACGGCCGCCATCCGAGGTGAAGCGCGGCACGGCTCGAGTCGAGGGAGCTGCGGAGCAGTTCTGCGGGCCGCGCCGGCTCGTGGCGAGCGGGCGCGCGGGCTCCGGCCACCGCCGCCATGGTCCGGTACAGCGCGTTCACCGACGTCTCGTGGCCCGTGCCGATGTTGCAGACGAGACCGCCGCCCTTGGTCGCGGCACGCGCGAAGGCGTCCACGACATCGTCCACAAACACGTAGTCGCGGGTCTGGTGGCCGTCCCCGAAGATCGTGACCGGCGTCCCTGACGCGAGTGCCTCAGCGAAGATCGCCACGACACCCGTCCCCCCGCGCGGAACCTGGCGCGGCCCGTAGACGTTGGCGAGGACGAGCGCAGAGAACTCGAGCGCGTACAGCTCGCGGTACGCCACGAGATAGTCGATCACCGCCTGCTTCGAGACCCCATACGTGGAGAGCGGCCGGTGCGGATGCGACTCTCGGAGCGGGAGGTCCCCCGGATCCGACTCACCGTACACAGAGGCGCTGGCGGCGAAGACGACCCGATCGGTCCCTGCCGCACGTGCCCCTTCGAGGACGCGCAAGCTGGCGATCACGTTCACCTCGGCCTCGAGGACGGGCTCAGCGACCGAGATCCCCAAGTCGACCTGCGCAGCCAGATGGAACAGGACGGAGGGGCGGCGCCGGACGATCAGGTCTGCGGTCTCGGGGAGTCGGATGTCGAGCTGATGGATCGTGAGCGCCCTCCCTGCGGCGATCCTCGCACCAGCGAGATTGGCAAGCGATCCCGTGGAAAGGTCGTCAACGACGTCGACTTCGTGGCCCTCGGCGAGCAGCCGCTCGACGAGCGATGACCCGATGAAGCCGGCACCCCCGGTGACCATCGTCCGCATGGCGCCCAACTCTTGCACCCGTCACGCCGGGACGCGCTCCCCGTCCACGACGGAGCCGGGAGGGACCACCACGCCCGCGCCGAGGACCGAGATCGCCCGGACATCGCTGCGCTCTCCCACGATCGAGCCGGGCCCCGCAATCGACCCGGCAATCGACGCCCCTTCGCGGATCGTCACGCCCGCAAGTAGCACTGACCGGGACACGGTCGCGCCGGACTCAACCACGCATCCGCGTCCGACGACGGCATCTGCAACCGTGGCTCCGGCGCACACGACGGCGCCATCGGCGATCAGCGACGCGCCGAGCACGGCGCCTTCGATCTTGGGGGAGCCGAGAAGCCAGACACCGCTGCCTCGATGGCGCGCGGCGGGCGCAGGAGGCGTCGGCCGCTTCCCTTCCAAGAGGTCTCGATGCGCCGTCAGGTACGCCTCAGGCGTCCCGGTGTCGAGCCAGTAGGACTGGTCTGCGAGGGCGTAGAGCACTCCGTCTCGCACCATCGAGGGAAACGTCTCGCGCTCGATGGAGACACGGCGCCCCTCGGGAATACGGTCGAGCACGCTCGCCTCGAGCACGTACGTCCCTGCGTTGATGAGATTGGTGGGCGCATCCTGGCGAGAGGGCTTTTCGATGAACGCCGTCACCCGACCGTCGGCGTCGGTCGGGACGACGCCAAAGGCGGAGGGATCGCGCACCGGGTACAGGTGGATCGACCCTTCCGCCCGGTGCCGGCGGTGGAACGATACGAGGGCCCCGAGGTCCACATCGGTGAGGACGTCGCCGTTGACCACGACGAAGGTGTCGTCGATCCCGGCCTGCTGCGCGGCGAACCGGATCGCCCCCGCCGTGTCCAGGGGCGTCGGCTCGACCGCGTAGGAAAGCTGGACGCCCGCCACCAGCGCGTCCGGATAGGCCCTCATGAACGCGTCCGGCAGGTAGCCGAGCGACAGGATTGCATGGTCGATGCCGTGCAACGCGAGCTGGCCGAGCACACGCTCGATCATCGGCTGCTCGACAATAGGGAGCATCTGCTTCGGCACGGACAAGGTGAGCGGCCGGAGGCGGGTCCCCTCGCCCCCGACAAGCACGACTGCCTTCACGGGCCGTGTCTACTTCTCCTACGACGTCGGCGCCGTGGTCGACGTGGAGCTTGGCGCCGTGGTCGACGTGGAGCTTGGCGCCGTGGTCGACGTGGAGCTTGGCGCCGTGGTCGGCGTGGAGCTTGGCGCGCTGGACGAGCCGGCCGTCGCATTCAGGAGCGCGGTGACGATCGATCCGCTCGGCTTGGGGAGGTTCGTCCCCGCCGGCACGAACCCGACGGTGATCAACTGGTCATCGGTGAAACGCACTGTGCCCGGGTCGCCGGAGGCAGTGACGGGCTTCTCCTTCGAGGAAAACGCGCTCGGCCAGTACTTGACGCTGACGACACCCTTCTTCCCTGCATCCTTCGTGCCGGCCGGGCATCGTTGCCCGTTGCGATACGTCTTCGCTCCTTTTCCAGCAGATTTCTTGCCCTTCTTGGGAGCAAGCGCGGGGGTGGGCGGCGGTATGCGGATCTCAGACGCCGTGAGCGTGAGACCCTTGTAACCAGAGACAAACTTTCCGAGCACCGCGTTGTGTCCGGCAGCGCCTGTCGACTTGGGCGAGATGGTGATCACCCCATTCCCTGTCGTGTAGAAGGACTGCTTCGCCGTGTCGATCGCGTTGGAGGGGAGCGGCGGACGTTGTGTCCCGCAGATGTCGAACGCGAGGGCCGCGAACCATGGTGCCCCGCCCTTCGTCGGGGGGACCGTGTTCGTGACGACGCCGCGCTGGTACTCGTAGCGGGCGAACACGACTGAGCCGAGCCCGACGATGATGATGAGGACGAGCGCCGCGTACCAGTTGACCGGCATCTGGCCGCGATAGGTACGGCCGCCGCCGGTCGAACCGGCGCGGGCGACCCACTTCCCCTTGGAGCTCCTCGGCATGGCGGGGGACACCCTACCAACACCCCACGGCGCCGCCCCACCGCCCGGAAGGCTCGCACACTGCGCCATTGCAGGCCGATCCGGCGGCCGCTGCAGGAGCTCGGCGCGATTCCATGTGCTCGACCGGAACCCGCCGGCGCTGATGTCAGCACGCAAACGTATCCGGGCTGGTGCCC
This sequence comes from Actinomycetes bacterium, assembly GCA_021794995.1. Classification (GTDB taxonomy): domain Bacteria; phylum Actinomycetota; class Acidimicrobiia; order Acidimicrobiales; family RAAP-2; genus JAJYVT01. The sequence continues at coordinate 1,278 of JAJYPY010000051.1, read as the reverse complement.
TGGGACCGAGCCCTCCAGCGGAGGCTCACCGATCGATAGACGGCCGCCGTGTCGGGATGGACGCACACAGTGAGATCCCGCGCCGAGCTGGCCGCGTAGCGGTCGTCCACGTCCGTCTCGCTCGTGTCGCTCGCCACGAGACGCGCCAGTTCTGCCATCGTCGTCTCGACGCCCGCAGGATTGCCCTGGCGATCTGCCGCCATCAGAAGGATGCGGTACAGACGCTCGTCGTAGGGAGAGACGAGGAGCGCTCGCCGCGCTGCGAGCTCTGCGGCACGACCTCGGCCCGCCGCCAGATGGTCCTGCGCGAGGCGGAGCGCCACGTCCACCACCTGTCCTTCGATCTCCGCGCAGAACCCTTCGAGGATGGTCCAGTCGATCCCCCGCAATCCGTCGAACGGGCGCCCTCGCACGAGCTCGAGCGCAGCGTGCCAGGCGTCGGGGGCACCGGCGCCCCTGGTCGCGGCCAACATGGCGAACTGCGCCCAATCGCTGGTCACACTCGGTGCGAGCTGGAGCCGTCCGTTGCAGCGGGGAAGGTGGTCCGCACCATGCGCGGCGCGTCCGAGTGCGCGGCGCGCCGCGGACACGGTCGAATGTCGCGTTGGGTCGGCAGCGACGCGGTCTGGCCACAGAGCCGTCGTCCACATTTCCGCGGTCGCGCCGCGCGGATGCATCGCGAGGTACGTGACGAGCTCGAGCGTCCAGGAGCGGGCGAGCGGACGCGACGCGCCGAGCACGTCGACGGGCCCGAGGACGCGCACGACCACCTCGGGCACCGGCCCGGGATCGACGCGGCGTGCCGCGACAGGCGGCGACATCCCCTCAGCAGCGTCGGCAGGTCCCGAGCGGTGGGCGGTGTGCGTGCTGGAGCGTTCCATGCGAGGAACGGTCGCCGAGCAGTGCCGATCGGGACACAGACCTCCGGCGAACCGGACGGAACGGAGGCGGGAAGGGGACCACCTGCCATCCTCGTCCGGTTCGCCGAGACCCGGCCGTGAGAGGCCAGGGACATCGTGACGCCCGGAGTTTGCTGGGCACCTTGCCGGCAACCTTGCTCGGGCACATCTTCGCTGGGCGCGCCGAGCGGCAAGACTGTCACGGGGGACGTAGCCCAACCGGCAGAGGCAGGGCGCTTAAACCGCCTCCAGTGAGGGTTCGAATCCCTCCGTCCCCACTCGATCGCCGCGTCCTCGACCACGGCCCGTGACGGTCGGTCGCAGGGGGACTCTGTCGCGCTGGTCACGTCACGGACGCAGGGGCGACGAGCTCACCGGC